>JBAYWK010000007.1:0-9314 GCA_041674105.1 Minisyncoccota bacterium | reverse complement strand
GAACTGACCTCTGGTGTGTCTGCTGTCCTGCCAAGGGCATCGCAGAGTAGCTAAGTTGGGAAATGATAAACGCTGAAAGCATCTAAGCGTGAAGCATACTTCAAGATTAGGAATCGTTTGAGGCCCGTGAGAGATGATCACGTGATAGGCACTAGGTGTAAGCACAGTAATGTGTTGAGCCGAGGTGTACTAATTAGCCGATTTCTATTAGGAAATTTAATAATCACACCCGAAAGGGAAAACTTTATCCTGTTATATGGAATGAATTATCAAGAAAAATACATTTTTCTTGATCATACAATAGCCATAGGATTCTTTTACAATAAAATTACAACAAACAAAATCCAAAGTTTTGTTTTGGTGCTTTATCGCAGAGGTCACACCCGTTCTCATTCCGAACACGGAAGTTAAGCTCTGTTGAGGCGATGATACTCTTTATGGGGAAAGTAGCTAGGCGCCAGAACAAAGCTTTGGATTTTTTTCAATCAAAACACTCGCTTATTGCTAGTGTTTTTTGGTATTATATAGTTATGTTTTCTTGGTCACTTCGTAGGCAAATAATTTATGGTGGAGGAACACTTTTGGTTGTTGCTTTTATTTTTACTCTAGTTTTCTATTCATTTTTTTATAAAACCCCAACTTGTGAAGATGGTATAAAAAATGGAGGTGAAAAGGGTATAGACTGTGGAGGTTCTTGTGTAAGGTTGTGTGTGGGCGAGGCTTTAAACCCTATCGTCTTATGGTCAAAAGTTTTCTCTGTTACGGGAGATTTTTATAGCTTAGCAGCTTATGTAGAGAACCCAAATTTAAATTATAAGAACGATAAGGTAGAGTATGAATTTTCATTATTTGATGAAAATAATCTTCTTATAGAAACCCGTAAAGGAGAAACCTTTATTCCTAGAAATAAAAAATTCATAATATTTGAATCTGGAATTACAAGTCCCAATAAAAAACCGAAATATGTTTCTTTTAAGTTTACAGGGTTCTCTTCTTGGATGAAGGACGAAGAGCCTTCCGTGAGTCTTTCTGTTACTCATTCTTCTCTACTTTCAACAAGTACTGTTCCTAGAATAGAAGGAGTTATTAAAAATGAATCTAAAAATTCTGTTACAACCGTAGAGCTTGTGGCCTTAGTCTTTGATAGTCGCCAGAATACTGTGGCTGTGTCTAGGACTTTTGTGGACAATCTTTCAAAAAATACTTCTCAAGATTTTGTTTTCACTTGGCCAAAACCTTTTGATCTCGGTGTTATGGCTTGTCTTTCTCCTCTGGACTTAGTGGTTGCTTTGGATAAATCTGGGAGTATGAGGTCGGAAAGTATAGATCCTCCAGAACCTTTAAATACTGTAAAAAGTACAGCTGAAAATTTTATATCAAATTTAAATGATATAGATTCTGTTGCAGTTGTTTCTTTTGGAACAGAATCCTCTGTGGACGGACTTCTCTCTAGTGATAAAAGTGGTGCTTTGACAGCTGTTAGATCTTTATCTATAGGTACAACTACTGTAAGTCAACAGACCAATATAGGACAAGGACTTTTCGATTCATTCCAGGAGCTTTCATCGGATAGAGCAAGAAGTGACAGTAAAAAAGTTGTTGTCTTACTTACAGATGGTCTTCCTACTGAACCTCGTATGCAAGGTCAGCCAGATTATCCAAAAATATTTAGCGAATCCATATCTTCTCAGATGAGAAATGCTGGTGTTGATATTTATGCAATAGGATTAGGAAATGAAATCAGTAGCGGATTTCTAAAAAACATAACAGGAGACCCAAATAAATATTTTATAGCACCAACTAAAGAAACATTATCTTCTGTATACAAGACAATAGCCGGAGCTATTTGTCCTCAGAAACCAAATTCTATACAAATATTGTATAGAATTCAGAACTAAAAATATGATATCTTTCTTTAAATATGTTTTCAAAAATAATGAATGGCTTTTGTTTTTTGGTGTCTGTCTTTTGACTTTGGCTGGGATAGTGACCATGAACTCTTTTGTAGGAGATAGTGGTCTTTATCAAAGACAATTGATCTGGTTTTTTTTGAGTATAGCTGTTTTTTTTGTTGCTAGTGCTGTGGACTGGAGATTTTTAAGACAAACTAAAATTATAGTCTCTTTGTTTGGAATATCTATTTTGGTTTTATTTTCACTTTTTATTTTAGGTAACGTAGTAAAAGGTTCTAAGAGTTGGTTTGATTTAGGTTTTTTTGCTTTTCAGCCCTCAGACCCAATAAAGCTTATCGTCATCCTAATTTTGGCAAAATATTTTTCTAGGAGACATATAGAGATAGCAAATATAAGGCATATATTAGTATCTGGTTTCTATATTTTTTCTATATTTCTTTTAGTGTTTCTTCAGCCTGACTTTGGTTCAGCTATCATAATATTCTTTATATGGCTAGGAATGGTGCTCGTTTCAGGAATTTCCAAAAAACATATCCTGGCAGTTTTTTTAGTGGGTATTGTTTCATTCGGATTTCTTTGGGGGTTTGTGTTTAAGGATTATCAAAAAAATAGGATCAGAACTTTTGTTGATCCTTTAACTGATATTCAAGGCAGTGGATACAATGCTTATCAGTCTATGGTAGCCGTGGGCTCTGGACAGATCTTAGGAAAAGGAATTGGGTATGGAACTCAGTCTAAGCTTAGGTTTTTACCGGAGTATCAAACTGACTTTATTTTTGCTGCTTTTACAGAAGAATGGGGTTTCATTGGTGCGCTTTTGATTTTTGTGATATTCGGTATTGTCTTTTGGAGGATATTAAATATCTCAATGAGAGGGGATACAAATTTTGAAATATTGTTTGGTTTAGGTTTAGCTATTTTATTTTTTGTTCATGGTGTTATTCACGTCGGTATGAATATAGGTCTTTTGCCTGTTACAGGGATTACTTTACCTTTTATGAGTTATGGTGGAAGTCACTTGGTGACAGAGTTTTTAGGTTTAGGTATTTTGGTTGGGATGAAAAGATATTCTAGAACAACGCATAAAGATTTGGTTTACAATGAGATGGTTGGAATATAAAAATGCTTTGTTCTTTCTATCATTCTTTCTAGCGAGAAGTTTTTTTCTACAGAATTTTTGATTTCTTTACCAAACTCTTTTCTTTTGTCTGGTTTTGAGATTAAATATTTTAGAGCGGTATTTATTTCTTTTACTTTAAAAGGAGAGACTAGTATACCGCTTTTACCATTTTCTACTATTTCAGGAACTCCCCCAACTCTGGTAGCTAAAATTGGTAGACTGGCTAGGCCAGCTTCTAGTATTACCCCAGGCAAAGCTTCTGTTATGGAGGTTAGTGTAAATATATCAAAAGCTTTTAGTAATGTTTTTGCATCATCTATTCTACCCGTTAGATGTATTTTTTCTTGTAAACCAAGTTCTTTAATTTTATTTTCTATATTATTTATTTCTTCTCCGTCTCCAATAATATATACAGAAACTTCTTCATCCAAATCCTTCACCGCTTCTATTAAAAAATTTAAACCTTTATTTTTATGGAGCTCGCTTATTGTTCCTATCATTATCGGTGTAGGTTTTGAGCCAACTTTTTTGGTTAGGATATTTTGAGCTGTTTTTTTAGGTATGAAATCAACTTTTCCTATTCCGTTATGAACGACAAAAACTTTGTTTCTCATAAGAGGTAGAGAATCAATATCTTTTTTTGTTTTTCTAGATACTGCCAAAGTTGTATGAGAAAAAATAACAGTTAACCAATGTAGAAAGGCTATTATTTTTTTTTGTATCCATGGGCGTGACTCATTAAATGCCCAAGCGTGAGCAGTAAATAAAATTTTAGGGACTCTGGCTATTCTACCTGCCAAACCACCAAGACCTCCCATTTTGGAGCTATTTAAATGTAGTACATCAGGAGCTTCTTTTTTTATAATGGATAGAAGTTCTGTGAAAGATTTCCATTCCTTTAAGATTTTAATATCTCTAGCCATTGAATTTAACTTGTAGACTTTTATACCTTTTTCTCTTAGTTTTTCTTCCAATATTTCTCCTTCACCACAAACTACCACGACATCAAATATATCTTCCGGCATAGAAGTAGCTAGATTATAAACATATTGTTGTGCACCACCCCAATTTCCTTTGGTTATAGCGTACATAACCTTTGTTTTTTTTGAGTTTCCTTGCATATAGCTCTATTTTACCATAGTATATTGGTACATTACATATGGCTTCTGTTATAGGAGTTTTGCCAAAAGTATAGTGGTTTTTAGATTTATATATTTTATTTCTGTTTTTAAAAAATGAAAAGTCTCAGCAAAAAAGAATCTTTAATTTTATTTTTGGGAGATATATTTTTCTTTACTCTTTCTCTTTGGGTAGCTTTGAGCATAAGGTATTTTGAATTTCCAAAGTGGGAGGTTCTTAGTTTACACCTCGTGCCCTTTTCTATACTTTTTGTTTTTTGGGTTTTTATCTATTTTATATTTGGACTTTACGAAAAGCACACTATTTTATTAAAGAGCAGATTACCATCTGTGATATTTAATGCTCAGATAATGAACAGTGTTTTTGCTATAGCATTCTTTTACACAATACCTATATTTGGTATTACACCTAAAACAATTTTGTTTATATATCTCATAACCTCTTTTATTCTTATTTTAGGCTGGAGACTTTATGGTATAACTTTTTTAGGAGCAAGACAGAGACAGCCAGCTCTACTGATTGGTTCTGGAAATGAAATGAAAGAACTTTTAGAAGAGGTTAATCTAAATGATAGGTACGATATTCATTTTATTTCTTCTGTTGATACTGCTGACCTCGGGTCTATAGATATTCAGGACGAGATAATAAAACTAGTTTATGAAAATGATATAAAGATTGTGGCAGTAGATTTTTCTCACGAAAACACTTCACCAATATTACCTCATCTATATAACCTTATTTTTTCTAAAGTCAGATTTATAGATTCTCACAGAATATATGAAGATATTTTTGACAGAATTCCTTTGTCTTTGGTCACATATAGTTGGTTTTTGGAAAACATATCTGTCTCTCCAAAATTTACTTATGATTTCCTTAAAAGACTGATGGATATTGTTGCTTCTATTATTGTCGGTCTTGTTTCTCTGGTTTTTTATCCATTTGTTTATGTGGCTATAAAATTAGACGACGGAAAAGAAATATTTATAACTCAGGAGAGAGTTGGTCAAAACAATACACCTATAAAAATTGTAAAGTTTAGATCTATGTCTATAGATGATGGTGGAGAAGGAGATGCTGATAGATCGCTAAAAATTACCCGTGTTGGAAAATTTTTGAGAAATTCTAGAATAGATGAACTTCCACAAATTTGGAATGTCTTAAAAGGAGATATATCTATTATTGGCCCAAGGCCAGAGCTTCCAAACTTAGTAAAACTTTATGAAAAAGAAATAAGTTTCTACAATGTTCGCCATCTGATAAAACCAGGACTTTCTGGTTGGGCCCAAATTTATCAAAAAGCCCCTCCAAAGTTTTTTACAGATTATGACCAAACAAAAACAAAACTTTCTTATGATTTGTTTTATATAAAAAATCGTTCATTTTGGCTTGATATAAAAATCGCTCTAAAAACAATAAGAGAGCTTATTTCAAGACGAGGGGTTTAACATTAATTTGCTATTTGAAAGCGCTATATAGCAAATCTAGTTGAGTCAAATTATTTCTGAAACATTGCGGGCGCGACGGCTAGAACACGAGGAAAATTTTAGTAAAAATTTATCCGTTTTCAGAAATAATTTGGTGAAAAAGAGATTTGTGTTTATGCAAATACCTTAGATTGCTTTTCTTGGTAAAATCCCTATAATGGTAGCCATATGTCAAAACATCGAATAATTTCTGTTTTTCTTATTATAGGCGCTTTTATTGTGGGCTATTTTGTATATTATTCACAGGTAAGTCTGGGATCTAAATATGCCTTTAAACTTGGTCTAGATCTAAATGGAGGTACTCAGCTTGTATATAGTGCAGATATTTCTAAAGTTAAATCTGGTGATATTTCTGGTGCTATGGCCTCACTTCGTGATGTCATAGAAAGAAGAGTAAATCTTTTTGGTGTTTCAGAACCTGTGGTACAAGTGGAGGAATCAAATATTCTAGCCGGTACAAATGATTATAGACTTATTGTAGAGCTTCCTGGAGTCACAGATATTGATGAAGCTGTTAGGCTTATAGGCCAAACTCCACAGTTGGAATTCCAACTACTTCGTAAAGAAGCAGAAGGTCTTTCTTCTGAAGAATTAGCAAAAAAACCTGTAGATGAAGTTTTTATGTCCACAGGACTTACGGGTCAGTATTTGGAAAGAGCTCAACTACAGTTTACTCAATCTGGCGGAACTCAAGTTGCTGGTCAACCCGTCGTTGCTTTGACTTTCAACAGCGAGGGTAGAGACTTGTTTGCCAAAATAACAAAAGAGCATAAAGGTGAAATCCTAGCTATTTTCCTAGATGGCTCACCGATTTCTACACCAGTTATAAATGATGAAATAACAGATGGTAAGGCAGTTATTTCGGGTAATTTCACTCCAGAAGAAGCTAAATCTCTGGTTAGAGATTTAAATTATGGTGCACTTCCTGTTCCAGTAAAACTAGTTTCTACTCAAACAATCGGTGCATCTTTAGGTGAGAATGCCAAGACAGCAGGTGTCAAAGCTGGAGTAATGGGACTTTCTGTTCTTATTCTATTTTTGATTTTATGGTACAGACTTCCTGGACTCATAGCTTCTGGTGCTTTATTCATTTATATTGCAATATCTTTAGCTATATTTAAACTTATCCCTGTGACTCTAACTGGAGCGGGTATCGCGGGATTTATTCTTTCTATCGGAATGGCTGTAGATGCAAATGTTTTGATTTTTGAAAGGACAAAAGAAGAAATTAAAAAAGGTAAATCTTTGTATGATTCACTTCACGAGGGGTTTTCTAGGGCGTGGCTCTCTATTAGGGATTCAAATATTTCAAGTATTATAACTGCTGTCGTCCTCTTTTGGCTTGGAACCTCTGCTGTTCAAGGTTTTGCTTTGACACTCGGTATAGGAGTTTTGGTTTCTATGTTTACGGCAATTTCAGTTTCTAGGACATTTCTTTTTGCAATAGCGCCGAAAGAGTCTTCAAAGTTGAAAAGATTTTTATTCAGTAACGGTTTTCACATATAAATATATGTTTATAATAAATTATAGAAAAATATTTTTCGGGATATCAGTTGTTCTTATGACGCTCTCTATTTTCGCAATGGTTTCATTCGGTTTTAATTTTGGAATTGATTTTGTCGGAGGATCTATATATGAAGTAAATTATCTAGAAAATCGTCCAGAGATAGATACTCTAAAAACTTTGGTAGATAAAGCTCAAATTCAAAACTACTCAGTCACTCCTTCTGGTCAGAGTAATTATATTATCCGTATGTCAGAGATAACCCCAGACCAGAAAACCGTATTAAAAAATTATTTGGAAGATAATGGAAAATATTCTTTGAAAGAAGAAAGATTTAATTCTATAGGTCCAGTGGTTGGAAACGAATTGAAAAATAAAGCATTTGCAGCTATTTCAGTGGTCTTGGTTTGTATTGTTTTATTTATTACTTTTGCCTTCAGAAAAGTTTCAAAACCTGTTTCATCTTGGAAGTATGGTTTGGCTACCGTTATTGCTTTAGCTCACGATGTCATTATTCCAACGGGAATTTTTATTACCTGGATACACTTTAATGGTGGGCAAATAGATGTGTTGTTCGTTTCGGCTATCTTGGCTATTTTAGGTTATTCTGTCCATGACACTATTGTGGTATTTGATAGAGTTAGAGAAAATCTGACACATAATCAGGGGTCTAAGAGTAATGAGTCATTTGATCAGGTAGTCGGTAAGTCTCTTATGCAAACAATGGGTAGGTCTATAAATACATCTCTAACAACTTTCATAGTTTTGGTGTTTCTATATTTTATGGGAGGAGAGTCTACTAAAGATTTCATCTTTGTCTTAATCATTGGAATTATAACAGGAACGTATTCTTCTATTTTTATCGCTTCACCTATTCTAGTTACTCTACAAAAGTTGCAGAAAAACTAGTTTTCGTTCTTTATCCAAAAAGCCCTATTTTCGCTTGACTTTCCTTAGTATATGAATATACTATACAGGTGCCTTAAAAGGCATATTTTGTACCTTGAAATCTTGTTATTTAAGAACGTATATAAAGTGCAAGTCTTCTATAAATCTAGAAGATTAGAATTTTTTTATATAATTTCGGATATATGATATTTAGCAAAGTGTCATAACATCAATAAACACTCAATCGTAAAAAAGCAAAAACCAGAGAAATAAAATATTGTTTTTTATTTTGTTCCGTTCATTATTAAAGTTTTGAACAAACTTTTAATTAAGAGTTTGATCCTAGCTCAGGATGAACGCTGGCGGCGTGGATAAGGCATGCAAGTCAAGGGGGCCCGCAAGGGCAACCGGCGAACGAGGTAGTAACACGTAGGAACGAACCCTAAAGTCAGGAATAACCAGTCGAAAGGTTGGCTAATACTTGATAGTCTCTTCGGAGTAAAGATTTATCGCTTTAGGATCGGCCTGCGGGATATCAGCTAGTTGGTAGGGTAATGGCCTACCAAGGCTATGACGTCTAGGGGAGCTGAGAGGCTGACCCCCACCGATGGTACTGAGACACGGACCATACACCTACGGGTGGCCGCAGTCGAGAATCTTCCGCAATGGGCGAAAGCCTGACGGAGCGACGCCGCGTGATGGATGAAGACCCTCTGGGTCGTAAACATCTTTTATGAGGGAGAAAGTTTATTGATAGTACCTCAAGAATAAGGGGTTGCTAAACTCGTGCCAGCAGCAGCGGTAATACGAGTGCCCCAAGCGTTATCCGGAATTATTGGGCGTAAAGGGTGTGTAGGTGGTTGTGTTAGTCTTTTGTTAAAACCCAGGGCTTAACCTTGGATATGCGAAAGAAACGGCACGACTAGAGGATGGCAGGGATGTATGGAACTCATGGAGTAGGGGTGAAATCCGTTGATATCATGGGGAACACCAAAAGCGAAGGCAGTACATTGGGCCACTCCTGACACTGAAACACGAAAGCGTGGGTAGCGAATGGGATTAGATACCCCAGTAGTCCACGCCCTAAACGATGACAACTAGCTTTTCGGAGTATCGACCCTCTGAGAGGCGAAGCTAACGCGTTAAGTTGTCCGCCTGGGTAGTACGGCCGCAAGGCTAAAACTCAAAGGAATAGACGGGGACTTGCACAAGCAGAGGATTATGTGGTTTAATTCGACGATAAACGAAAAACCTTACCAAGGTTT
>JBAYWK010000006.1:0-14106 GCA_041674105.1 Minisyncoccota bacterium | reverse complement strand
TGACTGTGTATGTAAGTGTGTATGTACCTACTGTATTTGTATCTACTGTACCTGTGATTACTATTTTGTTTGTTATTATTCCATCTTCTAGATCGTTAGCTGTTGCTCCTGGATCTGTGAAGATCTCACCTGTAGTAAGTTGCAAGTTAGAACCAACTAAACCTATAGTAGGCTTTTCATTTACTTTTACTATAGCAGGAACTACTCCTTTTTCTATTTCAGAAATATCTATATTTAATGTTTTTGTATTTTTACCACAATTATTTTGAGCAAATATTTGTATAGAATGTTTTCCTGCAGAAGGATTACCATATATAGTATCACCAAGAAAAGATACCCCTAGTGGAAGTCCTCCATTAACACCATATGTAACTCCGGTACTAAGATTTGATTTGATTTGATATACAAGATTTGAATTTGATGTTGAGTTTATGTCTACAACATTGATAGTCAAATCCAGAGGAGATATTATTTCTGGAACCTGACATTCAGGACTAGAGACATCACTTACTACAGTAGCGTAAGCAATGTTTTTTGTACCATTTATAGATACAAACAAAGATAAAATTATAGAGAACGCAACGGCAAAAATAGATGTCTTGAAAGCATAATCTACATATGTATTTTTGTTATTTTTTCTTTCGGTCATAGTGGTGTTTTTTTAATTAATTATTTTTAATTCCTAAACTCAAAAACATATCTAAATCAAATTTATAATATCAAAATATAATACACTTATTGCAAAAAAAGTCAAGCTAATGCTCGAAAATACCCATATAATATAAGCTTATTTCTAGCCGTTTATTTATTATGTCTTTTATAAACTAAAAAAATGTCGCTTAAAAAAGAAATCAACCTTAATATAAAAGACATAATGCAAATTGATTATCAAAGACATTATAAAGGACATTGTTTGGTAACAATGTCCTTTATAATTTTAGCGCCTATATATACTAAAAAAAACTCTTTTATGATAATCTAAATAAATGGACGAAATATTTTTATCTCCTTATAATCCAAAAGAAGCGGAGAACACAATTTATGATATATGGAACAAAAGTGGTTTTTTTAACCCAGATATTTGTATAGAAAAAGAGGTCACGAATAAAGACGCAAAAGCCTTTACAATAGTGATGCCTCCTCCTAACGCAAACGGAGATCTTCACGCAGGTCATGCTCTTTTTATTACACTTGAAGATATAATGACCAGATACAAAAGAATGAGTGGGTTTAAAACTTTATGGATTCCTGGAGCCGACCATGCTGGATTTGAAACCCAAGTTGTATACGAAAAAAAATTAGAAAAAGAGGGTCGCTCTAGATTTGGAATGGATCCGAAAGACTTGTATAAAGAGATACTAGATTTTACCCTATTAAATAAAAAAAATATGGAAGCTCAAGTAAAATCTCTTGGGGCATCTTGTGATTGGTCTAGAGAAAAATTTACCCTAGACCCAGAAGTAGTTTCAAAGACTCAAGATACTTTCATAAAAATGTGGAAAGAAAAAATCGCTTACCGAGGAAAAAGGACTATAAACTGGTGTAGCAAACACCAGACTTCCCTATCCGAAGTGGAAACTGAGTCATCTGAAGAAACTTCGCCTTTTTATTATTTTAAGTACGGACCATTCGAGATAGGAACTGTCCGTCCAGAAACAAAATTTGGTGATAAATATGTGGTAATGCACCCAGAAGATAAAAGATATTTAGATTACAAGCATGGACAAAAAATGACTGTTGAATGGATAAATGGACTGATTGAAGCTACTGTTATCAAAGATGAAGCTGTAGATATGGAATTTGGTACTGGAGTCATGACGATAACCCCCTGGCACTCGCAGGTAGACTACGAAATAGCAAAAAAATATGATTTAGAAATGGAACAGATCATAGACTGGAGAGGTAAACTACTACCAATTGCACAAGAATTTTCTGGAATGAACATAAAAGAGGCAAGACCTAAAATAGTTGAAAAGTTAAAATCCAAAGGATTACTTATAAAAATAGATGAGAGTTATAAAAATGTAGTTAAGAAGTGCTACAAATGCAGCACAATAATAGAACCTCAAATAAAAGATCAATGGTATGTGAAAATGGAATCATTATCAAAGATGGCTTTAGAATCTGTGGATAAAGGTGAGCTAAAATTCATCCCAGATAACTATGAGAAAATATTTAGATATTGGATGACAAATACAATAGACTGGAATATTTCTAGACAGATAGTTTGGGGTATTCCTATACCAGCATGGTTTAGAAGAGGTGAGGTGATAGCCAGTAAAGAAAAACCTGAAGGAGAAGGCTGGATCCAAGACACTGACACTTTTGATACATGGTTTTCTTCTGGACAATGGCCTCTTATAGCCACTGGATTTCCAGAGAGTAAGGACTTTAAAGAATACTATCCCACAGACGTTATGGAAACTGGACACGATCTTATCTTCAAGTGGGTACCCAGAATGGTAATTTTTGGTTTATATCTAGAAAATAAAGTACCTTTTCACACGGTATACCTACACGGATTGGTAAATGATGCTCAGGGTAAAAAAATGAGTAAATCAAAAGGTAATGTCATAAACCCACTCACCTTAACAGATAAATATGGAACAGATGCTTTGCGTATGGCGCTCATAGTAGGAAATACCCCAGGAACTGATGTGGCCCTGCAAGAAAACAAAGTTAAAGCTTATAAAAATTTTGCAAATAAAATATGGAATATCACGCGCTTTGTATTGTCTAGTACCGAGGGTTTTGACGGAAAAAAGCCAGACTTAATAATTGAAGAAGATTTAACAAATATTCTTGAACTAAATGAACTTATAAAAGATGTAACAAAAGATATGGATGAATACAGGTTTTATCTTGCTGCGGAAAAAATATATCATTATATGTGGCACTCTTTAGCTGATAATATAATAGAGAAGTCTAAGGAAAAATTGAAAGACGAAAATCCAAGTACCGTTAAATCAACACAATACACCTTACTTTATTTATTAAAAACTTCTCTGAAACTCTTACATCCTTTTATGCCTTTCATCACAGAAAAAATATGGCAATACACCGAAAAAGATTCTAATATTTTAATGGTCACAAAGTGGCCAAATCCATAAAATATGGTAGAAAATACATTTTTACTTATAGAAAAAATACCTGAAATACTCCAAAAATACCCCTTTTCATTTTCTTTTGCACTAGGATTGATACCGGCTCTTATTTGGCTCTGGTTTTGGCTAAAAGAGGATGAACATCCCGAGCCGGCAAAAATGATAACTCTGTCATTTTTAGGTGGAATGCTAGCTGTAATCTGTGTCCTACCTCTACAAAAATTTGTTTATGACCTAGTATCATATAACACTTTTGCTTTCTTTCTCTGGGCTAGTCTGGAAGAGATATTTAAATTTGCCATAATTTATTTTATCGCTCTTAGAAATAGGGCAACCGATGAACCTGTAGACACTATCATCTATATGATAGTAGGTGCTTTAGGTTTTGTTGCCCTAGAAAATACATTATTTTTGGTTGACCTTATGAGTAGAGGCGATGTCTCTGGCGTACTTATGACTATAAATCTCAGATTCATTGGTGCAAGCCTCCTGCATATAATATCTTCAGCCACAATAGGTATATTTATGGCTATTTCTTTTTATAAAAAACAATCTTCCAAAATAATATATACATCTGTTGGACTTATCCTAGCTATTTTGTTGCACACTTCCTTCAATTTAATTATAATAAGTAAAGCGGAAAGTTCTGTGCTCCTTGCTTTCGGAATGGTTTGGATTTGCATTATAATATTACTAATCTTATTTGAAAAAATAAAACACATTATTCCTAATTATAGAAAATATGAAAGATAACAGATCGTTCTTTGAAAAACTCACCGGTACAGTAAGGATGGATAACAATGAAGAATTTTTGGAGGAAGAACCAAAAACTCCTACTAGAGGAAGAATACAAAACGAATCACCTCTTTGGACTGAAGAAGAAGAGGGTGAACTTACTGTGGACGTATACCAAACCCCTTCTGATGTAGTTATAAAAAGTATGGTAGCTGGTGTCAGACCCGAAGATCTAGATATTTCTATCACTAGAGATATGGTGACTATAAAGGGAAAACGAGAGACAGAAAAGAACATTCAAGACGATGATTATTTTCATCAAGAACTATACTGGGGTTCATTTTCTAGGACAATAATGCTTCCTGCTGAAATAGATGTAGAAGAATCTGAGGCAATAGAAAAACACGGATTACTTATAATAAACCTCCCAAAGATAGATAAAAACAGACAGACAAGACTAAAAGTTAAAGGATAAAAAAACATAAAAACACTAGCTTCGAAGCCAGTGTTTTTTAAATTACTCATTGATAAGGCTCTTATTTCAAGATCGAATCAACTGATATAAAAAATAAGTATAATAATAAACAAAGATACTATAGCTAAGCCATTTATTATTATACAAAAAAGATTCAAGATCAATCTCAATATATTTATTTGAAACCCTTCAAAAAAACATTACTCCTTATTAAGAAAAACATCAAATGTGCTTGGGGGCGGGGTCGAACCGCCGACCTATCCCTCTTCAGGGGAGCGCTCTACCAACTGAGCTACCCAAGCATGATTTAGATAGAATACTAGTTTTGTTTGATAAAATCAATAAGCCCGCTAACATCTCCCGTAGCTCCTCCCTTAGTACTATTATAAATATTTAGAATAGTTTCTAGATAAGGTTGTACAAGATAGTACGCCCCAGCAAAAGCACCTGCTATAAATAACCAATATACAATAGTCATAAAACGAGCTAAACGCATTGAACGCCTTATAGCCCTAAGCATTTCATTATTTTCCTCTGCAATAGATAAAGTTCTTTTCAATAAAGCATTTTCTTCTGGTGTCATATAAGATATATTAGCAAAAAAAATAATCGAAAGCCAATCGTTCTTGCTCGTAAAGCAAAGGAGTTTGCTTTACTCAACGGCACGCAAAAAGACCCAAAAGGGATTTTTTGCAATGTGCCATTGGCAGGAAGTTCGTCAACAACTCTCACTTTGCCGTCGCAAAGCTCGGTCGCTTCCCCGCCTCGCCCGTTTTGTCTGGTGACAAAACATGGCTCCGGCTTTCGATTCCTGCTCGTAAAGCAAAGCAGTTTGCTTTACTCAATGGCACACAAAAAGCCCCAAAAGGGATTTTTTGCAATGTGCCATTGGCAGGAATCGAACCTGCATCTATCCCTTAGGACGGGACTGTTCTATCCATTGAACTACAACAGCTTCGGGGTAGTATAACCCGATTTTAACTACTAATCTAAAGAATCTAAGATTTAGCCAATAAATCCTCTATAAGAGGTTTATTGAAACCAACCACCACTTCATTACCTATAACTATCACAGGTACTCCCATTTGACCACTTTTTTCCATCATCTCTTTTCTTTTCTCCATATCAGAAGCTACATCGAAAGCTTCATACTTTACACCGTTCTCATTGAAGTATTCCTTAGCCATATTACAAAAATGACAAGTTGGTGTTGAATATATTGTTACTTTTTTTGTGTTGTCGCTCATAGTTTTTTTATTAATGACTAATGTTGTCGAACAATTATAGCAGAAAAGTTTATTTAAACAAATTTAAAAATTTTTGCCATAAAGACACTTTTTTGGTACTAGATGAACCGTCTACGGCAACATCATTTACAATGACTACAACATTTTCACCAGCTTTAGCTACACTGAACTTAGATCTTATTTCCTCTTCTACACCTTCTGGAGTCTCAAGTCTTTCTAAGTCTTTCTCTAAACCATCATACCTACTTTGTAATTCTGACAACTTTCTTTCTGACACATTTCTAAATTCCTCACTTTCTTCCTTTTTTTGCCAAACCTCAAATGTAGAATAAAGAGAATAAACAACTAAAAAACCTAAAATGAAAAGGGTGGCATGATGATACATAAAACTTCTCAACTTCCTTTTTTGTTGAAAATCTAGCATATAGAGTATATAATACTATAAATGTTATTCAATAAAAAACATCAAAAAAAGATTCAGATAGTTTGGGGAATAATAGTAGTACTCATAATCATAAGTATGATTATGCTCTATATGCCCGGAATCTTCTACTAAGATCTTATTATTTTTAAGAAGACATCTTGAGGAATATTCACTTTTCCTCTTTCTTTCATCTTTTTCTTTCCTTTTTTCTGCTTTTCCCTAAGCTTCATTTTTCTAGTTATATCACCACCATACATATGCTGAGTGACATCTTTTCTAAAAGCCGAAATTGACCTTGAAGATATTATTCTACCCAAAGCTCTAGCCTGAACTTTCATAGCAAACATTTGTCTAGGAATATGAGTATAAAGTTTTTCAACCATAGATTCGGCTTCTTCTACAGCTCTTCTCCTCGCAATAACTCTAGAAAAAGCGGGAACAACCTCATCTGCTATCAAAATATCTAACCTAGTGACATCAGCATCTCTCATACCTTCTATTTCATAAGATATAGAGGCGAAACCAGAAGTAGAACTCTTTAAGGCATCAAAAAAATTACGCATAAGTTCCCTTAAAGGCATTTTTATACTAATCCTCGTCCTATCCTCTCCAAAATTTTCTGACTGTCCAAGTTCAGCCTCATGCTCATACAAAAGTTGCATTATGTTACCCAAATATTTAGATGGACTAATTATGGTCAAATTGACCCATGGTTCGCGGACCAATGAGTAAGTTCCGTCATCTGGGAAATACGAAGGGGAGTAAATCATTTCTATTTTTCCGTTCTTGTAAGTCACCTCGTAAGTAATAGTCGGCATTGTAATAACAAGATCTAGATTGAATTCCCTTCTAAGTCTTTCTGTGATTATCTCCAAATGAAGCATACCTAAAAAACCACACCTAAAACCCCTACCTAAAGCTCCAGATGACTCTTCTTCAAAAGAATAGGACGAATCAGACAGTTTCAACTTCCCTAGCGCCTGTTTTAGGGATACAAAATCATCCTGACTCTCTGGATATATAGATGCCCAAACAACCGGTTTTGGAGACATATAACCAGAAAGAGGTGGATTTGTATCTGTATTTATAGAAACCGTATCTCCGACAGAGGCGATACCCGGTTCTTTTATACCCGTGACAATATAACCTATTTCTCCTTCACTCAAACTATCTACAGCAACTTCATCAGGAGAAAAAACTCCAACCTCTATAGTATTAAAATTTTCTTTTGAAACCTTAAATGAAAGAGGATCATTTCTCTTTACAGAACCACTCATAACTCTAATAAAAACAATAACTCCTCTGTGAGTCGAATATTTGAAATCAAAAATGAGAGAACGAAAATTTTTCTCTTCTGTTTTTTTTGGTGGAGGAATAAGTCTTATTATCTTTGATAATAGATTAGAAACTCCTTCACCAGTCTTGCCTGAGACGAGTAAAATATCTTCTTCTTTACAACCCAAAAGCTCTACCACTTCAGCTTTAACTTCAGATATTCTAGCCAAAGGTGAATCTATTTTTGATAATACTGGAATAATAGTGAGTCCTAAATCTCTAGCCATACCTAAAGTAGTCAGAGTTTGAGCTTGGACTCCTTGAGTAGAGTCTACAAGCAAAATAGAGCCTTCCACGGCCTTTAGAGCTCTAGAAACCTCATAAGAAAAGTCTATATGCCCAGGAGTATCTATTAAATTTAAAATGTAATCCTTCCCTTCAGATTTGTATTTCATTCTAACTGGCTGCATTTTGATAGTGATCCCCCTTTCTCTTTCAAGCTCCATAGAATCTAGAACTTGGTCATGCATTTTTCTTTTCTCTATGGTATTGGTCAACTCCAACATCCTATCAGCCAAGGTGCTTTTACCATGGTCTATATGAGCTATAATGCTAAAATTTCTTATATTGATCATCCTTGTTTATAATATTCATCAAAACTTCCTTGGAGACCCTATTAAAACATTAAAGAGTAAGATTTCAAAGCCTTTTAGAGTTCTGCGTCTGGACCAACTATTTTAGCTTTCCATATTTTTTTATGCAAAGTCTTCCAAACCTCTCTAAGCTCTGTACTTTTAAGTAGGTACAAAACTATAACCCCAGTAGATATTCCTATAATTCCAGAGAAAAATCCTTGAAAAAATATACCACGCAAAGTTTCAAGATTAAATATATCGTCAAAAACATCCAAAAATTTATAAGCTACAAAACCCATTATTGTAGATGATCCACTTATCTGAAAAAGGGTTCTCAAAACAGGCTTTGAATATTCTTTAAATTCTAGATGAAAAGCTATCCAATGAACAACAGCATTAATAATAACACCAAAACTAAAACCTAAAGGCAACATCAAAACAACCGTACCTGGTATGTCTGACACTTTCAGCAAGGACTCCATAAAATCCCTAAAAAAGAAATCATTATTGAAAACATAAACTAAGCCATAACTAACAATCACTATTATAAATGCAGATATAACATTTATAATTAAAGGAATTTTTGTTTTACCTCTAGAGTAATAAGATTTTACAAATAAAGTGGACATATTTTGAGCTATAAGGGATATAGTGAACAAAGCCAAAGCAGCCGCTGTCAGCCTTGTATCACTCCAACCAAATTTTCCAGCCCCCAAGATGGTTCTGACTATTTGAGCTCTCAAAACGACAAACATTACAGAGACAGGTACTGACCAAAATATTATGTGTCTAGAAGAGACAATCATCTGTTCTAGAAATTTATCTATATTCCCAGAAGAAAATAATCTGGTCAAAGCAGGAAAAGCTGCCAACGAATAGCTAACTCCAATAATACTAAAAGGAACAGATTGTAAATGAAAAGAGAAATTAAAAATAGAAATAGAGCCTACAGCCAGAAAAGAAGCGAAAGAAATTAGAAATAATTGAGCAATCTCATTTGAAGAAACAGCTATGGTTCTAGGAACAGAATTGAAAACGACTTTTCTTACAAGGTCTAATCTCAAAGGAAAAGACAAAGTTGGCAAAAGTTTTTTTTGAATAACAAAAGGCATTTGTACACCAAAATGAAGTACTGCCCCTATTACAACTCCCCAAACAAGACCAGTTAGACCCATTATAGGATATAGAACAACTATTCCAGCAATAATGCCTACGTTGTAGAGAATGGGTGAAATAGCATATATAAAGAATCTATTATTTATTTGTGTGATACTTGCTAATAGATTTGAAAAACCCAAAAAAATAGGAGACAAAAGTAATATCCTACTCAACATTACTAGATCAGAAAAAGAATCCTCAGAAGCAAAAGATGGAAAAATAAATCTAAGTAGAAAAGGAGTTAGAATGAAAACTAAAGCAGAAATAGAAACTATAACCAAAAAGAAAAAGGTAAATATCTGATTTATAAATTCTTTAGCTTCCTCTTCACTTTTTTGAAACTGTTCTATCAGATAAGGGATTAAAACAGAAATAGAAACAAGCGAAGCCACTGTCACAAAGATAAAATCTGGTATTCTAAAAGCTGCATAATACAAATCCAAGATATTACCTGCCCCAAATTGCGCAGCCAATATTCTATCTCTTATGAGGGCCAGCACCTGAGAACTCAAAGCAAACAAACCAAGAAGGTAAGCCGCTTGATGTAAACCTGTTATCTCTTTGTGTAGCAGTGATAAAACCTTTTTCACCATAATGGATTTACTATCTTTCGTTTAATGGTAAGCCCTCTCTTTTTTCTGGATTAGTTAATTTTGTATTTTCAAATATTGAATTCCCTGCTTTTAAATCTGCTAAGATAGAATTAACCTCTTCATTTTCCGGATTTGAAACTTTAATCTCTTCAAACTGTTTGATAGCAGAAGCTCTGTCACCCAATCTTTCAAAACTCAGACCAAGGAAATATTTAGCATTGGCATAATCCGGAGCAAGAGTTACGGATTTTTCTAGAGCCTCTTTAGCTCCTTCTAAATCATTATTGTTATATTTCAAAAGACCTAACTGAAAGAAGATATTTGGATCACTTGGATTTATGATAGAAGCGGCTGTCACGGAGTCTATTGCTCCTTTTAAATTTTTATTTGCAACCTCTATTTGTGAAAGTAGATAATACGCTTCTAGATAATTTTGTTTTAATTGTATTGCCTGAAGTGCCCAATTTTTAGCTCCATCTAAATTATTTCTGTTTATTTCCAATCTAGACAATAAGAGGAATATAGCTGGATTATTTGGGTTTCTCCTCATAGCCTCGCTAAATGAAGCCTGTGCACCCTCATAAGCACCTTGTACTCCTAAGGCTGTAGCAGAGGTGTAAGCTTGTCCCAGAGATACCCAGTTTAAATAATTTAAAGGGTCAGCATTTCTAGCAGCCAGAGCATTTGAAATTACAGCTGGCAAAACCTTCTCAGCTTGAGACTGTATTATTTCTTTAGAAACCTTGCTCTGGTCTTGTGAAAGAATGGTATTTAACTTGATGAGCTGTATTTCAGATAGAGCTCTATAATAAATATCATTGTTTACGGTTTTTATAGCAGAAGCCATCAAACTTTCGGCTTTATCTACATCGCCTTCGGTATTTATGGCATAAGTAGATTTTTGGAAATACCACAAAGACTCAGAATTTTTAAATAATCCATAACCTATCCATAATACACTTACAAAAGTAGCTACTAAAATAAGAGAAAAAATGAAGCCTGTCTTTGGATTGTTTATAAATATCTTTTTGTTTAAGTCCAAAAAACCTGAAACATAAAGAGAGGCAAAAAATAAACCGGTAAAAAAGAAAGTTAAGATAAGTATGACTACACTAGGAACATAAACAAAACTCATAAGCCAAAGGTACAACGATATAAAAAATGAAGATGAAACTAAATATTTCAAAAACAGATCTTCATATTTATAAAAAATTGATTTAATACCTATGGATAAATATAGGCCAAAAAATATAACCCAAGAGATGACTCCAGCTAGACCTGTAGTAACAGCAAAAGTAGGTATAAGTCCAATACCGTAAGCAAAATCAGCATTCCAATATATTGTAGAAATGATATCTAACGGCCTATAAGATAACCACTGAGTAGTGAAAGTATTTGGTCCTGAGCCGAATATAGGTTCATTTTTTATTGTATTTTTTGCAATATCCAAAGTTACAGAAAGAGAAGGTCTGACATCTACACTGACAATATTAAATGTTTTAGTAAACCAAGCTCCTAGAGTAGATCCCCAAACAAGAAACATAAGGGAAATAATGAAAATTATAGCTGGGTATATGGAGACCTTTTCCCATAATTTTTTTGATGATTCAGACCTTTGACTGAAAATACCATAAAGAATAAGTAAAAAAGAAACGACAGATAGTATTAACCATAAAGAACTGAAGTTTACTAAAATCAAGAAAAATACAGACAATATAAGCCATATAACAAGCAAAGATTTAATTAACTTGCTTAATTTCAAAGAGCTCAAAGTGAATACAGACAACAGGGTGGCTATACCAAAAAATATTCCTAGATTGTTCCAAGAACCGACTACTGTACTAGTGATATTTTCAAAGATACCAAAAGATAGAAAAGTGACTCCAAATATCATTCTAACAATAATAAACAAAGAGATGATTGCGAAAGATACAGCAAAAGCTAAGTAAGAGTGAACTATCCTATTTTTTTGGTTGAAAAATATAGATATTAAATAGACATAGATGAAAGAAAGTAAAATGAAACCGACAGTACTTATATCAAAAGTATAACCAAGAAAAGTCATCCTTTGAAAACCATTGGCGATACCAGCCAAGATATAGACGACAGGTACTGCGACAAATAGACCAAGAAGGTATTTGCTGTTTTTTTCTATACTAATACTTCCAGAAAACAAAACTTTTGATATATAAATGAGAGTAGCCAAAATTATTCCAAAACCAAAAAGTAAACTGGTCCCAAACTGATTTGAAATAAATGAAATTGGCAAGAAAAATATAGGGGCAAGTAAACTGACTAAAAACAATATGTAATAAGTAACTTTATCCAATGGATTTAACTTACTACTACCTGTAATAATGTTGTGTTCATTCATCTTTTTTATAATTAATAAATAATGTACTGTATACTACTTTAAGTATATTATATGAAAAAATCCCTCTCATTGAAAGACCAAAAATGTTGATAAACAAAGAGAGATAAATATACTTTGTGTTCAAATAATAAATGAAAAAACACACTTTTTGGAGTGTGTTTTTTCATTTTTGTAGTTGTATCTATAAGCCGAATTCTGTACCTTAGCTCCGGCCTACCTGATATGTATTTTTAAAAACATTGCAAGCACAACGGTACGAACACGAGGAAAATTTTAGCAAAAATTTATCCGTTTTTTAAAAATACATATCAGGCAAGCCTTAACACAGGTGGTAATTATTTATCTGTCATATGTGTTGCCACATAGATCAAGCGGCACTTCCACCGAAAAGATGGACACGGCCTTGCATTAAAGTAAGGATTTTGCCGTTTCAATTTTGCATCTCTGCAAAACTATTCCCGAAGGAACCCTTTGGCTTTCGCCTTAAGCGTCTCTGCTCGCACCTCTTCCGCCCGAAGACGGAGACGGGTGTTACCCGCTACTCTTGTCCTACCCTAAAGCAGGACATAATGTTCGGACTTTCCTCCCCAAAATAAAATTCTGGAGCAATTACCCGATACAACCACCCCTATTATATCACAAAAGATAAAAAATTACAACCTATTCTTTCTTTTCTAAACCGCTTATAGACTCTACTATTTTACTATCTTTTCTGAGCTGTTCATAAAAAAGAACTTGGTTTCTATTTATATACATTTTATCTGTTGGACCGTGAAGCTCATTACCAAGTTTTATAAGCTGAAACTGAGGTTGTCCCAACTGGTCGGTGCTACTATTTCCATTTGAACTTATATAATAAACTTTAGAAATGACTATTTCTTCTTTATTATTAGCTAATAGTTTTCCAAAATAAACCTGATCATTATTTAAAAAGAAAGCATAGTATTCAGAACCATTTGGATCACTATATATTGATAAATATTTCTGTTTATAAAAATTCACAGACAAGGCTACTATAACAACAACTACCGTAATCATAGCCAAAATTATCAATCTACTTTTCCAAGAAAGACCTTGTTTATATTCAAAAATATTTTTATCATATTTTATATTCATAAAACTATTATAATATATTTTAAATAAACTACCTAAAAATAGGTGTATAAAAAATACCGAATAATTCGGTATTTTTTTATGTAATTTAACTTAGTAAAATTGCAGAGATTATTGTAGTTGTTTTAGAAGCTCCATAACTTGAGCTTGCATTATTTGTATCTGAGATTGTAATGTTTCCAAATTACTAGATGTTACTGTTGTCGGTGCAGATACAGTACTTGTTTCGGTAAAAACCAGCATCGTATTTATCCTAGCCCTAGTAGATGGTCCAACATTTCCATAACCTGTTGTCTCTGGAGTACCTGAAGAAACTATATTTTGAAATCTTTGGAAAGATTTGACAGCATTCTCTGTAATAGGACCAAAATACCCCGTCACAGAACTCGTATCTATGTACCCTTGACCTACTAGAAATTGTTGTAATATTTTAACATCTTCACCTTCAGATCCTCTGCCTATATTATAAAGTAATGATCTTTGTGAATATTGTATCTGTGGAACTGACGAAGCTGTAGGAGCTACTCCTCCACCACTACAATTTGATGATTGTGAATTTTTGATACTAGTATTTATTCTAGCTCTAGTAGATGGTCCGGCATTTCCATAACCTGTTGTCTCTGGAGTACCTGAAGAAACGATACCTTCATCTGACTGAAATTTCTGCAAAGCAGATTGTGTCAATGGACCAAAATAACCTGTTATATAATTTGAACTTGTGTACCCTTTTTCAGCTAAAAACTTTTGTAGATTTGTGACATTTTCTCCACTAAAACCTATGCCAACCACTGATGTTATTGGACTTATTGATAGACCAGAACTACAAACAGGAAAATTTGTAACTGTTGGATAAGTCACTCCTGTACCATTGCTAGAAGATATGCTCCCTCCACCAGCTGTGCCACCAGAAGAGTTAGCTCCTCCACCACTGTTGGATGAAGATCCTCCGCCAGAAGAACCGCCTCCACCGGAG
>JBAYWK010000005.1:0-30131 GCA_041674105.1 Minisyncoccota bacterium | reverse complement strand
TGTTCCACTTGGTTGATATGTTGTTGTATCAATTGAAAGAGTTCCGTCTCCACCTGTTGTTTTAACAAATCCGTTTGATGTTAGATTTGAAAGTTTAGAAATGTTTTGTGTTGTATTTACATTAAATGCATTAGCTGAATATGTAAGTCCCGTACCTGCTGTAGTTGTTGCACCACTTGATACTAGTCCGTTGTATACAGCTAAAGATCCATTTGATAGTGACGAAAGTCTAAGTGGTCCAGTAAACGTAGATGATGCTGTTGAGAGGAGACCTCCGCTAAATGTCAGAGTAGTTGATGTTGCATTAGATGGAAATGGATATGCAAATATATCTGCAGATGTTAAGTAGTCTGTTCCAGCTATAGCTGGAATGACAGAGCCAGATGCGTTTGTTTTGAGAAGAGATGAAGTTATGCCGGTGATTGCAAATGATGTGGTGGTGGAGTTGGTGGTGGAAGCGCTTGTAGCAAAGAATGAAGATGGGAATATTACATGGTTTGGAAGGGAGAGTGTCCAAGTTCTGTTAGCGGATAGGTCTTGAGAACCGGCGGATGATGATATTTGATTAGCGGTTCCGTTTAGAGTAACAGTCCTTGTAGTTGGGATTAAAGATGTGTAAGTGGTGCCTCCAACATTTATACCGTTAGAAAATGTTTGAAGTTGTGACCAACTGTTAGCGGTCGTTGTCCCAAAAGCTAGAGATATTGTGTTTAAACTTCTTGTTAGCGGATATGTAAAAACTAGTGGAGCCTCGTATGTACCAAAATCAGATATTTGAGATTTTGTTATTGAAAGATTTGAAAGTGTAGTGATTGAATTTACAGATGTTGTTCCTACAGAAATTTTTCCATTCAACGCCGTCTGCAAATCTGTTTGATCAGACAATGTACCTATTATAGACCCCCAAGTTCCTCCACCTCCTGAACCTAGACAAACTCCATTTATTGCATAACAACCAGAGATGATGTTGAAGCCTACATTTGATGTAGATGTAGCTTGACCTGATATGTTTAGACCTCTGACTGTTGTTGTACCAAAACCTCCTCCTGCTATTTCCAGAGCGGAGATAGATGTTGTGGCAAATGTTGTAGGTGATGATGTAGATATATATAGATTGTTTCCTATTGATCTAAATGTCCAAGGTGAGTCAGTTGGTGCCCCTGTTAGTGCTAGTTGTGCTCTTGTTGTTGTAGCTAGCTGTAGCAAGTATTGAGGAGTTGATGTCCCGATACCAACTGTACCAAAACTAGATATCTTCATTCTTTCGTTAAAGAAACCATTTGTGTAAAACCTTATTTCTCCAGCTGTATTTCTAGCCATAATAGATAGGCCTCCTGAAAGAGCTGTCCCCGCTTCTATAACACCAGAGTCTTGAACGAAAGCTCCGACTGTAGATCTATTTCGTCCTTGTGCATGGAATCTCAGACCAACTCCTCCACCGCTTACACTTGGACTGTATTCATTTGATATGTTTAATTCTGCCCAAGCATTAGTGCCTAAGTCGTCATTTATTATATTAAATACAGTAGCTCCATTTCTTGATCTTGCTAATTCAAAAGGAGCTACAGGCGAACTTGTTCCGATGCCAACATTACCTGAAGCATCTATAATAAAATCGGTTCTTGTTGAGCTTCCTACCACAAACCCAGGAATACCAGCTGTAGAATTTACAGAAAGATTTGCAAATGGAGTCGTTGTTCCAATACCAACACTATTTGTAGATGTAGCAAGAAAAACTAAAGATGTTGCCTTTAGAGTTGTCCCGTTTGCATCATAATAAACAGTCTGACCTGAAAGTCCTGATCCAACATCACCCGACCCGCCACCTCCGCCACCAGTAACACAAATCCCATTTATAGCAAAACATCCAGTGGCAATATCTATTCCTCCACCAGAAAATGTTGTTGTACCCGTCCCGGTGACAGAAAGAGAAGTTAGGGTTGTCGTACCAAGAGATGACGAGCCTGCAGAAAGTGATCCTGTAGAAATTGATCCTCCTGTTATAGTTGGGTTACTTATTGTGACATTTGATAGATTATCTATTCTTTGACTTTGGGCTATTTGTTGATAAACATTAGTAATGTTTCCTCCACTTCCTGTAGAAAGAGCAGATAATCTATTTGAAATATTATTATTGATCTCAGAAAGTCTTTGTTCTAAATACTCTACAGTTAAACCTGATGGGACTATTCTTTCTGTCACACGCTCCACTACCTGAGTATTGTTTATTATAGTTTGTCTACTATTTGTAACTTTTTGATTATTGACAACAGCTCGAATAGGTATGTTTTGTTTAGGTAACGCAGGCTCTCCCAATACTACAGATTTTTCCATTCGTGAAGTTTCTCTGCCTAAAAGAAAACTAATTGGATTATAAAAAACTTTTTCTATAAAAGAGTTCACTCCTCCATAAACCAAAATCCCCGATTCATCAACCGGAGTTATTGTATCGTTCTTTACAGAATCTAAAGCAGATGCAGATAAATTCTTAAAATCTTCTGAAGAGTTGTTTTTAAAAGAATCAGAAATGAAACTAAAAGTTTTTAGGTTGGCTGTCTCTATTGCATAAGAAGATTCTCTTAAAGTTACATCCATAACTTTCTTACTAGACAATGCTAAATCCTCCGTAGCTCTGACAATATAAAGAGGAGGATTTTTTACAAAGACAATAATCTCATCTGACAAAACTTTTGGAGCATTCAAAATACGATCTCCAATATTTATGTAAACTTTAGAAAGTTCTCCTGAATACAGATCTACAATGTCATCTGCCGCTTTATAAGTTCTATAAGGACTTTCTGATATTGCTAGAGAAACATATTTCATTTCAGCAAAAGCAACTTTAGTATTTTTAGCTAAATTTACAAAACTTTCTTTCAAAGAAAAAGCTCCTATCAAAAAGAGTACAGAAAAAGAAATCATAGCTATCGACTTAAGTACAGGAACATTATTTGAAAAAACAACTTTATGTGTTTTTTGAACTAAATCAGATTTGATAAAAACATCTAATTTATTTAGGGTTTTTGAAAATAAATGAGATCCTGTCTCTAGTGACTTTTGTGATTTTTCCAGACCTTCAACTTTTGTAAAATTTTTAGTTAAATCTTTTTTTTCTTCTGAGATTTCTTTTTCAGAGTTTTTTAAATTTTGAGAATAATCAAATTTTTCTGCTATATGTGAATATTCCAAAACTGATTTTTCACAAACATACCATGTCCTTCCAATTCTCTTACAATCTAGTTTTCCAGATCGACAAAGCTGACCAATATAATCCTTTGTATAAGAAGTTAAAATAGATGCCTCTTTGGCAGATATATATTTTTTATTATCAAAAAATAAATCAGAACTCATTACATATATTATATACACTCCCACACTCTTTAAACAGCAAAAAACTGTGGATAAATAAGGGTTTCTCGGATAAAACAGAATTTATATTTCAAACGAGAATTGGCAAAAATATTTTTATAGAACAACAAAAAACTTTTGACTTCTGTGACCAGAAATATTTAACCCTTAATTTAAAACAAATTATCCTAAAAAATAAATGTCTTTTATAAAAAGAAAAATTTATCTATAAAATACTCTGTCAAGTTTTTGATCAAAATAAACCCTTTTTTAATGTAAAAAAGATGTTTTTTATACAAATTTGAATAAGAATACTTTTCTTTAATCAAAAACCTTAATCTTGATCTTTTTTTCTTACTCTACTGATACGATAAAACGAACTTATTTAATCTTTAGACACAGATGATAATGACCAAAAAATCATAGTAAAAAAATATAAAGGACATTTATCCACAGCCAATGGTTATAAATCATTGATAACAAGTATAAAAGAATATAATATATATTATATAAGTTTATTAATGTTTATAAATGTTCTAATCAATAAAATGGCCAATATATATATAACAATAAAACAAGCTTCAAAGATACTAAACGTATCCCCTTTGACTCTTCGTAACTGGGATAATAATGGAAAACTGAAAGCAAATCGTCATCCTATGAATAATTACAGGGTCTACAAAATAGAGGATCTAGAAAAAGTTATAAATGAGATAGAGACAAATTCTGGACTTAGAAAAAGTACGAAGAGTCAAATAAAGAAATTGATTGTAAAACACTTAAAAGATAATGAATAAAAAAACTCCCCAGACCGGGGAGTTTTTTTATTTCAATAGTTCTAGAGCAATCGATTTTAAAACTTCGGGGTTTGCTGACCCTTTTGTTTCTTTCATGCCTTGCCCAACAAAAAATTGTAGAGTGCTTTCCTTTCCTCCTTTATACTCTGAGACAACATTAGGATTATCTTCAATTATTTTTTTCATAATTTTATTTAACTCATCTACATCATTTTTTTGAATCAAATTTTTTTCTTTAGCAATAATATCAACCTCTCCACCCTCTTCAAATAAAATTTTTAAAATATCTTTTGCGCCACGAGAAGAAAGATCCCCTTTTTGTATTAGATCAATTATAGAAGCAAACTCTTTTGCGGTAACCTTTCCGAAAGATAATTCTTCCAAACCTCTAACTTTTGATAACCCAACCATATCGGATGTTATATAATTTGAAGATGTTTGGATAAGGTCTTTGTTGTCTCCGAAAGACTTCACAACTTCTTCAAAAAAACTTGCCCACTTTGGATTATTTATATAGAAATCCACATCCTCTTTTTTAAGACCATAGAAGTCCAAAAATCTTTCTCTTTTTTCTTTTGGAAGCTCAGGTAACTCTCCTACTAGGATACTGTGAGAAAACTCTGGTATTTCTGAGAGAATTAATTTTGGTAAATCTGGGTCTGGAAAATATCTATAATCATTTGCATTTTCTTTTGATCTTTGAGAAAAAGTAGAATTTTTATTTTCATCCCACCCTCTAGTTTCTTGGACCACTAACTCCCTTTTATCCAAAAGTTCCGATTGTCTTTTATACTCATATTCTATTGCTCTACCTACGGCCCTAAAAGAGTTTAAGTTTTTTATTTCTACTTTTGTTCCAAACTCAGAAGTTTTGGATATAGATAAATTTACTTCTACTCTCATTTCTCCTTTCTCCATATTGGCATTTGAAACATCTAGATATTGCAATAGAAGCTGGAGTTCTTTGGCAAAGCTTACTGCCTCATCTGCAGAATGTATTACAGGCTCCGTAACAAGCTCCATAAGTGGCACACCAGCCCTATTGAAATCTACAAGACTTTTACCGGGTGTATCATGAGTAGAACGAGCTGTGTCCTCTTCTAAGTGTACACGAGTAATCTCTACACCTAGTAGAGACCCTCCGATAACTAGAGGATATTTATACTGACTTATCTGATAACCTTTTGGTATATCGGGATAAAAATAATTTTTTCTATCAAACTCTGTAAAATCTGCTAAGCCTGAACCGAGTGCGGTACCAACTAAAAGGACTTTTTTTACAGCTTTTTTATTTATAACAGGTAATGTGCCTGGATGGCCCATACAGACAGGACATATATAAATATTTGGCTCTTTTTCTTCAGGTAAGTTAATACAGCCACAGAACATTTTTGTCCGGGTTTTAAGCTCAGCATGTATTTCCAAACCAATAGTCATCTTGTAGTCAGACATACTTATTTCACTATATTACATATTTCTAAGAATTTTTACCAGCTCATCTTTAAATTCTTTCAGGGAAGAATCATCTAATACAGAAACTGATAAAATCTTATTATGTGTTTTGTCAAAAATTTTTTTATGAGCATCTAAAACATCTTTTGAAATCAAATCTGTTTTTGTAAATAAAATTATCTCTTGTTTATTTAAAAGCTCTTTATCATAATTTCCTAGTTCATCTCTAATAGTTTTATAAACAGAAAATACATCTTCGTTTTCACAAGAAATACAATGAAGAATCATTTTTGTACGAGAGATGTGTCTTAAAAATTTATGCCCCAGCCCCTTACCTTCTCCCGCTCCTTCTATAAGACCGGGAATATCAGCCAAAACAAAACCATAAAAATCCCCGAGATTTGGTGACAATGTGGTAAAAGCATAACTTCCAATTTTTGATTTAGAATTTGTTATGGAGTTTAGCAAACTTGATTTACCTGCGTTTGGAAGTCCCACAAGACCCAAATGGGCAACTAGTTTTAATTCTATAAAAAAGACCCCACTTTCTGCTTCTTTACCTTCTGTAGACTCCTGAGGTCTAATATTTTTTGAAGACTTGAAATGTTCATTTCCTAGCCCCCCCCTACCTCCTTTCAAAAAAAATAGTGGCTCTTCCGAAAGAACTTCAACCTCCTCACCTGTTTCAATATCTTTAACAACGCTTCCTATTGGAAGTTCTAGAATCATATCTTCCCCGTTTGCACCATACATACCCTCACTCCTTCCATCTTGACCATCTTCCGCTTTGAAGTCTTTAACAAACCTATAAGCATAAAGTTTCGATACATCACGAACACCTTTGAGATATACATCTCCCCCATTACCCCCATTACCCCCACCAGGACCAGCATGATCTCTACCTTTTTCATGTCTCCAAGAGACAATACCATTACCACCTTTTCCAGCGCTTATATTTAGAGTTATTTCATCTATGAACATATAGACTACTCTACACTAAAATCGCCAAATTACAATTATTTTTCCAAAGCAAGTTTAGCTAGGGCAATCGCACCTTCCTTACTTTTAGCAAAAGCAACAAAGAGTCCTGTGTGACAAAATACAGCATCAGGCACTCCTGTTATGGAGATTAGATCCTCTGCTCTCTTTCCGCCCCACTCTTTAGGTAAAGATTTTCTATCCACGAAATTATTTATATTATCTCTTGCTGTTTCTACAGACCAGCTACCGTTTGTTTTTGGGACAACCACAAAGATTATCTCTTTATTTTCAGAAACTGCCTCTTCCCAAGGAAGCTTGTCCTCCAAAACCAAGATTCTATTATCTTCAAATTTATTAAAAAAACCTTTGACCAAAAAAAACCCTTCTCTTTTATCATTCTGGATTTTTATCTCTCTTCCTAAAATATCTATAGCCAAATCTAAAATATCAAAAAAGGCTTTATCTACATCTTCATTCTCTTTCCATGTCGGAACACGGGCATTTATAATATGCCTTATAGAATAAGGATAAAGTCCCTCTATTTTAGACTCAAAGTATGAAAAGCCATTATCTCCAGCATCAATAGACTGCACTAAAAGTAAATCTATCTTATCTGCTACATCCTTACTACCACAAACTTTTTCGCCAAATTTTTTCCAGACCAAACCAAATGACGCATAAGGTACTCCGTTATCTCTTTGACCCGCTCTACCCTCTTGGTGATGATCAAACCTATTTTTATCTGCATCATAAACCTCACCAACATCTACGACATAATCAGCTTTTTCTATTAAGTCTTTATCTCTAGTCCTGGTGATTTCATATTTAGTATCTCCGAGCATTAGCACAAGCGTTGCAACAGCAAAAACATCATCTGAATGAAAAGAAGAGTCATGAGTAATAATTTTTACAGGAGAAGACATAAATTTCTTACTTGGACATTTTTGATGATTTATAATACAAAATACAAACAGTGGCTATATAAACAAATACAGATAAAGCCATAAAAGGTATAGTCACATATCCCATCTCCAATACATAGACTTTGGCGCATTCAGCTCCTTCAGCAGTACAATTTAAGACAGAAGTATTAAATCCCCACTGGATAAGAGACTGGTAGAAAGCTACTATTCCTCCAATTATAGATAATGGCAAAATATAATCTACAACTCTCCTATCACCCTTGATCCATGCAACTAAAGCAATTATTGGTATAGGAAATATGAATATCCTCTGAATCCAACACAAGTCACAAGGAGGAAAGCCGACTATCTCTGAGTAGATGAGACTACCCACCACAGCTACACCAGACAACAAGAATAATATTGGATTTATACTCTTTTCAACAAGTGAGTATATTTTTAAACGAAAATCCTTTATAAACATTGATAAAACTACTAAAACAAAGATGATATTAGATATTAAGGTTAGTAAGCCTGCTACAAAGTTTATATTTGTTTGAATATATTGCATATTTATTTTACATTTACTAAGGGACAAGATGTTTTGGCAGCCAAGTCTTCCAAGGCAACCTCTCCGGTAAGTCTTTCACCGTTAGCAAACTCCCAAGTAGGATAACCAGTTATTTGAGCGTCTTTACAAACCTGTAATTGACCTTGACCATCTGGAGTTGAACATTCTATATAAGGTAAAAGTTTTACTGACTTACCAAACATAGCCTTTTGATTTTTACAATGTGGACACCAAAAAGTACCGTAAAATTTGGCTCCACTATCTTTTAGACACTGAGTAAAAGTATCATACTCACCTCCTTTTGCTGGAGAAACTATCACAAAAACGACTCCGCCTATAAATAATAAAGCTATAATAATATAAATAATCTTCTTCATTTTATATTCTAAATTATATGATTAATCTAAAAATTCTATCACAAAAAAATCAATCTTTGTATCTTACTATTTTATTCTCCTTTTCCATGACAATGTTTATATTTCTTACCAGAACCACAATAACAAGGATCATTTCTGCCTATTTTTTTACCAGACTGGTCTCTATTATCTACTGAAACTTGTTTTTCAGAAGTTAAATTTTCAGCCCCTTCTTGTATTTCTTGAAGTTTTATATTCTCTTTTGGTAAAGCATCTATATTTTGTATCTGAGGTACAAGTTTTAATATCTGTTGTTCTACTGAAAACTCCATCTCTTTGAATAGTCTCAAACCCTCTCTCTTATATTCAACTAAAGGATCTCTCTGTCCATAGGCTCTTAGGTTTACACTGGATCTCATATAGTCCATAACTTCCAAATGTTCAACCCAAAGCATATCTATAGACTGCAATATTACTCTTCTCAAAACATTTATAAACTCCATAGAAGACTCCTTTATTTTATCTAAAAGAATTTCTTTATCTTTTTCTTCTAGATGCTCTGAGATACTCAAAATATAATTTTTAATAGTATTACCGTCTCCAAGTAGTATTTCCCTTCTACGAGCATATACTATTTTTCTTTGAAAATTCAAAACATTATCAAATTCCAAGACATGCTTTCTAGCATCGAAGTTTAACCCTTCTATTTTTTTCTGAGCATTTTCAAGTGTCTTAGTAATAATCCTATTTTCTATGGGCTGATCCTCTTCTAGACCCAACCTACCCATCATATTTTTTATTCCATCACCACCAAAAACCCTCATTAAAGAATCATCTAATGATACAAAGAATTGGGTTTCTCCTGGATCACCCTGTCTACCAGACCTACCTCGGAGCTGATTATCTATCCTCCTTGCTTCGTGACGTTCTGTACCAAGAACAAAAAGCCCTCCTAAAGATTTTACTTCTTCATGCAACTCCTCTGAACCAGGGTTTCCGCCAAGCTTTATATCTACTCCTCTTCCGGCCATATTCGTAGCAATAGTCACCCCACCTTTCTTTCCGGCTTGAGCGACTATTTCCCCTTCTCTTGAGTGGTTTTTTGCATTCAATATCTCATGTGGAATACCTTCAACTTTCAAAAAAGCAGAGAGCATTTCATTTTTCTCTATTGAGACAGTACCAATAAGCACGGGCTGACCTCTCATATATTTTTCTTTGACTTCACGAGCGATAGCTTTAAACTTTCCTACTTCTGTGCGGAATACCAAATCATTGTGATCTTTACGAACCATGGGCTTGTTTGTGGGCACAACAACAACAAGAAGGTTATACACTTTGTAAAACTCCTCAGATGAAGTGTCTGCTGTACCAGTCATTCCAGAAAGTTTTTCATACAATCTGAAATAATTTTGATATGTAATAGAAGCAAAGGTTCTTGATTCTTTTTGTATTGCAACATTCTCCTTGGCTTCTATAGCCTGATGCAAACCCTCTGACCATCTTCTGCCGGGCTGTAATCTTCCTGTAAACTGATCAACTATTATTACCTCATTGTCTTTGACCACATACTCCTTGTCTTTTTGAAACAAAGATTCCGCTCTAATAGCTGTCTCTAGGTGGTGGACATATTTGATACCTTTATCTGTATATATATTGTCTATACCCAAAATCTCCTCTGTTTTGCTAATTCCCTCGTCGGTAAGAGCAATGGATTTAAATTTTTCGTCCACTGTATAATCTTTTTCTTTCTCTAATTTTTTAGCTATTTCTGCAAATCGTACATAAAAATCGTCAGACTCTGCCGTAGGAGATGAAATAATAAGAGGTGTCCTAGCTTCATCTATCAAAATAGAGTCAACTTCATCCACAATAGTATAATGCGGAGGTCTCTGGCGAAGTCTTGACTCTTCATATTCAATATTATCCCTCAGGTAGTCAAAACCAAACTCACTGTTTGTACCATAAGTTATATCCGCCTCATAAGCCTCTCTTCTACTAACTGGTTTCAAAAATTCATTAACAACCTTAAAACCACCTTCTTTATCTCTCTCTTCATCCAAGTCTTTAGGAGAAGCGTCATATAAAAAAGACTCATCGTGATTTATGACACCAATAGAAAGACCAAGGAAAGAATATATCTGTCCCATTAAAACAGCATCTCTTCTGGAAAGATAATCATTGACCGTAATTATGTGAACACCTTTTTTTGTTAAAGCGTTTAAATATGCAGGAAGTGTAGCTACCAATGTTTTTCCTTCACCAGTACGCATCTCGGCAATAGAGCCCTCATGCAAAATAATACCTCCCATAAGTTGCACATCAAAATGTCTTTGATTTAGAGTTCTCTTAGATGCCTCTCTAACCACAGCAAAAGCCTCTGGCAAAATATCATTTAAACTTTGACCTTTTTGTAGCCTGTCTAAAAACTCAGGAGTTTTAGCTCTCAAATCTTCATCTTTAAGCAAAGAAAAAGACTCTTCTAAACTATTTATCTTCTCTACAATAGGCTTAATCCTAGCCAAAGTTTTTGATGTTTCTGTTACAAATATTTTTCCTAAAATTGTGCTCATAGATTCAAGATTATAGCACAAAAAACAAAACCCCGCACTAATGCGGGGTTTTGAGAAAAAGACTATTTTCTTTTCTTTGTAGCTTTTTTCTTTTTTGTAGCTACTTTTTTCTTAGCAGCTACTTTTTTCTTCTTTGCTGGCATGTTTTTTATTTATATCCGGTCGCACTTTCATGTAACCGAGTTAAAATTATTTTTTTAAAGTTCGCAACAAAAATAAATTTGTTGTTCCGACCTACAATAATTATCGCACCAGTAAAAAATAAAAACAATTTTATTTATCAAAAAATTGTGGATAACTTTTTATTTTTTAAAAAAATATTTTTTCGGTTTTCTAATTTTAAAAAATAAAAAACATATCATTTTTTATGATATGTTTTTTGTTGTATCCAGATACGGTTAGCGGAGACGAGCTCCAACAAATGTCAATTTTGTGAGTGTGATCCGCTAACCATATCCGAAAGCAACTTAGTATATGATAACCAATAAAAGAACTATATTCAAGACTTATTTTACATGTAACACAAAACCCGCAAAAGCGGGTTTGTGTTGACATTCGTTGTTTGTGTTCGTTACGTTACTGCATAAGCAATCCTATATCGACACTCACCCATCTATTGTACTATACTTTCAATTTTTTTGCAAGCTTTCTATAAACCTTGTATTTGTTTTATGTATTGTTCCCCTTGATCCTTGAAAGTTGGGTCCAATTTTATGACCTCATTTATCAAATCTATAGCTTTTTGTTTATTACCTGTTTGCACATAAACAGAAGCCAAAGAGAGTCTGTTCTGATGGTTTGCAGGGTCTTTTTGTATTCTAGCTTTTAGAATAGATATGACTGCATCATAGTTTGAAACATTTGCATAAGCATTCACAATCCTATCTTCAAACAAAACCCTATCTTCTCCCAACTTAGCAAACATCTGATCTACTATCTCTTTGTTGCCAGAATATATTCCACCTAAAGCATATATTATTTGTGACTCAGGAGAGTCTTGTTCTAGGTCATAAGCTTTTTTAAAAAGTTCCATTGCTTTTGCTGTATCACCTTTAGCCAAATAAGCTGCGCCCAATTCAAAGATAATAGTTTGTTTTTTTGGAGACAATTCTATAGCCCTATTTAGATATTGTATAGCCAAGTCTTGCTGGTTTATACGATTGAAAAATCCTCCAGCAAAAACATAGTACCTGGCATCATCTGGGGTCTTTTTAATCTTTTCAGCCAAAGCCTCTTGTGTAAACTTGAATAGATTTTGTTTAGTTTGGTCAGACACCTGAGCTGAAGAAGCTACTTGGGACGATATTTGGACAAGCTGTTCCAATACCTCATCTGAACCTGTAGAATTATAAGACAAAGCTTTCTTAAATAAACTTAAATTCTTGTCTATACCAAGAGCATCCCTAGTGCTCATAGCTTGTATCAGAGTCTTGTTTGTCAAAATAGCTGGAACATTTACATAGTAAACAAACAAAGCTGTGAAAATCATAACCACAGGAACTATTGCATAATTGTATGTAACAGGTGATGGTACTTTTGATACATAAACTTCTTTAGATTCTTTTACATAGGAAGTATGAGCAAAACCCAGAACAGAAAAGAACATTACATAACTAACCAAGTTGTCAAAGACAAAGATATTATGGAAAACATAGGCTGATATCATTCCAGTAAATAAAGCCTTCTCTGTTGTAGACATTTGATTTCCTTTCCATAGACAGTAGAGTAGAGCAAAATAAAGACCTGCATAAGATAAAAACCCTACTATTCCACCGGCTATTAGCCAATCCAAAACTATATTGTGGGTACGGTCAAACCACTGTTCTTGTGCATACATTCTAGGATCATAATTTTTGTTGAAAACATAGTTAAAGTTTTCCTGACCCCAGCCAAGTAAAGGTCTCTCAGCTACACCTTTTAGAGCCATTGGCCAAACAAAATATCTTCCCTGAGTTTTTATCTCAGAAGGACTAAGAGTAGCAAAACGAGAAAGAACAGGACTTTGTTGTACAAAGGAAGTGTTTCTTACAAGCATAAACAAAGCAACAACAACAAAAATACCTCCCAAGAGATAGAAGGATATTTTTCGAAGCTTTTTATTTTCTTTTTCTTTTATGATCACAATAAGCCCAGTAACCAAAAGTCCTCCAATAAGACCAAGTATTGCTCCTCTGGTTGCTGTGTAATAAAGAATGACTGTTTCTAGTAAAACAAGTCCACTGTAGACCCACATTTGCCAAGTACCTTTCTTTGATTTGGCTACCATATAGAGAGCTAGGAAAATATGGAAAACTAAATAGATAGCCAAATAAGTAGAGTTTCCAAAAGTAGCATCTACTCTAACTCCTCCCTGATTTATCGTTACCTTTCCAAATATTTGAGCTAGAGAGTAGAGAGAGACGGCTAGACTTGTCAAAAGAGAAGCGCTGAACCACCTATCCCAGTCTGAAATTTTTCTAAAAACTCCTGTAGCAACTATATAGTAAATAACAAGATGTAAAATAAGAATATACCCTTCCATTCTCTCAAAATTACTCCAAAAACTTTTGAAAGGATTTTCTCCCAAAAGATCTGCCAAAAGTATTACCAAAGCAAACACTCCGATAGATTTAGTGACGAGGGAAAGTTTTGGCCTATAAGACGGTTCAATAATAGCCAAAAGTAAATAAGCTCCGAAAATAATTTCAATCAAAATTCTAAAGAAAAATCCTTTGCCCACAATAAAAGGAAAGAACATTGTTCCTGTAACTATAAAAGGTATTATTGGGACAATAAATAGCCCGCCGACTACTGTATATAAAAGAAAGTTTTTTGTGTTCATAATTTAATATCCAATCTGATAAAAGACTGCTTATTACTAATGGGACTATAATAACATGAAAATAATGGTGGTACTACTTATATAAACTCTAGTCAAAAGGCCATACTTGAAGTATAGTTCTATTTATGCAGGAAGCTAAAAATAAAATAGTAAACCTCCTCCGTTGGTCCGAAAAATACACCAAAACTGATATGATCTATTTGGCCAAAGGAAGTTTTTGGTTGAATGCAAACACAATTATTACCAGTATTTTTGCATTTATTTTAGCTATATTCTTAGGTAATTATTTAGATCAAAATACATATGGTACCTACCAATTTATTTTATCAATCGGATCTATACTAAGCGCTTTGACATTAACAGGAATGAACTCAGCTATTACACAAGCTACTGCAAGAGGATACGAAGGAGTATTGAAAGAATCATTCAGAACCCAAATTAAATTTGGGTTAATACCAATAATAGCCGGTTTAATCGCTTCGCTATATTATGTAATAAATTTTAATTACACACTATCTTTGTCTATTTTAATAATTTCTATACTGATCCCCCTTACTAATTCTTTAAGTATCTGGTTATCTTTTCTGAATGGGAAAAAAGAATTTAAAATGACTTTTGCGTATGGGCAAATAATAAATTTTATCTATTATGCAGGAATGATCATCTGCATAATACTATTTCCTACTACGGTTGTGTTGATATCAATAAATTTTTTATTAATGACCATATCTAATTTAATTATATATATCTTAGTAAATAAAAAATTTAAACCCGATGACAAAAAAGAAGACTATGCTATTGAATATGGTAAAAAGCTAAGCTTATCAAACATACTACCTTTAATATCACTAAATATAGACAATATTATTATTTTTCATTTACTAGGTGCACAAAGCTTGGCAATATATTCATTTGCATCAAACATACCCGAGAGACTAGGCTCTTTACTCAGACCAATAACAGTATTGGCTTTCCCAAAATTCTCTCAAAAAACTCCAGAAGAAGTAAAAAAAATACTTCCAGAAAAAATATTAAAGTTATTAATATTTACTCTAGCTTGCGGTTTAATATATGTATTAATAGCACCTTATTTATTTCAAATCTTTTTCCCAAAATACACCGAATCTATTATATACTCACAGCTTTATACAATAGTAATAATTATTTCCATAGTATCTAGTTTGCCTTTTATGTCACTTATTGCAACAAGATCAAATAAAATTTTTTACTTTAATATAATACAACCCATTTTTAATATTGCTATGTTATTCTATTTTGTAAATTTGTTTGGTCTGATTGGGGCTATAATTGGCAAGATTATAGGAAATCTCTTTTATTTTATTTATGTCTACGCATCCAATAAATAAATTATTTTTTCTCTACAACAATGATTATATGTGATAAAAATAATTTATAATTAATCCCCAGAAAATTCATAAACTTTTTTATAAAAACTTTAACAAAATTTTCACTCTTCCCTTTATCTTTAATAATAGAAATTTCATAATCTAAGGTTTTGTTCAAATTACTGATCAAACTATTTATATAAAAATAAGAATAAAAATGGACATTATTCTCCATCATTTGGTTTCTACCCAATAAGTTTGCCAATTTATTGGCAATACTTAGGGGCAAATAAGAAATAAACCACAATTGTGTATGTGTTTCTTTTGGCCAAAACCTATTAGGAAAAGAGAGATAAAGTTTACCTCCTTTTTTTAAGGTTCTAAAAATTTCCGAAATATAAAGTTTTGGATCTTCTGTGTGTTCTAAAACACTCACTGATATCGCATAATCAAATAAGGAATCACCAAAAGGCATCTTATTTCCATCATATAAAACAAAATCTATTTGAGTATTATAATGTTTAGAATTTTCTAACGAAATGTTAAATAAATCCTCTTCGATATCAATACCTGTTACTAAGGCACCTCTTTTTGTTAAAGATATAGAAAGCCCTCCTATCCCACTACCGGCATCTAATATTTTTTTATTAGTTAAATCTCCTAGTCTATATACAATATCCTCAGCCAAATAAGAAGAAGATTTTATTTTTAATTTCCAGTCTTTTATTATCTTTTCTTTTTCTGCTTTAGAACACAAAGGAAATCTTTTGTTTATATAATCAGAAGCAATTTTATCAATATTAAAATCCATACTATTTCTTATTAACACATAAAAACATTAGTCTTTTCATTCTTTTATGTAGAAATGGAAGGAAAAAAGCCAATATTCTCTCGTACTTATGAATAGGATCATAATAATATAAGTTATCTGAGCCAATATATTTTTTTATATTAAAACCATTAGATACTATTAGATTTTTAACTTCTGTGAAAGTAAAATAATGATCATCCACAGGCTGAAATTTCTTTCTATCTTTGTTATAAAATTCATACCTCAGCCAGTCTTTATTTGGAACAGTCAACACAAGTTGTCCCTCTTTTTTCAAAACCCTAGAGACCTCTCTTATGGCCTTATCATAATCAAGTAAATGTTCTAATGTTTCTGTCATAAAAACATAGTCAAAATGACTATCAGGAAATTCCATATTTTCAACGTCTCCCACACTAATATCAGCATAAGGATTGTTAGTCTTTGCTATTTCACACAATTTAGGTGATATATCTAAACCAAAAAGATTAGCTTTGTTGTTCTTAATGTAAATCTTTTTTAATAACAATCCTCTCCCACAACCAGCATCCAAAATATTACCCTCATATTTTTTTATTAGAGATAAGCATCTATTATAAAAAGTTTCACTTTGTCCAATTTTATCTGTTATCAAATCATATCCCCTAGCAATCTCCTCTTTTGTTATTATTGACATATTATTTATATAAAATATAAGATTTTATCGACATTGTAAACTATTGATATTTTTTGACTGGTTTTAGCTATCATAGATTTTATACTAAATATATTTTTATCATCATTCATTGCTAATAAAAGCTTGTCTTTTAAAATTAATTCCTTCTCAATTGGGAAAACCATTCCATTTATTCCATCATCTATTATTTCTCTTGCCGACTCAAAATCTGAAACTATTATAATTTGTTTACTCGCAATCGCCTCCAAAAGAACCATGGGTAAACCTTCATACCTTGAAGGAAGAACAAAACAATCTGAGTACGATAATATTTCTGGGATATCTTTTCTTATGCCTAAAAATTTAACCCTTTCATTAATACCCAAATCATTCACTAAGTTTTCTAAATTTTTACGCTCCGCACCATCACCAACAATAATTAATTTTCCCCCCTTCAATAAGGAAAAAGATTTTATTAGAATATCGACACCTTTTTGATATATTAATCTACCAATAAAAACAAAAGTGAAATCTTCCTTAACTTTACCGTCCAATTCTTTTATATCAAAATGATCATATTTAGAAACATCTATACCGTTTAAAATTACTTCTATTTTATTTTTATTTATTTTATGTCTTATTAAAGAATTTTTTACAGCTTCAGAGACAGCGACAATTTTATATGAAAAAATTTGTAAAAACCAATCAACAACAAACATCTTTTTAGTTTTTAATTTATCATAAACATTATGTTCAAATGAAATTATTTTTTTTACACCAGCCAACTTTCCAATCACTCTACCTAGAGTATTTGAAAACCATAAATGAGTAAATATAATGTCTGGATTATATTCTCGAATTTCTTTATATAAAAAAAATATTTTTTTAAAATCAAAAATACCTTTGAAATCTAAAGTTGTCCAATCAATATCACTATTTAACTGATCAGATAAAGTATTTTTTCCTTCTTTTTTTATGGTTATAATTTTAAAAAAAATATCTTTTCTGCTTAAAAGTTCTTTAGATTGATCTATAACCAATCTTTCTGCTCCCCCAACTCCAAAATTATTTATTATGATCAGTATTTTTTTCATTTTTTACATACAAAGAAAAAATCGAAAGATACAAAAGAAGTAAATATTTTTGACAATAATTTATACCTACCCAATCCTATAATTTCAACATCATTAAAATACTTATATAATAATTTTTTAAACTCTTTATATTCAAAATGATTAATATGCGTAGGATCTGATAAAGGTGTGAATTTTTTAGTCCCAAATAAATATCGCATCCTGTGTTTCAAACTAAAAGCATTTGGAATGGAACCAATAAAAATACCCCCATCATTTAAATGATTTAATACTTTTTTAATAACACTTTCTGGATAATATAAATGTTCTAATATTTCTCCAGCCACAACAACATCAAATTTTTTATCTTTTAATTCTTCCCACTCTCCATTTAAATCCACAATTAGAGTTTCTATATTTAATTTTTCTTTAGCTTTTAGTAATGAATTACTATCTATATCTACACCTGTCACAGTATTTCCTGAAACAAAATGCTTAGTTAGGTTGCCGTCTCTGCAACCTATATCTAAAACATTTTTACCTTTGCCTATATACTCTTTTAACAAAAAAGATCTTTCCTCCTCCAATATACTGAAATTTTCTGGTCTATTCTTTGAATGATGAGAACTGTATATATCTTGAAGATAATTATTCATACAGGTTATATTATACCAATTTATCTGCAATCAAAAACCTCTGATTTTATATACCCGTCTGTTTTTGAATAAATGGAATCACAAGATTTAAAGTATTCCCAATAAAAGCTATCCTCTGATATTTTTGGAATATCTATATAAAGTAAATGCCCAGAATAACTAGCAAAAAATTCTCTATAAGTTGATTCAAAATCCGGTACAGCATATAACCTTCTCTCATATTTGCCTATATCTTTAATCTCTTGAGCTCCATTATCGTTATACACAACAACCGTCTCAATCTCTGGATTATTTTTTATAAATTCAGTAACCTCTGTTAAAAGTTTTGGGGCTGAACCATTTTGAAGACCAAAAAGATATTCTGCTGTGAAAACTATATTATAAATGAGCCCAAGAGGGATTATAAATATAATCAATAAATTCTTTAATTGTGGTTTTATATACCCCAAAACTAAAACAAAAATAGAAAGTAACCAAGAAAGCCCAATAAAAAGAAACGAGATATAAAAACCCAAAGGACCAGACCCTCCAGAAAATGGATAAAGGAAATTCCATCTCAGAGAAAGAACCCTACCTATCCATTCGGATTTTGGATGAAGTGGTGGAACAAAATGCGGAATATATTGTAAAAGGAAAAAAGCTAAGGCAACAGACGAACCTAAAAGTATAAATTCTTTTTTCCTTTTGTTTTTTTCAAAGATAACGGGAGTCATTATAACAGTCACAATTACAGTCAAAGGGAGAATCAAAAGCTGTAGGTATCTATCTAGAGCACCAATAGAAAAATCAAATAAAACGATATAAAAAATAAAAGAGAATATTAAAAAGAAAATAAAAACTTTGGTTTTCTGTAAAACCTTAGGAACATCAAAGAAACCAAGTAAAACAATAAAAGGAGAAGTGTAAAACAAAGCCTTTACACATTGTATAACTGTCTGTATCCAATTTCTATCAAAAACAATAAAATGCTCCCAATAAGTAAGAGTCTGTTCAAGATTGAAAAACGGAAAGAAAAATTTTGACACAAACAAAAGTAAAGCTAAAATCACTGCCCCACTTAAAATATAACCACCATAAATGAAATATTCTTTTTTAGATAAATTTTTTCTCTTGCTCCAAAGAAAATCAAAAACAATTGCTCCTATAGCCAAAAGAAAACTTACTTTTATAAAAAAACCAAGGAGAAGTGACAAAACCAAAAGTACAGACCATAAAATTTTTTTATTGTTTTTAAAACGTAGATGATAATAAGAAATTAGACCAATCAAGAAAAAGAAAGGCATTATTTGACCATCTGTATCCACCATAAGAGAAGCCAGGACAGAAAAAAAAGATAAGACCCAAATGGATGAACCTACAATAGCTTCCCTCTTACCAAAAAAAGTTCTCAAAAAATAATAAAGAAGAAGTAAATTTATCGTTCCAAAAAACAAAGGAACAAACCTAAAATTAACATCGTAACCAACTATTTGACCTGCAGTCCTGTAAATAAACTGAGAAAGTGGAGGATGAGGAATAGTATTTTCACTTTGCCAATTTGGATTTACTATCATTGGCCACTTGTACTCATCTTGATGAAGTGGAGAATCTGTCCCAGGCAGGCGAATAAAAATAAAAGCTAAAACAAATAGCAAAACAATTGCCCACTCGTTACTTTTCAACCAACTCAAGCTTGATTTAAACATATTAATAAAGATACTAACAAAATAATCAATATTTTGGTACCTATTGCTTTTTCAGGTCAGATATGATATAATTATATTCAGAAAGGTTGGTGAAATGTGTGTTTCTTTAAAAAGCTTATCTTGTGCCTATTTTGTTGACACCTAAAAGGCACGAGCCTGGATGATGATGCTAATGTGGTAATAACTCACGCTGGAGGCGAAGATGTAGACGGAAATCCTGGTAAAATAAATAGATACCTAGAAAGAGTTCTGCGCACGGACATTTCATAATAAAACTATTATACAAAGTAGACCGGAATGAACCTGAGAACCATTCCAAAGAGCCCCTTTCACCTGATGTGGAAGTGGGCTCTCTTTTTATTTATCCAATCTCGAAACAAAAAGCATCTGACCGGCAAAAGGTTTTATTGGTGAATTCAAATAAGCCCGAATAAGTAGTGGGCTAACAGGAATAATAGATGGTCTAGATTTTAAAGAGAATGGCAAAAACCTTGCCATCTTTTTTATTATTTTAAAATTAAAAGATACAAGAAAACTTTCCAAAGCAGAATCAGAAAAAACTTTCTTGTGAGTAGGATCGTCAAAATAGGTTTTATAAGACAACCTATAATTTGGTTGCATTGAAATAAAAAGTCCTCCACTTTTCAAAACTCTTTTTATTTCATTCATTGTCTTTTCTAAATCTTCATCTGAAAGATGTTCCAAAAGATTACTAGCAAAGACAACATCAACAAAAGAATTTTCTACTTTGGATAAATCTGTGACATTTGTTTGTATTTGCCTTACACCACTTTTTGCATATTTAGAGAGCTCTTCTGAAATATCTACAGCTATTTTATTTTTAGCAGAAATATTGTTTATAAAATCACAATATCCCGCACCCAAGTCTAATACAGTTTCTTTATTTTTTAAAAAAGAATTTAAAAACCGAATAATTTCTTTCCAAACAACTTCTCTGTCTTTATTATATGTATACCTTGAAGCGTAATATGAGTCTGTAATTTTATCTGTCATATTTTTATTTATTCAAATTTTTAAATTTATAAGCAATAATCATTGGCAACATTCTGAAACCCAACTTTGCTGCACGCCAAGTACTACCTGTATACATAGACTGCCCTACTCTCGCTTTGTATATTACTGGTATCTCTATCGGAACGAAACCAAGTTTTAAAATCCAAATCATAAATTCAGGAGAAAATTTTCCATCACCATCGGAAAATTTAAACAAAGGAATTATATCTTTTAAAGCTGGTCTATGAATAAGTTTAAATGTACATCCAACATCTGTTAAAACAGGTCCATTATATAAAACTTCTATAAACTTAGCCCAAAGCCAGTTTGCAAATCTTACAGGAAAAGGCATAAATGCCCCAGACCAAATAGCTGCTCTAGATGTACGAGTTCCGAAAACAGCTGGGAAAGTATCACTATATAAAAGTAGCTTGTGTATATCACTAGGTTCGAATGTTCCATCTGCTTCACACATGACAACTAAATCTCCCTTCGACTCCATAAGACCTCTCATCAGAGCATAGCCATAACCTTGTTTTTTCTCCTCTACTCTTTTGGCTTTTGTTTTTTCTATTTCTTCTTTTGTATTTCCCAAAGCATTATTGTCAACAACAATAACTTCATCTACTAACCCAGTTTCAAAAAAACCATCTATAACAGCTTTTATAGAATCAGCTTCGTTATATGTAGGTATCACAACGCTAACTATTTTTTTCTTATACATCTCATTAACTTATTTAATAGTCTCTACCAGATCAGAGGCCAGCCTTTCTAAACTATGAGAGGAAGTGAAGTCTTTTAGGTCTTTTTCTATTTTTAATTTATATTCAGCGCTCAAAGCATTTTTTAATGCTTCGGCTACAGCTTTTGGATTTCTTTCAGTAATACAAAGTTCTGGCAACATAGAAGATAAAGATTTATTTGAAATAACAGGAACTGCGCCACATGCTACGGCCTCAACTATTGTTTTATCAAAAGATCCATCTGTGGTCAGATTTAGATATATTTCGTGGCCACTAAATATTTCTGAAACCATATTTTGTGGCACGGCATCCATAAACTGAACATACGCTCCAAGATTGTTATTATGAACAAAAGACTTAAGGGAGGCATAATAAAGCTCATCTTTTGGTAAAGGAGAACCCACCACAGTGAGAGATACCTGAGTGCCTGAGTCTATAAGCTCTTTTACAGCCTCTAGGCCTATTTCTATGCCCTTTATAGGCGATATTCGGCTCACCATACACACTGAATGTTTTTTCCGTGTATAGCCAGATATTGGCTTAAAAAGTGAAGTGTCGATCCCTACAGGCATTATCTTAGAATTGTTAAATTTTGCCGTAAATGACATAGGAGATGTATAGAAAACCTCCGTTGAAAGCTTGATGGCTAACCTAGTAAATAAATCACCGTGTGGATGATTTCTCCATAGATAAACTGGGATGCCAACCATTTTCCAATAAAGTCCAGCTAAAACCACATACTCTTGATTCATGTGAATAAAAACAGCATCGTATGAATTTTTTATTGTATACAAATATTTATACATTCTGTAGATATAGACCAGCTTACCAACGCCATCTTCTTTTCCAAGTGAATAAACCGAAACATTTTCTGGCAAATCATATATCTTTTTTTCTAAACAAACCACAGTTATAAAATCATATTTTTTTGCCAATTGAGAAACCCAGCCACAGAAAAACCCGAGTATGCTGTCCGTTGAATCTATTTTTTGTGTGAAAATTAGAAGTCGCATTTTATACTATGTTAGCTTTTTTTACCTCCTGATTAAAGACATAATCGCTAGATAAAAAGAATGTGCATATACCGGTTATAATCCCAGAACATATCTGAGCAAGAAAAACATAGAAATTAAAATAATCTACAAAAATGTAAAGGAAAAAAGTATTTATTGCTAATCCAAAAAGTGAAGTGGCCAAATACTTACCTGTCTGCCAATACAGATCCCTGATAGACTTATCCTTGAAAGTCCACAACTTTTGCAAAGTCAGGCTTACAAAAAAAGCTACAACGAAAGCCATCATTGATGCTGTAATATAGTAGACCCCAAAAACATAGTAAAAGATAGACAAGGACGCCACATTTACAAAAGCAGATGTTCCTCCCGATAAAATAAATCTAACAGCTAAATGTTTGGTGAGTTTTTCTATCATTTTATTAATTTTTCCAAATCATTTATATATTTTTTAGAATAACTCTCCATATTTTCTACAAACTCACTCAGTGTTTCTTTCATATTATTGACATACAGTTGTCTCTTGGAATTATCAGATATTAAATCACTCACAGCCTTACTTATACAACCAATATCTCCTACAGGGCAGACCGATGCATTTATTCCATCTTTACATATTTCTTTGGCTATGCCAACTTGTGTTGTAACCACAGGAATGTTAGAAGATGCTGCCTCTATTATACTCATCCCGTAACCTTCGTATGAAGAAGTATTTAAAAACATCTGACTAGATTTATAAAAAGAGACAACATCCTCTCTCCAGCCTACAAACAAAACATTATTTTGTATCTCTAGTTTTTTAGACAAATTCTGTAGAGATTTTTTCTGGTTACCATCCCCCACTACAACCAAGCCAACATAAGGATTATTTTTTATAATAGGATGAAGTGCTTCCAAAGCTAAATCGACATTTTTTTCCTTGGTCAAACGAGAAACCATACAAACCACAAACTTAAATTTAGAAAGCATCTCTAAGACTTTTGGGTCTGGTACAACTTCATTTATTTTTTTAACATCGACGAATACAGGTAAAATATCAATATTATATTTAAGTTTTTTAAATCTATTTAATATAGAATCTTTAACTACACTGCTAACCGCTCTCATACCTTGAGCTCTAGGAATAACAAACCTTGCCAAAACAAGTCTGACACGATTTAAGAAAGATTCCTTAAAGTTTGAGCTTAGAAAGTCTGTATGACTTTGTAAGTACAAAGGAAGTCTGTATTTTCTAGATAAAAGAAATCCTGAAAAGCCAGACTCAAAAGGATCTTGTGTGGTTATGACAGAAAGACCTCTAACAAAATTAAATTTTGGAATTACCTTTTTACCAAGCTGGTAAACACTCCAAATGTAAAACCATCTAGAAATAGAATTGGTAGGATGAATATGTAAATTTCCTACATTTTTATATACAAGATTATGTTTTCTTGTCGTACACACAATAATATGTATTTCTTCAACTAATGACGCATAAACCAATGCTCTGTCTAGCACTGGACTTTTTTCTTCAAATAATTTTCTATCTGTGCCTATAGTCAATACTTTCATTCTATTTTATTAGTAACATCATCACTATGATACGCCATCATATATTCAAAAGCGATTTCTTCCCAAGTGTGGGTAAAATTGAAACCAAGAATTTTATTTTTTTGTTCTTGATAATTCTTATCATCCAAAAGCCACAAAACTTTTTGTTCCAATTCTTCTCTGTTAAGCGGATCAACAAACAAAGCAATGCCTCTTATTCTTTCATATATTCCAACTTCTTTTGTAACAATAAATGGCTTACCAAAGCGTATGGAGTCCAAAATAACATTGGGACTTATGTCTGACAAAGATACCAGAATAACTGCATAAGATTTTTTAACTTTTTCTAAAAACTCCTGATGATTTACTTTTAAAGTGTCTAGTTTTCCCCCTAAATTCAAAACAGAAGGTCTTGAAAAGATATCTTGGAGTATATCCATATTTTTTATTTTTGATGGCCTACCGGATGCAATAAAATTTTTAGAATCAAATTCCGAAACATTTGTCTGTGGACCATAATAATTTTCCACTATTTTATGATTTTTATTTTGAAGACCATACGACTCAATAAAAATATTTTTTTGCCATTCAGTGCTCCAAATAATAGTATCTGTATGCCTAAATAACCATCGAATGAGATTGAATAGAACTCTTTCTTTAAAATTAAAATTTGTGGTTTTTGTCCTATAAAAATCAGACAGAGTGACTTTTTCATCTGTCCTTTCTATATAAGCTTCCCACAAAAAATCACCACCAGTTCGTAAGACTGTTTTTTTACCAAATATCCAAGCCAAAAATATCGCAGGCAATGCAGCACTGAAAGTATCAATAACAAAAATATAATCTGTTCGTAAAATTTCAGGTAAAATATAAAAAGTATAAATTATATGTCTTATTCCAGAAGGAATATTACTATACTTACTGAAAACTCCTACTGAAACAGTGTACCCGTCTTTTTCCCAGACTTCTTTTAGGTTTTTAGCATACTCAGCCTGACCTCCTATCTCTGGAGGATAAATACCTGTGGCTATGAAAATATTTTTAGATATTTTTTTCATACAACATTTTATCAAAAATTTTTGTTTTCATTTCTCTGGCCAAATAATCCCAATCATATCTAGCTACAACCCTCTCATAAGCTTTTATAATCATTGAAAGAGTTATTTCTTTATTTTCTAAAATAAAAGAAACCGCATCTGCCACACTCCGAGGATTATCAACAGAACAAAAAATTCCAGTTTCTTTATCATCTATAAAATCTACAATTCCTCCTACTGGAGTAGCCACCACAGGAAGTCTAGCAGCCATAGCTTCTATAAAAGAATTCCCAAAACCTTCAGACCTGCTAGGCCGGACAAATATATCACAAATAGAAAAATATGCAGGTATTTCTGTCTGTGATACAAGTCCTAAAAATTTAACCCTGTTTGAGACTCCTATGTCTTTGGCTAGTTTCTGAAGACTACAACCTTCTTCTCCTCTTCCCATAATAATTAGAGAAATATTTTCTGGTAAGTATTTCAAAGCTTTTATAATATCGTCCACAGCGTTTTTGTGAGAAAGTCTAGATGTTGTGACCAAAAATATGTCTTCGGGTTTTTTACCAAGTTCAGTCATCAAAATATCTTTATCTTTCTGTGGAATAGTTAATGAAAAATTTGAAACAGTTACCCCATTTGGTATAACAAGAGCATCTTTCTCAAAACCCATATCTTTAGCAAAATTAGCTAAAAAATTTGATATAGCCTGTATCTGATCTGCTTTTTTAAATTGGTATTTCAGCAATGGATAAGCAAACAAGGTTTTTTTCTTTATCTCTGAAAGAGGTGTACCTTCTTGTAAAGACAGAAGGAATGGAACTTTTTTAAAAAATATTTTGAAAAATAATCCAGCAAACCCAGCAAAAGTCATCATAGCCCAACTCATATCAAAAGAATATTTTTTGTGAAGACTTCTTGCTTTCCAAAAACCATAGAAAGGAAATAAATATTTTGAACAATTCAACCGATGAATTTTTACATTTCCTATTGTCTCAACTCTAGGTAATTTTCTATCTAAAAGACAAGTGACCATATGCCACTCTATATCTTCCATCCTGTCTGTTATTTCTTTTATAGCAACCTCCGCACCACCCACAAAAGGATAATAACCTATTGAAAAAATTAATATTTTTTTAGACATAAAACTATTTATCCATACTCAATATTTCCCTTAAAACCTTTTCTGGGACCTCTTTTTGGCTAGAAGGAGTCATACTTAGAGTACTATCTTGTACAGTATCAGAATTATTTGGTTTTCCAATCTTTTTTTCTACCAAATCTTCTACTTTTTTATCTTTATGTTGTTCTATGTCTGGATTAGAAATCGGTTTATCTTCTTTTTTATCATTATTCACATTTTTAGTGACCTGTGACAGAGCTTCTCTCAAAGAGTTAATATTTTGAAGACTTGGCCTTTTATTATTTTGCTGATTGGTTGAAATAGACGAAAGAGATATTTTTTCTACCGGCTGAGTATTTATCTCTTTGACCATAGGACTACTTTTTATTTCCAATTCTTCTTTAGCTTTCAAAAAGACTTCTTTATTTTTATCAATAGAATTATTTTCATTTGCTACAGTATTTACTACAGGATTATTACTTTTTTTATGATAATTATCATTTAAATTATAATCCTTTTTTGGAGGGTAACTACTATGCTCACGATTTGGTTTATTAAAATTTTTATTTTCTCCTTCAAAAAAATCTTCTCTAGATCTAGCTTTTGGATCTTTAGAACCTTCGTCATGCCAATCCTGTATATTTTTCTCTACATCTAGTTTAGGCTTAGCAAATAATTTCCTAGAGGATTTTATAACATCTTCTTTAAAAGTGATATTTGGTCGAGCAATAGGTGGCATAGTAGTAGCTGAAAATGGTTGAGAAGAAACACCGTCTATCATAAGTTTTAAATATATCTGAGCAAACCCTAAATTAACCAAATCTTCAGCTATAAAAACAGGAGCAAACTCTTTTTCTAAAACATCAGCATCAAAAGCTCCCACCCTAAAAGAAATCGTTGTTCCGACGTTTCCGAAAACAGCATCCCTAACTTCTTCTTCCATTTGTTCTATGTATTGGTGAGCAATAGTCAAATTCAATTTATATTTTCTAGCTTCAGATAAAATATCTGCGAAAGACTTATTAGCAAAAGATTGAAACTCATCTACATACAAATAAAAATTTGGTAGTACTGCTAGTTCTTTTTCATTTTTTTCAGCTCTAGACATAGCGGCTAGATATATTTTCGTAATAAGCATAGAACCAATGAGGTTTGCATTGCCTTCTCCAACTCTTCCTTTGGACAAATTTATAATCATTATTTTTTTATTGTCCATAATATCTCGAAAATCAAAGGAAGATTTTCCCTGACCTATAATATTTCTAATTAGAGGATTTGAAGTAAACTGACCAATTTTATTTTGAATAGCAGGAATAGCTTCGGCAGCAAACCTCTCTGTATAACCTGCATATTCTTTAACCCAGTAAGCTTTTACAGACGGATCCGTGACATTAGCAATAACTTTATTTCTATACTCTTTGTCAGAAAGCATCTTGTTTATACCAAGCATAGTGGCTCCAGGATATTCCAAAAGAGCCAAAATGGTATTTTGCAAAATGTACTGCATTCTGTCAGAAAAACTTTCCTCTCCGAAAAGTTTTTTAAAAGCACTCATAAGACCACTTAAAACCAAGTGTCTTTTTTCCTCACCAATATCTTCCATAACATTGAAAGCTATTGGATAATCTATATCAAAAGGAGCAAAATATAATATATCTTTTACACGATTTTCTGGAACATAATCCAAAAGCTTTTCTGCGGTGCCTCCGTGCGGATCTAAAAAAGCAAGTCCTTCACCGTTTTGAATATCTTGAATAGCCATATTTTCCAAGAGAGTAGACTTTCCCATACCTGTCTTTCCAATGACATACATATGTTTTAGTCTATCCTTGGCTTTTATACCAAATCGTATTTTTCTATTTCTAGAATCTGTATCTCCAAAATATGTAATTTGATTAGGATCCATCACAATTATTATACAACAAAAAAATATTTAATTAAAAATACTTTTTAACTTTTAATTATCATTTAGTGCTCCTCTGGTATATTTGTTTGATGCAGACCACAAAACCCAAGAGGTCAAACCAGAGTCATAAGTAGCTTTTATTTGCGCTCTAACTTTTGTAGCGTCATAGGTTGCCCCCAAGTTAAAATCCTGAAGCCATGGACGAAGTTTTAAAGGAGAAGTACTAGCCATATTTGCTCTAGCCACAGCCGAAGACATATCATGATTTACAATTTCATAAGGAAAATCTGCTGGATTTTTATAACCCATATATGTCGGTGGATAATGTGATGGATAAACCATAGGCATAATATAGTCAAAATAAGGTAAAGCGACTTCTAAAAGTTGACCTATTCCCATATCATCTTCAGCTGTTGTAACCATACCAAAAAGATCTGCTGATATTTTTAATCTATCTTGGTTTGCAGATTCTTCTATCAAATTTTCATTTAAATATTTAAAGAAATCACCCATCACCACAGTCCTTGGTGTAGTACTAGAGAAAGGATATGAAATATCTTTCATATTTCCATCTGAAGGAAACCTGATATAGTCAAAATTTATTTCATCAAAACCAATTTTTCTAGCTTCATTAGAAATCTCTACTATGTATTGCCAATACTCACGAGAAGCAGGATCTACCCAAGACAGACCTTTTCTATCTCTCCATACAGAAGTTCCTGCTTTATTTTTGACAGCCAAGTCCGGTCTTATTTTTGAAAAATAAGCATCTTGAAAGACAGCTACTCTGCCCACTACATAAATATTTTTTTTATGTAGCTCTTCAACAAAAGATTGCATATCTGAAACCCTAACTTCTTCCGAACCATAAGATTTCAATTTTTGATCCGTTATTGGAAAAACTATTTTCCCACTGTAATCCTTTATGTCTATGACTATGGTATTTATTTCAGTATCATCTATAAGTTTTACAATTCCATTTCTAAGACTTGGTGTACCGGCAACCCAGCTAGTCATATAAACACCTTTTACAGATTCTGGAGTTTTGATATATGAAGGCACAAACACAGGTTCTTTTGATTCTTCTATCTTAATTTCTCCATTAGGATAGTCTATAGACTCTCCAGAGACATAGTGTTGGCCTAATATTTTTGGCAAATATAAAGCTAGACCAATAATAAAAACTAAAAACAAACAAATGTATATTATGTCTTTGTTCTTCTTTATATTTTTGAAGCCGATCATCATTAAAAATTAGTTAGATTCTTCATCTAAAGATTTGATTTCGTCCGGTGAATTTTCTGTAAATACCGAGCTAGTTTTTTCTTTTTTTCTTGTACGCTTTGCTGTAGCTTTTTTAGGTAATTCTATACGAATAGATAAAAAGATGAGATATAAACCAAACAAGACGGTAAAGGTCGTTTTCCAGAATAAAGGTATACCGAGGAAAGGCAAGAGAACAAGTATTAAACCGACAAAAAATGTTTTAGTATTAACTATCATATAAGACATTATACACAGTAATACTGATTTTCAAAAATGTGGAGAAATAGAAAAAGGAGGCCCATACTTTTATGATGACCTCCTTGTTATAGTCCTTCTTTGGTCAGCAATCTGACCACTTTTTTAGAAAACTTGTTTGTCTCTTTCTGAGAGAGATTATAATGAGAAAAAATTAGATGATTACTCCTTCCTACCCTTTTTTTATTAAAAGGATCAAGCGTAACATCAATTGTCACTA
>JBAYWK010000004.1:0-58287 GCA_041674105.1 Minisyncoccota bacterium | reverse complement strand
TACATCATAAACTCGCTCCACCCGGGCGGATACTTACTAAAGGCGGCCAACTGGACACAGGATGCAACCTGTGCCGCAGGGCCAATCGCCTGCGAACAGGCGGAGTTTCAAACCATTTCCCTTACAGGCCACTTGGCTCAAGGGAATAACAAACTTGCTCTCTGGACGTACCAACGGTCAGGCTACTCATTTGGAGCCGTTTGGGAGGGTTCTGTTGAATCCGTTCCCGAACCGGCGACCTTTGGGTTAATGGGTGTCGGACTCCTTATGGCGGGATTTTTCCACCGCAGGCGTTCGACAAAAAACGCCAAAAACTAGGACCTTTTGGTCCACAGCGCAGGTAGTACACATTTTGTGTGTCGCCTGCGCTTTTTTCATTTTAAAAATTAAGTCGCAATGATGAACTTGCTTTTTGTATCAAAGTGTGATATAAAAACCAAGTTCGGTTCTTTTCAAAAATTAAGGAGTAATAGTGACAATGACAAAGTGTCTACTGGTTATTGTGATTTTTGTGCTGACATCATGGTCGGCATTTGCAGCAACAATCTTCTTCGAGGACTTCGAGAATGGAGTTAACATACAATCTCAAACCTCAGGTGTCCTTGTGGGCACACAATTTCAAGTCTTGAGTGGTAGTGTGGATGTCGTCACACCGAGTGACACCTACACTACGCTTTGCGTTGCTCCTACCAGCGGTGTCTGTATTGACACTTACGGTGGGAACAACAACGGCGGGGGTGTTATTGAGACGGTTAACCCCATTGATTTCGAGGCGGGCAATTATATGCTTAGTTTCGATCTCATTGGGTGGTACTTCCCAAACAGCGACCTTAGTAGGGCGGCCACTGTTGAGGTATGGTTGGGAGCATTATTTATCGGCAGTTTTGATAGGGTGGGAGCAAATAACCCTTACCCAACAGAGAATGTCGCCTTTAATTTTGGTGCACCGACATCGGAACACCTCCGATTTGCCAACGTGTATTCGGATTCCGGATATGCTGGTGCAGTACTCGACAACATTCGTATCGAGGCTGTTCCCGAACCGGCAACGATGCTTTTGACCGGTCTTGGCCTTCTTGTGGCAGGGATTTTCCACCGCAGGCGTTCGACAAAAAACGCCAAAAACTAGGACCTTTTGGTCCACAGCGCAGGTAATACACATTTTGTGTGTCGCCTGCGCTTTTTCTATACAAAAAATCTGGAAATTTATGTTATAATACGCTTGTTATTTAATAAGGTAAACTTTTATATAAAATTATGAATCCAATATACATATTGATCGGTATTATAGCTATTTTATTTATTTGGTTTATTGCTGCTTACAATGGTTTTGTAAAACTCATAAACCGTGCCAAAGAAGCTTGGGCAGATATTGATGTTCAACTAAAGCGTCGTTACGACCTTATTCCAAACTTGGTAAATACTGTTAAAGGTTATGCTACACACGAGAGCTCTACTTTTGAAAAGATTACAGAGGCTCGTACTTCTGCTATGAATGCAGGTACTGTAGAAGAAAAAGGTAAAGCAGAAAATATGCTTTCTGGAACTTTGAAAAGTCTTTTTGCTGTTGCGGAAAATTATCCAGAACTTAAAGCAAATACAAACTTTTTAGAACTTCAAAGGGAACTTTCTGATACAGAAAATAAAATCCAAGCATCTAGGAGGTTTTACAACACAAATGTGAGAGATTTAAACATCGCTGTTGATTCCTTTCCAAAAAATATTGTTGCTAATGTTTTCAATTTCTCAAAAATGGAATTCTTTGAGCTAGGCGAAGATGAACAAGCAGCCAGACAACCGGTAGAAGTAAAATTTTAGGTAAAATCTAAAAAATATGGCTTCACTTTATAAAAATTATGATTCAAACATAAGGAAGACTTGGCTTTTAATGTCTTTGTTTTTTGTTTTTGTTATTTTTATAGGATGGGGATTCAGTTATTTTTATTCTTCTCCAGAGATTTTATATTTTGCTGTTATTTTTAGTATTTTAATGAACTTTTTCAGTTACTGGTTTTCCGACAAGATAGTTTTGTCTATGTCTGGAGCTAAAGAGGTGTCTAGAGAAGAAAACAGAGAGCTTTGGAATATTACAGAAAACCTTTGCATTACCGCTGGACTTCCAATGCCAAAGCTCTATGTAATAAATGATCCATCTCCAAATGCTTTCGCTACCGGTAGAAACAAGGAGCATAGTGCTGTAGCTGTAACATCTGGACTTTTACAAATACTCGATAAAACAGAAATAGAAGGGGTTATTGCTCACGAACTTTCCCACATAGGAAACAAAGATATTTTGCTTCAGACTGTGGTTGTTGTTTTGGTAGGTTTTGTTGCTCTTTTAGCTGATATGTTTTTGAGGTCAAATATGTTTGGGGGTAGATCAAATGATAGAAATGGAAATGCTGGTTTAATAATGCTTATTGCAGGAATAGTTTTATCTATCCTCACCCCTGTAGTAGCTACTCTTATCCAGCTTGCCATTTCTAGAAAAAGAGAGTTTCTGGCCGATGCTTCAGGAGCGCTTTTGACCAGATACCCAGAGGGTTTAGCCAGTGCTTTAGAGAAGATTTCTGGTTATGGGCAAGGTCTTAAAAAAGCAAATAATGCAACTGCTCATATGTATATCTCAAATCCATTTGGAGCAAAAGCCAGCAAAGGACTTCATAAATTATTTATGACTCATCCACCTGTGGAAGAAAGAGTGGCAGCCCTGAGAGGATTAAAGGTAGAATAAAAATATGAAAGAATCGTTTGAGATATTAGATAATGACATACCTAGTCCAGAGTCTTTAGAGGACAGAGTTTTGAATTTGGAAGAAGAAAATTCTTTTTTAAAGTCAAAACTGGAAGAGATTGAGGGACAAAAAAGCAAACTAGAAGAGATAGCTATAGAATTATCAGCAAAGTTAGAAAGTCAGGATAAAGATTTTGATAAAGAAGTCATAACAAACTTATTAAAAGAAATTGGTGATTTGAGGTTTGAGAAAAAAATTCTTGAGATTGAAAAAGTTACAGATGATTTGACCGGCCTTAAAAAGAGGAATTTTTTTGAAGAGTTGGTAAGTGATAGATTAGGTATGATTGAAAAAACTAGAGGTGAAGAAATGCCTGAAAGAAGAAAAGAGGATAAGGGGTTTGAGGATTTAAGTTTTGTATTATGTGATCTTGATCATTTTAAAGATATAAATGATACATTTGGTCATGAAATAGGGGATGAAGTTTTGAGAAAAGTTTCAGAAACTCTTAAGACTTCTGTCAGAGGAGGGGATATTGTTTGTAGATGGGGAGGAGAAGAAATCGCCATAGCTTTACTTGGTGCAGATAAGAAAGGTGCAGTGGATAAAACAGAAAAATTAAGAGAGTTGGTTCAGAGTTTAGATTTTTCAATTCCAGGACTTAAGGTTACTATGAGTGCTGGAATTGCCTCCTCTCTAGACGATTTAGATTTTAAAGAATTGTACAAAAAAGCAGATAGTGCTCTGTATGAAGCTAAAAGAGGTGGAAGAAACAAAGTTGTTGCTTATTCTGACGATCAAAACTAAAATAATCTTATGGACATAGCAAAACCTATACATGAAGAGCTTCATAGGATTGTTACAACAACGATTATTTATAACGAAGGTAGATATTTAATTACGAAAAGGGCTCCTCATAAAAAAGTTCATCCAGGAAAGTGGACTGTTCCAGGCGGGGGACTTGAAGTTAATGATTATATAAATACTCCACCTAGTACAAAAGGTGCTCCTCAGTGGTATGGAGCATTAGAAAAATCTCTAAGGAGAGAAATAAAAGAAGAGGTTGGACTAGAGATAGATAAACCAGAGTTTCTTGTAGATCTTACTTTTATTCGCCCAGACGGAATACCTGTTATTGTATTTAGTTATTTTGCAAAATATCTTTCTGGTGAAGTTAAAATGGATGAAGACACTGTAGATTTTAAGTGGGTTACAGTGGAGGAAGCCAAAGAATACGACCTTATAGATGGTATTTGGGGAGAAATAAGAGATGTAGATGAGATTTTGAATAAAAGAAAGTAAGTTTTTCTTACAAATAACTATCAAAATATATAGCATGACAAGTGTAGCCTCCTGGATTTTTCAATAAATAATCTTGATGGTATTCTTCTGCTTTTGTAAAAGATTTAAAAGGCTCAAGTGTTGTTACTACTGGATTTTCCCATCGTCCAGATTTATTTACTAAATCAATAAAATCTAAAGCTTCTTTTTTCTCTTCTTCATTTGTATAGAATATAACCGATCTATAAGATGTTCCAATATCATTACCTTGTTTGTTTAATGTTGTAGGATTGTGTATCTGAAAAAAGAAATCTAAAATATTTCTCAAAGAAGTTTTTTCTGTATCGTATTCTATTTCTACCACCTCGGCATGTCCCTCGTGATTTTCATAAGTTGGGTTTGAAACAATTCCACCAGAATATCCAGCAGTTGTATTTATTATTCCTTTTTGTTTTCGAATGAGATCTTGCAATCCCCAAAAACAACCGCCTCCTAGTACTAATTTTTTAATCATATTTTTATTTCCCAGATATAAATTTCATTGATATAGAGTTTACACAGTGTCTAATATTTTTTTCTGTAAAACCCTCTCCCTCGAATACATGCCCCAAGTGTCCTCCACATTTTGCACAGATTATTTCTATCCTTTGTCCGTCAGAATCTAATGTTTTTTTAATTGCTCCTTCTATTTCATCATCAAAGCTAGGCCAGCCACAAGTAGATTCAAATTTATCTTTAGAGTTGTAAAGTGGAGATTCACATTGTCTACAAACATAAACACCTGTTTCTTTATTATTAACATATTCACCAGAAAAAGGAGCTTCAGTACCTTTGTTTATAATTATTCTTTTTTCTTCAGCTGTTAATTTATTCATTTTATTTAAATATAGATTTACGGTGTCAATATATTGTAATTTATAAATATCCAAAGTAAACCATTTAAGTAAAGTAATCTTTGGATGATTCCATGATCCATCTTTAGGACATCTCTTTTGGACAAACTAAAGAGAGTGGTGATCATCAATGTTAATATAAAGAAAGATATGTGTATTATTTTGGCAGGGTTACTTGTTGTAAAGAAATAAAAAAGAGATGATCCTGTAAGAGCTATTCCAGCTACATATGCTAATACCGAGTGGAATTTATCGGTAAAGTTTTTATAGGGTGTCATATTTCCAACTGGTGCAGTAGAAAATATTCCTGAAAATAACATACTAAATCCGTGTATCAAGATTAAGACTTCTCCAAAATCTGTATTTTTCGTTTGGTGCATCTTGATAAAGACTCCAATGTTAAGTAATGTACCAAAGGTAATAAATGCCAGCCTCATTATCCATGCATTTTTATAACCCTGTATAGCCAGATCACTAATTGTTCTTTTTCTCCATTCATAATCAAAAGGGGTTGAATTTTGAGATATGATTACAAGTAGTATAAAAAACAAAATTCCAATATTTATAAAAAGCGTGTAATTTGCTTGTGTTAAAAAAATATCTATCATTTTGATACTTTAACGATGTGGACAGCCAGCCCAGCAACAAGGTCTTCTCATTCCAGATGAAAGCTTGCTTAGGCCTATTTTTATCCTTCTCTCTCGTGTTTCTAATTTTTTGGGAGAAATAATCCAGCAAATCCATTCATTTTTTGCTAGTGGTGTAATATCTTCCCACACCGCTTTGGAAGAAGGGGAGGAATTTATAGCTTTTTGGAAATCTTTCGGTATCTCGTGAGGCATTTTTGTCGTTTTTTTGGACATAGATTTTATTTTAACACAGCACGCTTTTCTTTGGCAGATAAAGTTTTGGCTTTTTTAGAAATTTTCAATTTTTCAATTTCATTATGTAATACTTCGGCCATTTTTATATTCCACTCTTCAATTAGTTTGATTTCATCAGTCTTATATGTAGAAAGAAGGTTCGGTATTTTATTTGCAAATAAATCTTGTACCAACCCTAAATGATTTGGTCTTCCTGCTATAAATCTAATAATTATTTTTCTTCTATCTTTTACATCTGCTTCGCGTTTTACAAAGCCAGCACTTTCTAACCTATCAATAACTGCTGTGATTGCACCGGTTGTAAGGCCGGTGATTTTAGCCAGTTCACCAGCAGTTGCAGAGTGAACTTCACTTAAAAAATCCAAACATTTTATATCTGTAGGATGTATTCCTGTTATTTCAGATATTGTATGCACAAAAAGCGTCGCTGCACGAGTTTCTTTGTGGAGGGAGGATATTAGGCTATCTATTATTTTTTTGCGTGTAGCTGGTTTTTTTTGGGACATAAATCTTTATAGGATAATGCTCTTGCATAGTTTATGCGATTGCTTTATGATTAAGATAATAAGTCACAAAGAAATCATATAAACTTATCGATTTGATATTATCAAGACCATTAAAAAATGTCCAACTAACTAATTTATTAAATAATCATATTCTATGAACAAAAAGTCTCTTTTAATCGCAGGAATTATTATCATTGTTTTAGCCGGTGCGACAATTTTTTTAATCAGACGAGCCAATAATATACCGTATGAATTGGCTGTAGTTCAAAGAGGCAATATGATTCAAGAGGTTTCAGCTAGTGGAAAAGTTGAGTCACCAACCAAAATTGATTTACATTTTAGAAGTAGTGGAAAGTTAGTTTCAATGAATGCAAAAGTCTCAGACAAGGTCTCTGCCGGTGATGTCCTTGCTAAACAAGATAGTACCCAGCTTGACGCTCAGGTTTTTGAAATGCAAGCCAGTATAGATTTACAGAAGGCGAAATTGGATCAGCTACTTAGTGGGGTGTCTGTAGAAGATATTAATTTGTCCGAGACGGCGGTAACAAATGCTAAGCAAGCACTGCAGGACGCCAAATATAGTCTTATTGATAAAGTAAATAATTCTTATACTAAATCTGATGATGCGGTACGCGGGAAAACTGATCAGTTGTTTAGTAATCCAAAGACTTCCAGTCCGCAATTGGTTTTTATCTCTTCAAATGGACAGCTTGAAAATGATGTTGAAGGTGGTAGGGTTTTAATTGAAGAAGCTTTAAATAAATGGGTCAACTCACTTGGTACAATTTCTGCACAAGATGACCTTTCCTCTAGCTATCTTATTGCAGAGCAAAACACTAATCAGGTTAAATCATTTATTGAAAAAATAGCACTGTTGGTAAATGCCCTCACCCCGAGCTCCAATACTTCTCAGACAACAATTGATAAATGGAAAACTGATATTTCTACAGCCAGAACAAATATAGATATTGCAATTTCTAATCTTCTAATTGCGGGAGAAAATCTCAAAGCGAAAGAAGCAGGGTTGAAAACGGCCGAAAGTCATCTAGCATTAAAGAAGGCTCCTGCACGACCTTCCGATATTGCAGTGTATCAATCACAAATTAGCCAAGCCAAAGCTTCTCTACAAAGAACCCAATCCCTAAGAGAAGATTTAATAATTTCTGCCCCTTTATCTGGTGTAGTGACCGAGGTAAATGGTGAGGTTGGTGAGGTTGTTGGTCCGGACAAGACCATTATCTCACTTGCTACCGGTGGAGCACTTCAGATTAAATTGAATGTTGTGGAAGACAATATTGTAAATGTCCGAGTTGGACAAGAAGCCAGGATTACATTTGATTCAATTGATAAAGAAGAGTTTTTTGGTAAAGTGGTGGCCATAGATCCAGCAGAAACTATTATTGGTGGTGCTGTATATTATAAAACCACAGTTCTTTTTGAGAAAATGGATGAAAGGATCAAGTCTGGTATGACAGCCAATGTCTGGATTGAAACGGCTATTTCCGAGAATACTCTTTTCGTTCCAGTAAGTGCTGTGCAGGATAAAGATGGTAAAAAAATTGTTCAAGTTTTTGAAGAAAAACAAGTTATTGATAAAGAAGTAACTACTGGGATCAAAAATGATTTAGGTATGATTGAAATCACATCAGGTCTTTCTTTGGGTGAGCAAGTTGTTCTCGGTAATAAAAAATAATATGAGTAAGACCGATATAAAAACGGCTTTATTTATAGCTTATAAAACTATCACCAAAGGTCATAAATCTACAGTGGCTCTTATTATTTTTATTTTATCACTTTCCTTCTTTAATCTAATGTTTGTTTCGGGTTTTCTCTCAGGTTTTTCTGATGGGATTATGAGATCTATGGTAGACACTTCGACGGCTCATATTATTGTTATGCCACAACAAGAGCCAACTCGTAAGGATTTTATTCTTGACGCAGACAGTGTGCGCGCACAAATCCAAACTATTCCAGGTATTATTTCTACCGCCAGTCATTATCAATTGGGGGGTTCTTTTGCTTATGATAAAGAAAATAATGGTAGATTCAAATATGTCTCTGCCCCAATAATCGGTATAACACAGTCAGAAGAAAAAAATGTCTTAGAGGTAAATAAAAATATGATCTCTGGGGAATTTCCCGATGATCTAAAAAAAGATGAAATAATACTAGGAGCAAACCTTTCTGGTGGTTTTGGTACAAAACAAACAAACGATCTGGGTGGTGCTACTGTGGGCAATAAAGTGCAAGTGACTTATGTAAATGGAATAATGCGAACATATACGATCAAGGGGATATTTAAAATAACCATAGGAGGAATTGGTAGTACCGCATTTATATCAACAAAGGAAGCGGAAGCAGTACTTTCAACATATAACAATGCTTCTGAGATTATGGTCAAGGTGGATCTAACTAAAAACTCTTTAGCATATTATATTGACCGGATTCAATCTATTTTACCGGAGCTTACAACCGAGACATATATTGACCGCCTATCAACCGTGGGCGTACTGGTCTCGGCTTTCAATGTTATTGCAATTATTGTAAGCATCATCAGTATTATTGTAGCCGCTATAACTATATTCGTTATGATTTATGTAAATGCCGTCAGCAAGCGTAGACAGATAGGTATTTTGAAAGCTATTGGGATAAAGGAAAGTATTATAGAACTGTCGTATGTCATTCAGTCCCTTTTCTATGCGATTTTAGGTGTTATAGGCGGAACTATAGTGATATTTTTAATAGTTATTCCTTTTCTTACTGCACGACCTATTCCAATGCCATTTGGTAATGCCAGTTTGGCTTATACTTCCCTTGGAATTTTTATAAATATCGCAAGTTTAATCATTGCAGGGGTTTTAGCGGGATTTATTCCTGCCAAGATTGTAGCAAGAGAAAACATTCTTAAATCAATTTGGGGTTAATAAAATATATGATAAAAGTAGAAAATCTTATAAAAACATATCCAGGGAAAATTCCAACACAAGCGCTCAAAGGTGTTACACTTGAAATCGCTGAAGGGGAGCTCGTGGCACTTATGGGAAGAAGTGGGTCAGGTAAATCAACTCTTTTACATCAACTGGGTCTTCTTGATAAACCAACCTCTGGTAGTGTTGTTATCAATAAATCAGATGTCTTGTCTTTGTCCGATGAAGAGAGAACCAAATTTAGGCTTGAGCATTTAGGATATGTTTTCCAAGAATATGCCTTAATCGCAGAGTTTACAGCCCTTGAAAATGTTTATTTTCCAGCAATGGCTTCTGGAGATGAAGTGGCTAAAAAACGAGCAGAGCATCTTTTAGATTTAGTTGGTTTGGGAGAGAGGATAAGCCATTATCCAAGTGAAATGTCTGGGGGTGAACAACAACGAGTTGCTATTGCACGGTCACTTATAAATAACCCAAAAGTACTTTTTGCTGATGAGCCAACGGCTAACCTTGATACAGTTTCATCAGAAATTGTTTTTAAACTTTTTCAAAAACTTAATAAAGAATTGAAGCAAACAATTTTAGTTGTGACACACGAACCAGAGGATAGAAAATATGTAGACAGAGTCATCTGGCTCAAAGATGGTTTAATTGAGGAAGAGAAGTAGGGTTGGGCTTATTGAATAAATGGAGTGGTCAACGGTATAAATGGTAGGTTTTTTCATAATACAATACTACCATTTAATTATAGAGTGTTGTCAAAAAATTTGTTATACTAACAGTATGAAAAACACCATAATTGTTTTTATAGTCATTATCATTGTAGCACTTGGTGTGTGGGTGTTTGGAGGCTATTTTAAAAAACCAGTATTGCCTGTGACAGACACATCATCTCATTCACTACAAACGATTACTTATAGTTGCGATCAAAAAAAGACTGTCACTGTTACATACATAGAAGGCCCCGAGCCGGCAAAGCCTGCACCAGGTGAACCTCCTGTTCCTACAGGTAGCGCTGAAGTCTCTCTAAACGGTCAAGCAACTTCCACACTCCACCAAACTATTTCCGCAGACGGCACTCGCTATGCAAATGAGGACGAGTCGTTTGTTTTTTGGAGCAAAGGTAATCAAGTTATTATAATGCGTAATAATGCTATGGATCTTGAATATCGTAATTGTGTAGCAAACTAGTCTATCTAGTAGTTAAACTTTTGAGAGATTCAATTCTAAAATTCTGCGGAGGAGACAGGATTCGAACCTGCGATACCTTGCGGTATACCCGCTTTCCAAGCGAGCGCATTCGACCGCTCTGCCACTCCTCCAGACAAAATGAGTATACTATAATGTTGATATTTTTAATATAAAAAACTGCCGATTTGGCAGTTTTTTGTTTTAACGATTTTCTAAGCTATATTTCCGGACTTTATTAGATCAGTATTTCTATCTTCGCAGCAGCTTTCAATTCTTGTAGGTGGGCTTGGACTAATTGTTGTTGTTTTTGTTGTGTTACGAAAGCTTTTATTTGACCACTAATGTCAGATAAGGTAGGTAGACCTTCTCCGCCTTTGGCTACTTCTTGGTCATAGAGAGTCTTTACTTCTTCGTCTGTAACTGTAACTGAATCCAATGGAAGAGTCTTTTTTAGGTAAGCTTGGATTTCTATATCTGAAGCAATGTTTGAACGCAATTCTGACTCAGATATACCTTGTGCGGTTAGTTCTGCTTTATATGCTGCATCATCTTGAAATTGAGCTTTTGTGGCAGAAAGTTGCGTATCTATTTCAGCTTCTGTAGCTTTTTCGCCAGATTTTTTAGCAGCCTGCTTTACAAGCTCACTTGAAATAAGGTTGTCTAGTGCTTGTGTCTCTAGTTGCTTACGAGTAGCTTCGTCCAAAGTAGCTATGTTCAAGTTTTGTGCTACAGCAATCTGGTTTTCTGTCTTATCTAGTTCAGCACGGGTAATTTTTTCACCATTTACAGTAGCGACAGCTTCTCCATTTTCTCCCATACTTCCTGCTATATTTTTTGAGTAGTAATACCAAGATCCGCCGATAACTAGGATTCCTATCACTATTGCTATTATTGTTTTTTGATTCATATTTTAAGTTTTTAAATTTTGAATTTTATAATGTATTGTTTATGTTACCAAACCGACTAATATATTACAACTATCTTTGTTATGTTACAATACAGTTGCTTTCAATTATAAACTAACCATAAAAATATGAAAGGATATATTTCAAATATAGAAAAAGAATCTTTAGAAAATGAATATTTTAGGAAGGTTCTTTATACATCAAAACATAGCCAGCTAGTCTTGATGTCGCTTTTACCTGGGGAAGATATCGGCGAGGAGGTCCACGAGGTTGACCAATTTATTAGAGTAGAACAAGGTAATGGGGTGGCTGTATTAAATGGCGTAGAGCTCGCTGTAGAGGACGGTACAGCTATTGTGGTTCCCGCTGGAGCAATGCATAATGTGATAAACAAGTCAGATTCAGAATCTTTGAAACTTTATACTATATATTCTCCAGCAGAACATAAGGATAAAACTGTACATGTGACGAAAGATGATGCCCTAGCAGATAAAGACGACCATTTTGATGGCAAATACTCAGAATAAAAAAAGACCAGCCTTGGCTGGTTTTTTTGTTTGTTTTTATGAAAATTTTAACCCCTCCCTGCTAGCCGGGAGGGGTTCGATGGTGTTATCGGTGGGTTTTTTCAAGAACCCGATTCATCTTCCTCGTGAGTTGCCTCACGAATAGGGTCACACTAACACTGAAGGCACATATAGCGCCAAGAAAAACTAGTGTTCCCATTCTACCCTCCTACCTTCTATTATACACCAAAACAGTTTAAAAGTCAATCCCGTGACTACACACTAGTGCGGTCACGGGAGTTTGTGAGAGTTTTTATTTTGGATAGAGGGTGGCAAATCTCGCTACCTCTCTAAAAAAAAGAATTAGAAGAAAGATCACACACGCAGTGCTGGCGCCATACAGCACCAGCATACCCAAAATGTATTTCATTATTCTCCTCCTTTTTTTATTATACATAAAAAGTTATATATGAAAATCCCCTTAGCTTTGTCAGCGCAAGGGGATCGTAAAATGCTTTTGGGGTTACCTTGATAGATGTATGCTAGCTAGGTTTGCAAGTATACTCCAAAAGTAGACAGAGATGGTCAGTCCGCCTAACCATACTATGACCACTATGATTGGTTCTTTCATGGAGACACCTCTTTTTACATTATAAGCAAAAAAACGACTTTTTTGTAAAAATGTGGATAGATTGGGGATAAAGTGTGGAGTAAAGTTAATTTTACTTTTTTACATTTTTTAGCTTAGACTGCTATGATTGGCTATATATTAAAAAGACACCTCAATACACAATAGAATATTTATTTGTCTACCTTTACTAATCCATATAATATTGTAACAATTTTACATTATTGGTTTGCTTGGAAGTCTTGGGTTTATTCCAAATCAATAGTACACAAAATATATACACTGTTTAGATGTTATATTTGTTTTTTTACATAGGTCGATTGCTTTTCTGTAGAAATACAAAAAGGTAAACATGTGAAGTTAATTATTATTTAATTTCGTTTGTTTAATTTAATCAAGGGCTAAAACATTTTAAAAAAATGTTCGCCTAATAAAATAACTATGAAAAAAATATTACTAAGTTTAGGAGTAATCGCTATAGTGGCTGCTATTTCAATAAGTGCCACAGGAGCTTTTTTCTCTGATACAGAAACTTCAACTGCAAATGTTTTTACAGCTGGAGCAATTGATTTGAAAATAGACAGTCAGCAACACTACAACAATGCTATTTGTGTTAATGGAGTGTGGGCACTTGAACAAGATGCTTCAGAAACAATTCCACAATATCCTGTTATAGGAAGCGCTTGTGGAGGTACTTGGGGACAAGATGGCAATGGGTTAGACATTGTCGGTGAAAAATTCTTCAGTTTTAATGATATAAAACCAGGAGATTCTGGTGAAAACACTATAAGTCTTCATGTTATAAACAACGATGCGTGGCTTTGTGCTGCTGTATCAAACTTATCAAGTGATGAAAATAGTCTAACAGGCCCAGAAGTAAAAATAAATGATACAAATGCAAAAGGCGAGTTAGATGAAGAAATGGTTTGGACAATTTGGAAGGATGATGGGGATAATATTATGAATAACGATGAAGTTCCATTACTTTCAGGACAACCTGTAAATGGAGTTTTGGCTCTCTATGACTCAACTACAGGAGCACCTTTGACAGGAGCTACTACTACTTACTTAGGTGTAAAGTGGGGACTTCCTTCTACATCAGGAAACATAACACAAACAGATAGTCTAACTGGAGATATTTCTTTCTACACTGTTCAGTCTAGAAACAATGGACAATTTAAGTGTTCAGATTGGGGACAATCACAAGAACCAGAAATCGTTTGGACAGAAAATGGTACTCAAGACGGTGGAGATGTTGCATTTGTAGAAGATGCTAACGCACCACTAGGTTCAAAGGTTCTTCAGTTAACAACAGCTGATGATGTTAATTCTCGAGTACGATATAATCATGCCGAGGATGTTAAACTCTCAACTATCAGTGGATTCTCATACGATTCAAAACAAATCTCAGCATTTGATCCTATAAATGGAAATGCAAGTTTCCGACTAGTTATTGATTTTCTTGATGACGGCACACTTGTTAAAGATGTTACATTTGAACCGTATTATAACATCGCGGCATATGACAGTCTTAATGACGCATCAATTACAAATGGTACTTGGCAGAATTGGGCTGCTACACTAGCTGATGGTACTTTCTGGGTAAATGGCGTTCTTATTAACGGAAATAATTCAAGTGGCGGAGGTGGTTATCCTCCAGTTAATTTCACACTTAATCAACTATTAGCTGAATATCCAAACGCAAAGGTTGTTGGTATCAGTATTGGAATGGGTACTTACAATAAAGACCAGGTTGTTCTTGTAGATAATCTTATCTTTAACGGAATAGTTCACGATTTTGAAAATTAATTATTAACAAAAAGCAATTATGAAAAAAATATTATTAAGTTTGGGTGTAATTGCTCTTGTTGGAGGAATTGTCTGGGGAGTGACTGGCGCGTTCTATAACGACCAAGAAACTTCATCAGGTAACATCTTTACTGCAGGATCAATTGACCTAAAAGTAGATCACACAAAACAAACTTACAATGGTGTAGATTGTAGGACTTGTGATGTTGATTTGGTTTCCGACACAAGCAATATGGTAGTAGCAACAGTTGGGGGTAGTGACCCTGTGTCTTTCCCTCACACAGCGGTGTTAGTGTCACCTACATCTGTTACAACATCTGGTTCTAACTGGGATGCAAATATTCCAGGTGCAGAGTGGATTTGGGCGACCGATCCAGTGCTTCTAGCTGATGTTACAACTGATGTAACTTACACATTTGAAAAGAAGTTTACTTGGAACGGACCGTTTGACCAAGCAATTGTAAACTTTGCAGTTGCTACGGACAATAGTTATGAAGTATGGCTTAATGGAACAAAAATCGCCTATGACGCATCAGAAAACAATCACAGCACCGCTGATGTTATAGCAGTTGATTTGACACCTTACATTGTTCAAGGGACTAACACTCTTCAATTTGTGGTTAAAAACTGGGCACAACCAAATGGTACTGTGCTAAATAATCCAGCAGGTCTTAAATATGCACTTCATATTGATGGTCAATGTGGACAAGAATTTGAGAATAGTGTTCCAGGTTTCCAAAACGCTTGTCGTCTTTGGACAGAGAAAGATTTGGGAGAAGGTGACTCATTCTTCAACTTTGGTGATATAAAACCAGGGGATGAAGGTTCAAATGTTATCTCTCTACACGTCTATGACAACGACGCTTATGCTTGTCTAATCGTTCACAACAAAGATGATCAAGAAAATGGAATTCAGGAATCTGAAACAGGGGATCTTCCTAATGTTGGAAATCCTTCAGGAAATGGTGAACTTTCAAATTACTTAGATGTTGTTACTTGGATGGACACAAATGCAAACGGTGTTCATGATAGTGGAGAAGGTATTATTACAGGACCTGCTCCTCTAAGTAGCTTTGGTAGTTTGATGAGTTTGGATTCTGGAAATCAACAGTTCCTTACAGCTACAACTACAAAAAATATTGGTTTAGCTTGGTGTGCAGGAACATTATCTCTAGATGGAGATGCTTTAGTTTGTGATGGATCGGGAATGTTAAATAACGCACAGTCAGATTCATTTGCAGCCTCACTTACAGCATATGCTGTGCAGACAAGAAATAATCCAGAGTTCTCTTGTGATAATATCGCAAGTCAACCTCCTTATACTCCAGTACCGGAACTAGATAAGCCGGTATCACCACCTCAGCCTAACCTATAAGATAGTTTGAAGTCTTTGACTCACCACAATCTCTTGTGGTGGGGATTAAGACTTTACATAAAAAATGAACAAAGTCTTTAAAATTTTATATTCAGTTCTTTATACATTTGTTATTTTAATAGGGATTTTACTTCTCATTACTCTTTTTCCTATAAAAGGAAACTTCCAAGTTAAAATAGTTTCTTCTGGTTCTATGGAGCCAACAATAAAAGTAGGAAGTATTGTCATAGTAAAACCAGAAAGTCAGTACGGAGTGGGAGATGTGGTCACTTTTGGTGGTAAAAAGAAAAATGAGATTCCGACTACACACAGAATAGTTTCTAGCAGAGTTTCTAGCGGGACACTCTTGTTTGCCACAAAAGGTGATGCGAATAATGCTGTAGATCCAGGTGAGATTACAGAAGAAGATATAGTTGGAAAGGTTTTGCTTTCAGTTCCTTTTATTGGTTACATTATAGACTTTGCTAGGAAACCAACAGGAATTATTCTGATTATTGTTATCCCAGCTCTTTTTATAGTCTATGACGAGGTTGTGAAAATAATGAAAGAAGTAAAGAAGATGAAAAAGAAGAAAATAAAAGAACAAAAGGAAAAGGAGGAAATAGAGCAGGAATAAAACCAAAATGAAGAGAAGATATGTAAAAAAGAATAGATTTGTAAAAAAAATAAAGACACTTTATAAGAGTATTTCTAAAACATATCTAAGGTTTTATAAAAGAACCAAAAGAAAATTCAAAAAAGTTGACCACAATTATGTTTTGGCTAGAGTCGCTTTTGCATCTCTGGTGGCTATTATTTGGTTTAGTGGTCCAAGTTTTATAGGGATCACCACTTCTTATTACAATGATGTAGAAACTTCATACAATAATTTGCAGGCTGGAGTAGTGGATATAGAAGTCTTAAATGGAGACCTAGACACCTTGGAGTCATCTTTAAGTTTTGGTTCTGGCACAACAACAAAAAAACAAATAAAAATACAAGGTGGCCCGCAAAGTAGTCCTTTTATATACAACGCTAGCACTACCAATGCCTCTGGGGATTTGAGTTTTTGTAATGATTTGAGTCTGGGCATTTCTCTAAATGGAAATCCTTGGCAGGTGGGAAGTACTACAACTTTTGTTTCAGCTACAACAACTTTAATATCTACATCTACACCAGACTTGTGGGATATAACTTTTAATACACTTTCTGCTTCTTCTACGCCAAACTCTGTTTGTACTTTTAATTTTACATACAATGCTGTTCAAAATTCCGATCCTATTTTGGGTGGAGGTTTTGTTGATAACGAGATTGCCTCTACAACTATTTATTCTTGGGGACTGAGGATAAATAAAGTCTATTATGATGTTGATTCTCCGAAAAGAGGAGTTGATACGACAAACGAATGGGTAGAAATATACAACCAAACAGATACTGATATAGATATTACAGGTTGGAAAATTTGTGATAATACAGCTTGTGATACGATACCAACAAGTGACCCGATACCAGCCAAAGGTTTTGCTGTTATAGCTCCAGATGAGTCCACTTGGGATTATTGGCAGAGAGCAGATGGTGTGGTTTCTATTGTTTTAGGAGGTTCAATTGGAAACGGTTTAGCTAATACTGCTGATATGTTGGTTTTGAAAAGACCAGATGGAATAATAATAGATCAGATGAACTGGGGAACTGCCACTACAACTTGGGTAAATTATAATGAAAATGTGTGGAATCCAGGGGCCTTGGATGTGCCAGGGGGTTCTACTTTGGGTAGAAAACCAAATGGTTATGATACAAATCAGGCGTCAGATTTTGTAAAACTTACTCCTCCTGTCTTAGATCTAATCTACCCAGACCAGAGTGGAACTCTAACTTGGTATTGGACATACAACTACAACATTACTTGGACAGCTACAAATCCAAATGGAGCCGACAATGACCTTTTGATAGATTTGGCATTTATAAAAGATACTGACGGTTCAGCTTCTCTGACTCCTTCAGACGAGGAAGTTTCCATAGGGCAGAAGCTTTCAAATACTGGAAGTTATAGTTGGCAAGTTCCTTCAGGATTTTTGGGATACATCTGGTTAAAGATTGTTGCTTTTGGCCCAGAAAATCCAATGCTCAATACAAAAATGAATAGTGGTAAAATATATGATCCTGCTCCTTTCCAAATACTTCTGACACAACCAGAAGAAGAGAGTCCTATTGTAGAAATATCGGGAGCTCTTACTCCTGTGGAAGAAGGGCTAAAACCTGAAGGTGTGGAAAACAATGTTGAGGAAGAAAAAGTGGCGGGAACAGAAGAAATCTCAGAAGAAACAGTCGAAGAACCCAAGGAGGTTGTTACAGCAGAAGAAGAGCCTGAAGTCATAGAAGAAGAAGTTGTTTTGGAAGAAGTTATTTCTGAACCAGTAGAGAAAACACAGGAAGAATCAAATGATGATAAGGTAGTTATTGAAGAAGAATCACAACCAGTAATTTTACCAGAAGCAGAGCCAGAACCTGTGGTAGATAACCCAGAAACAATAGAATAAAAATATGAAAAAATTATTACACACATTTGCATATATTTTGGGAATCACATCTATTATTGTAAGCAGTGGTGGTTTTGTGTATGCCCAATCTTCCGTTTCCGTTCAATTTGAAAAGACTCCTTTATTTAGCGAGATTAGCTTCTTGCCACAAGACTCTGTGACTAGGTTTGTAAAAATGACAAACAATACAGAAAGTCCTTTGGGTGTTTCTGTGCGGGCCACAAATGTGGAAAACGAGGGTTTTGGAGATTTGGTAAATTTGAAAATAAAACAAGGAAACACAACTCTTTTTGATGGGACATTTACAGAATTTTTTGATAAATCTAGCGTAGCTTTATCCCAGATACCAGCTGGTCAAAATGAAGAGGTTTTGTTTATTGCTACATTTTTACCTACAGACCAAAATGAATATCAAAACAAAACTTTCTCTTTTAATCTTCAGCTCCTCTTTGAAGGAGGTGAGGTTATAAATGATATAACAACAAGTTTTGGCGGTGGGGGATCTTCTAATGGTGGTGGAAGTGGTGGCAATGGACTTATTATAGGAGCAAAAAAACTAATAATAAGTAATGAAATTATAAACAGTATAAATCCTCCAGAGTTAAACTCTGTTGTGGTCACTTGGGATACAAATATTCCTGCTACAAGTCAGGTCATTTATGGATTGGAGTCTTCTGGTCCTTACAATCTAAACCTCTCAGCTTCAAACTATGGTTACCCTTTGGCTTCTTTGGAAGATACAAATAAAATTACAAGCCATTCAGTTCTGATATCAGGACTTATTCCTCTTCAGGTTTACAGTATGAGAGTTGTTTCAAAAGCATCTCCTCCTACTATTGGATACGAGTATTTGTTTTCTGTAGATAAGGCTGGAAAAGTTTTAGCTGTAGGCAATATAAACGGTACTCTCATCTCTCAAAATTATCCTAGCGGAGGAGCACCTTCTACTGGTTCAAATGGTGGAAATACTTCTTCAAATTCAAATAGTTTTGGTCAAATAAATACGGCTGGTACAGAAAGTATTGATGTAGGTGTTCAAAATACTACTGATACAGAAGATTTAGATTCGAGTGACGATAAAGATCAAACAGCTAGTGCCATACTTGGGTTGGACACATTTTCTTGGAAGACAGCTTTGTGGTTATTTGGTATTATAATATTACTCTTTTTGATTATTATTTTTTGGAGAAGAAGAAAAGACGAAGAAGAGAAAAAAGATTAGATTATTATAAGCTTAATTTGGTAGGGGATAAGGGATTTAAAAATCAAGATTTCCTACTTTTAAAAAAATGAAGTATACGATTATAAGCATACTTATTATTGGAATTTTGGTGCTAGGAGGTTTTTACTTCTATAAAAGCAAAGCAGGTAAAGATATTCCTATGATACAACAGGGAAGTGATTTACCGAAACCTACTCCAGTGGGAACATTTGAAGTAGATACAAACAAAAGTAATATAAATTGGTCTTTAGAAACCTCTGATACTAAAAGTTACAAAGGAACAGCCAAATTTGCTTCTGGAAAGGGTACTATAAAAGACGGTATTGTCACAGGAGGTTCTTTTGAGGTTGATCTTAATAGTATAAAAGAGAATAATAATGCAGATAAACTGGAGGTATATTTTAAATCAGTAGAGTTTTTTAATACAGAGATATATCCAACTGCAAAATTTGAGATAACAAAGATATCAAAAACTCCTATAACCCCAGCAGACTATACTGTGACAGGCAATCTAACTCTAAAGGGAATAACAAAAGAAGTAACTTTTCCAGCAATAATTTCTAAACAAAAAGATTCTACTTTTATAGCCTCTGGTGATGTAGATATGGACACATCTCTTTGGGGTATTAAATACGGTGGAAACTCTTTATTTGGTAGTTTAGGAGATAAAGCTGGAAGCAATAGTGTAAAACTTAGCCTGTTTATAGTTACCAGACCCGTAACAGAAGAAGTTTCGGAATAGTTAGTTTAAATTAATAATTTAGCATTTTTAACAGTATGAAATATACAATCATAAGTCTTATTGTAGTTGCTTTGCTTATAGTCGGCGGGGTGTATCTCTTTGGAGAAAAAAAAGAGAGTGCTGTCCTCGGCACAACAAATGATGGAGACAATTCTTTGACAGGTTCGCCTCTATCTACAGATACCAATGGTCAAAGTAACCCTGATACAGATTTAAAAACTCAAACTAAAAAAGAAAAAAATATGATTACATTAGAAACCAACTATGGAAAGATTGTTTTTGAAACATACAATAATGATGCTCCAAAAACAGTCAATAATTTTATTACTTTAACAGAAAAAGGATTTTACGATAACTTAACTTTTCATAGAGTTATAAAAGGTTTTATGATTCAAGGCGGAGACCCAAACGGTAATGGTACTGGTGGCCCAGGATATAAATTTGAGGATGAGTTAAACCCAAATACACAAAGTTATAAAAATGGTTATAAAAAAGGTGTGGTAGCTATGGCAAATTCTGGTCCAGATACAAATGGAAGTCAGTTTTTCATTATGACTGAAGACTACCCACTACCAAATTCCTACACTATTTTCGGTAAAGTCGTAGAAGGACAAGATGTTGTGGATACTATTGCTAATGTCCAAACTGGGGCTAACGATAAGCCTATTTCTCCGGTAGTTATGAAAAAAGTGACTGTGGAATAAACTATTTGACTTTTCTACTTTAAGGGAGTATAATTGTATTAATGTAAGTAATCTCGTAGGTTTTCTTGCGAAAGTTTGAAAAAGAAGAGAAGCTAGTCGCCTTACACTTTAATACATAAAGACTAGAAGAAATTAAATGGCAAAAAAGTTATATATAGGAGGTATTTCATATTCAACAAACGATAGTGGGTTGAATGATGCCTTTGCACAAGCGGGAACAGTTGTTTCAGCAAGTATTATCATGGACAGAATGACAGGTAGATCAAAAGGTTTTGGTTTCGTTGAAATGTCTACAGACGAAGAAGCACAAGCTGCTATCGATATGTGGAATGACAAGGAGCTAGACGGAAGAAAACTAACTGTTAACGAAGCTCGTCCAATGGAACCTAGAGCTCCTAGAGCAGAAGGTGGTTTCAGAGGAGGAAACGGCGGAGGTAGAACTGATAATAGAGGCGGAAGAAACTGGTAATCCACACTCTTCTTACAATAAAAAACGACACATTTTGTGTCGTTTTTTTGTTATAATTAAATTATATGAAAACATTTCTGACCAATAAAGCTAAATGGATTTATACTTTCTTTGCAGTTTGTGTATTGATATTTGGCTATAGTTACTCACGAGCCTTACTTTCAAAGCCAAAACCGGTCAAAGATGTTGAATTTAGCCAAGGTCAGATATTTGTAGGAGAGAATGTTCTCAATGTGGCTGTGGCCGATACTTTTTTGTCTAGAGAAAGAGGTTTATCTGGTAGAGAAAGTCTTGGTTTAGACGAGGGTACATTTTTTGTCTTTCAAAAACCATATAGATATGGTTTTTGGATGAAAGATATGCTTTTTCCGCTAGATATAATATGGATGGACAGTGATCTTGTGGTCAATCATATAGAAAAAGAAGTTTCTCCAGATACTTTTCCGAAAAATTTTTATCCAGAAAGTGATTCTTTGTATGTTTTGGAGATTTCTTCGGGAAATGCGGACAGACTTGGTATAAAAATAGGTGATAAAATTATTTTTAGAAAAGAGTAGTTTAAAAATGGTACTATAGTTGAGCTTTTTTGGGTTCAATCTTTACACCTCTACAGATTTATTCTATGGGTTCTGAAATGGACGTTATCCACAGTTTTTTTGTCTCTTTTTGGAGTACAATAATAGAACTATAATTTATTTTTTATAAATTTTTTATCAAAAACATTTAATTTTTTAGAAAAATATGCCAAAAGAATCAAAAAACCAGTCAAAAATGATTAAAAAAACAGATTTGATAAAAAAAGTCGAAAAGAGGAATGGGGAGGTTGTTAATTTTGATGTAGATAGGATAACAAACGCGATTAACAAAGCTATGATATCCGCAAATGAAGGTTCTTTGGCTGAGGCTGAGATGGTGGCAAACAAAGTTTTTGCCGATTTGGTAAGGATTTCTAAAAAACATCCTAATTTTATTCCAACAGTTGAAGGTATACAAAACTCTGTTGAAAAAGAGCTTATGCTCTCTGAGTATGTGACTACTGCTAAGTCATATATCTTGTATAGAGAAGAAAGAAATAGACTAAGGTATAAAGGTATAGAAGTCCCTGAGAAAGTTAAAAAACTCGCCAAAGAGAGTAAGGATTATTTCAGAAATCCTTTAGGAGAGTTTATTTACTATAGGACTTACTCAAAATGGGTATCTGAGGAGAACAGAAGAGAAACTTGGGTTGAAACAGTAGAAAGATATATTTCTTTTATGAAAGAGAATCTTGGTAATAAACTAAAAGATTCTGAGTATAAAGAAGTAAAAGAAGCTATTTTGAAACAAGAGGCTATGCCTTCTATGCGACTTTTGCAGTTTGCAGGTCCAGCAGCTAGAGCTACAAATGTGGCAGCCTACAACTGTTCTTTTATTGCCCCTTCAAAACTTCGTGATTTTGCTGAAATAATGTATATCTCTATGTGTGGTACGGGGGCAGGTTGGTCTGTTGAAAGTGAGAATATTCAGAAACTACCGCAAATACAAAAACAAACTGGTAAAAAAATAGACACTTATGTTGTTCCAGATAGTAAAGAAGGCTGGTGTGACGCTCTCACTTTGGGAATGGAGACTTGGGCGAGTGGGATGGATGTGGAATTTGATTTCTCTTTACTTCGTCCGGCTGGAGCAAGACTTAAAACTATGGGAGGAAAATCTTCAGGCCCCGCTCCTCTACAAGAGCTTTTGGTTTTTACAAGACAAAAAATGTTGGCAAGACAAGGTAAAAGACTAGAAAATATAGATGCTCACGATATTATATGTAAAATAGGAGAGATTGTCGTCTCTGGAGGAGTCAGAAGAAGTGCAATGATATCTTTATCAGATTTAGAGGATGAGAAAATAAGAGATGCAAAGAAAGGTCAGTTTTGGATGACAGATCCACAAAGATCTTTGGCAAATAATTCTGCTGTTTATACATCAAAGCCAACAAATACAGAATTTCTAGATGAATGGCTAGCTTTGATGAAAAGTGGCTCTGGAGAAAGAGGAATATTTAATAGAGAATCTTTAGATTATACTTTGCCTAAAAGGAGACTGAATCTATTTGCTGAAGGTAAAAAACCTCAATGGGGAACAAATCCTTGTGGAGAGATAATACTACAATCAAAACAGTTTTGTAACTTATCTGAAATAGTAGCTAGAGCTGATGATACTGAAGCTAGTCTTATTAGAAAAATGAAAGTAGCTACTATTTTAGGTACATATCAGGCTACACTCACATATTTCCCTTACCTTTCAAAAGAGTGGAAACAAAACTGTGAACAAGAGAGACTTTTGGGAGTATCTATTACAGGACAATGGGATTCTCCTGTATCACGAAAGCCGGAAGTTTTAAGGAGGTTGAAAAATGAGTCTTTAAGGATAAATAAAATTTATGCAAAAAGATTTGGTGTAAGTGAATCATCTTGTGTGACTTGTGTAAAACCATCAGGAAACCTATCCCAAACAGTGGATTCTTCTTCTGGAATGCACCCAAGACATTCTGAATATTATATAAGAAGAGTTAGAATTGCGGTGACTGATTCATTGTTTAAAATGCTTCGTGACCAAGGCGTTCCTTTTCATCCAGAGGTAGGACAGTCTCTAGAGACAGCTACAACTTTTGTTTTGGATTTTCCGGTAAAAGCACCAAACGGATCTATTTTTAAAGATGATCAAACAGCAATACAACAACTAGAATATTGGAAGGTTTTGAAGGAAAATTATACAGAACATAACCCTTCTACAACTATTTCTATAGGTGAAGATGAGTGGATAGATGTAGCTAATTGGGTTTATAAAAATTGGAATATTGTAGGAGGTCTTTCATTTCTACCTAGGACAAATCATATATATAAACTTGCTCCTTATGAGACAATAGACAAGAAAACTTACGAAGAGATGTTGAAAAGGTTTGAACATATTGATTTCTCAAAGATTATGACTTATGAAGCGACAGACGAGCTAGAACAAAAAGCAGAACTTGCTTGTGTCGGTGGAGTTTGTAGTGTGGATGATATAGTAACAGAGTCTAAGAAGTAGAACCACATATAACACTCTTTTAAAAACACGCATAAAACCATCTATAATCGGATGGTTTTTGTTATGCTCAGACAGTGTTTTATTTTAACTTAATGAAGTTAATATGTAAGGAAGTTTAAAGACAAAAGGGGTCTCGCCTCAGCAATATGATTTTGGGGACTTTGGAGAGCGCGACGGCGTGAGATTGAGCCAAAGTCTAGCAAGACTTATGGTGTGCCCTAAAATTGTACTGCTGAGAAAGAGATCCTAGGCAACTTCAACGGGGTATGGTTGGGTTATTTTTTTGTTTTATTGGTAGAAAATAGTTATAATTCATATATTAATTCTAAAATACAGGAAATATGAAAAAAATAAAAGTAGCTATAAATGGAGGAGGTAGAATCGGCAGGGCTTTTTTCAGATTGGCACACAAAAGAGATGATGTTGATATTGTAGCCATAAATGACTTGGGTGATGTAAAAAACATTGCTTATCTTTTAAAATATGACACTGTTTATGGACAAGCTTTTTCTAAAGTAGAAGTTTCTGAGGATGGAAAAACTATTACAGCAGATGGAGAGAGTTTTAAATTTCTTTCTGAAAAAGATCCAACAAGTCTCCCTTGGAAAGATTTGGACATAGATGTTGTCGTAGAGTCTACTGGAGTTTTCACTACTTTTGAAAAAGCTAAAGTTCATTTACAGGCTGGTGCTAAGAAAGTGGTTATAACTGCACCAGCAAAAGATGATCCAACTTCTACAGGTGAGGGCACAATTCTTATGGGTATAAACTGTGATTCTTTGAAAGAAAAAACAGTTACTTCTAATGCTTCTTGTACAACAAACGCTGGAAGTCCTCTAATCCAGATATTAAATATGTCTATAGGTATAGAAAAGGCTATTCTAAACACTGTTCACGGGTATACAGCAAGTCAAAGTATTGTAGATGGTCCAAATAAGAAAGATTTTAAAGAAGGTAGAGCTGCTGCACAAAATATTGTTCCTACTACTACAGGAGCAGCCATAGCCACTACAAAGGTTATCACAGACCTAGAAGGGAAGTTTGATGGTATTGCTATAAGAGTGCCTGTTATTGCTGGTTCTATTGTGGATGTAACTTTTATTGCCAAGAGAAATACAACGGTTGAGGAAGTCAATAAAATACTAAAAGATGCTGCTGGTACAGAAAATTGGTCAAAAATCTTCTCTGTTACAGAGGATCCTATTGTTTCTTCTGATATTCTGGGTAGTAAGTATGCATCTATTGCCGACTTAGGGTTAACAAGGGTTGTAGATGGAAATTTGGTAAAAGTCTGTGCTTGGTACGATAACGAAATGGGGTATACACACTCTCTAATGGAGCATGTAGTCAAAACAGCATCCTTTTTATAACGCTCGGGTCTTTTTGACTGATTTCTGTGTTGGAATATCAAAAATCCTCGTCACCTTACTAGGTGTAAGGCTTCTCATATTTTCTCATCTCGCCTTGAACTCAATCAAAAATCCATCAAGCTATTTTCAAATCTCTGAGGAGGGCTGCCTCTAAAGTGTCAAGGGTGCCCCTTGACACTTTTTATACTATTTTTGTATCTAAATGTTATAATATTTATATGAGAATCTATATCGCCTCTGATCACGCTGGTTTTGAAATGAAAAGAGAGCTCGTGAAGTTCCTTACTGAAAAAGGATACAATGTTTTTGATTGTGGTCCGAAAGAATATGATCAAGATGATGATTATCCAGACCATGTTTCAAAAGTAGCCTCGGCTGTTTCAGAGGAAAGTGATGCAAAAGGTATTGTTTTGGGTTGGTCGGGGCAAGGTGAAGCAATGGTTTCAAATAGATTTCTTGGTGTCCGTTGTGCAGTTTTTTATGGAGGAACAAAGCATATTGTGACTTTATCTAGAGAGCACAACGACTCAAATGTTTTATCTTTAGGTGCTCATTTTATCACAAACACAGAAGCTAAAGACGCCGTCTTGCTTTGGCTTGAAACTCCTTTTTCTGAAGAAGAAAGACATAAAAGGAGAATTGAAAAAATAGATAATCTTTAAAATAAAATATGACAGAAGTAATACCAGCTATAATCCCATATTCAAAAAAACAACTGGAAGAAGAAATTGACCTAGTTTCTAGTTTTGCAAAGGTTGTGCAGGTAGATATTTCGGACGGAAAATTTACAGGAGTTTCTACTTGGCCATACAATGGAAAAGATTCTGACTTCTTTGAAGAATTAAAATCGGAAAATACAGGTTGGCCTAGATGGGAAAAAATTTCTATAGAACTTCATTTGATGGTAGAAAATCCAGAAGAGGTTTTAGAAAATTGGATTCATACAGGTATTTCTGCGGTCATTGTTCATATAGAAGCTGTTACAGATATGGAAAAAATAATTGAACAATGCAGAACATATGAAGTAGCTTTGGGTTTGGCTATAAAACCAAAGACAGACATAAAACTTTTGGAACTTTATATTGGAGAAATAGATTTCATCCAGTGTATGGGTTCAGATAGTTTAGGAAAACACGGAGTAGAGCTAGAGGAAAGAGCGATAGAGATGATAAAAGAATTGCACAATCTTTATCCAGAGCGTATAATTGGAATTGATATTGGTGTAAACGAAGATACTGCAGAAGAACTTGTTTTAGCTGGAGCGACAAAACTTATTTCAGGTTCCGCTATTTTACATTCAGAAAGTCCGGGTGATGTGTTTAATCATTTAAAATCTATCAATGGTTACTAATCTCACAGACGAAAAAATAAAATTTTTAGAAAAGAAGGCAAATGATATTAGAGTTTCTATTATAGAAATGCTTGTCTCTGCCGGATCTGGTCATTCTGCTGGTCCTTTGGGCATGGCAGATATTTTTGCTACTCTCTATTTTTATATACTTCGTCATAAACCACAGGACCCTAATTGGGAGGAGAGAGATAGACTAATACTTTCAAATGGTCATATAGCTCCTGTACTCTACGCTACAATGGCACACTCTGGTTATTTTCCAGTGGAAGAACTTTTAACTCTGAGAAAATTCGGCTCTCGCCTACAAGGACATCCACATAGAGAGTTTTTACCTGCTTTAGAAAATTCATCTGGGCCACTTGGCTCTGGACTTTCTCAAGCCGTAGGAATGACTATAGCAGACAGAATGGATAGAGGTCCTTCTTCTGATAGATTTTTTTATTGTCTTATGGGTGACGGTGAATTAAATGAAGGGCAGAATTGGGAAGCTATGATGCTTGCTAATAAAGAGAAACTAGGGAATCTCATTGTTATAGTGGATAGAAATAATATTCAAATAGACGGATATACAGAAGACATAATGCCACTTGAATCCGTTTCTCATAAGTTTGAAAGTTTTGGTTGGCATACCGAAGAAATAGATGGTCATAATTTTGCTGAAATAGTTGCTGCTATTGGTAGAGCTCAAGCTGTTTTTGATGGTCCGAGTGTAATTATTGCTAGAACTATTCCTGGTAAAGGAGTTTCTTATATGGAGAGAGATTACAAATGGCACGGGAATCCTCCGGGAACAGAGATTGCAGGCGAGCCACCAAAAGATGAGCAGGCAGAGATAGCTTTGCGTGAATTGCGCACGCTTGGTGGACAAATAACTTCAGAAAGCGAATAAAACTATGCTAAATCCAAATCAAAAATTAAATCCAAAGATATTTGAAAAAGATGTAGAACAAGTTCCTATCCGAAAGGGTTTTGGGCAGGGACTTTTGGAGTTGGGGGAGAAAAATTCACAAGTCGTCGGACTTTGCGCAGACCTTACAGAGTCAACTCAGATGCATCTTTTCAAAAATAAATTTCCAGAAAGATTTGTAGAAATGGGTGTAGCCGAACAAAACTTGGCTTCTGTGGCTTCTGGAATGTCTGCTATGGGCAAAATACCTTTCATCTCTAGCTATGCAATGTTTTCTCCTGGAAGAAATTGGGAACAAATACGAACAACTATTTGCTACAACGACCGCGCTGTTATTATTGTTGGGTCTCATGCCGGAGTTTCTGTCGGACCAGACGGAGGAACGCATCAGGCTATAGAAGATATTGCTATTACTCGTGTTATACCAAATATGATTGTCATTTCTCCTTGTGACCACATAGAAGCTAGAAAAGCTACAATAGCTTGTGCAGATTTAGGTAAACCTGTTTATCTTCGTTTGGCAAGAGAAAAAACTCCGGTCATAACCACAAAGGAAACGCCATTTGAGGTTGGAAAGGGGCAAATTCTTTTTGGAAAAGATCTAAAAGCTGAAGTGGGAATAATAGCCACAGGTGCTTTGGTTTATAAAGCTTTGAAAGTTGCCGAAAAACTTTCCAAAGAAAAAATAAATGTAAAAGTTTTAAATATTTCAACAATAAAACCTCTTGATGAAAAAGCAGTTTTGGAACTTGCAAAAGAAGCAGGAGCCTTGGTTACAGTAGAAGAACATCAAATAACTGGGGGATTAGGCGGAGCAGTTTCAGAATTTTTGGCAAAAACACAACCAACGCCTATTGAATTTATTGGAGTTAAAAACCAGTTTGGACAAAGTGGAAAACCCGAAGAACTTCTGGAACACTACGAAATGGGCGAGTCTCATATATTGGAGGCAGTAAAGAGGGTAGTCGAGAGGAAATAAAATCTATTGACTTTTTATACATTTAGGTGTATAATATATATAGAAAACTAAGAATTTGGCCATAAATATGGCTATTTTTGGGCTCCCACTGAGGTTTTCAAGGTTTGAATATCTTGGTGGGAGTAATTCCAAAATTTCAGTTCATTGGGAGATTAATATGAGAATCAACGAAGCACAGTTCGCAGACTTGAAAGTGCGGTTTGAGAAGTATTTCCAAACCGTGCCGCAGCAACTCTGGTTTACCGGCAGGAAGGACGCGCCGTCGCCCACAAGACAGACTCATGCCGTCCAACAGATGTTCGGTATCGATCTGACGGCAGTCGGCGGAGATCCTGTTCCGGAGGTGGATGACCACATCCAATCTCGCAGGCATCAGGAACTCAAGGTCGCTATCTCGCGGCTCGAGCAGTGGGAAGGTCAACAAAAGATTACAGAAAAGAGAAAGAATGGGGTTAGCGGCCTCACTCTCGAAGATCTAGGTCTTTCCGTCAGAACACTCATCTGTTTGCGGAATGCCGGCCTCACTCACGTGAGTCAGTTGTCCGGAGTCAGCGAAATGGACCTGCTTCGGACCAAGAACTTTGGTCGGAAGTCTGTTAATGAGCTGAAAGAAGTTCTGGCTCAAGTCGGCGTCCAACTGAAGGGTTCTGCCGAGTCTGCTTTACTCAACGGCACACAACAGGGCGATCTCGAGACAGTTGTCGCCGGCATCAAAAAGTTGCCGGAGGAAGATGCTCGTGAAGTCTCGCTCTGTCTGTTGAACCTCATGTTGCCGTTTGCGGTTAACAATCAAGTAGGCACTGATCTCGTACGCCATCTCCGCGAACAATTGCTCGGCGAATAGCCCAGTCAGCCTGATCAGCTGTAAAAAGGTCCACCAAGAAAGGAGGTGAACATGAGAGACTACCAAAAGTGGTCTCTTTTTTTATATCTCTTTTACTTTGTAATCTTCTGGAGCTTTGGATAAGTAGTCCAGTAGTTTTTCTTCGGACAAAAGGCCTCTTTGGGCGCCAACGTCTTTGACTACAGACATAGAGTTTATTGGTCCCCAAAGCATAGCTTCCTCCAATGTTTTACCTTTTGCTAGAGCTGAAATAAATGTGGAGGCGAAAGCATCTCCAGCACCTGTCCTTTCAAAGGCTTCTTGAGGGTATATAGGAACAAAAAGTCTCTTATTTCCATCAAAAGTGTAGGCACCATTTATACCATCTGTAATACAAATAATTTTTGGCCCCAACTCTTTCATTTTTGAAAGAAGGGTAGGAAGGTCTCTTGTCTTTTCATCTAGTATTTTTTGAGCTTCTTCTACGTTACAGAAAAAAACTTCTGTATTTTTATATATTTTTTCTAAAGTTTTCGCTCCAAGGCGAATTTGGAAAGTCCCAGGTTGAAAAGCTAGTTTTGTTTCAGGATTTTTTTCTATAAAGTCAGCGATTTCTAAATGGTAAGGTAGTGAGTTTTCTCCAAGAGAGCTTAGGTAGATCCATTTTGGATGGTCTATGTCACCAAGTTTGTATGAAAAAGTCTCATGTTTTACCAGTATTGTTCTCTCTACATCGTACCAAAGAACATAATGGTAATTTGTATTTTTACCATCCTCAACTCGGACATATGTTGTATCTACATTGTTTCTTTCTAGTTCTTCTTTACATTCTTTTCCATTCTGATCGTTTCCTATGTATGCAAGTAGAGCAGAGTGGAGTCCTAGCCTAGCAGAAGACACAGATGCGTTGGCACTATTTCCAACAGCTCTGACTATATCTACAGATTCATAAGGAATCTTATCTCCAAATTTTACGCAAAGCTTACAATTTTCTGAATCCACATCACAGTCTACAGTTGCGTCTTTTATTCTAATAAATGCATCTGTTGTAATGTCGCCAATGGCTAAAATATCTATTTTTGTCATAAAGAAATTATAACATCATTTTCAAAATTAAGGCGTTGACAACTCTTGTACTGGAGGTCTAGTATTGAGTTGGAGGTGAGATATGTCACATTTGGTAAGTTCTATTTATAGAACGAGTACTCCAGAAAGGTTTGAACCCTTTCATGTGGATAAGTACATTTTTTCTGAAAGTACTTCTCCAATAAGGTTTGGCAAACATGGTCAAAATTTTTGTAAATGGTTTGAGGGAGCCGTTATTTTCCCAGAGCCATCACATTTAATATTTTCTTGTGAATGCACGAAAGCATTTCACGAAGAAGATCTTATTAGCGAAACAGGGGATCTTGGTCCTATATCGCTGGCAAATATTTTTTATCTTTTGGCTACAAGATCATCGCTCATTGGAGTATCAAATCTTTTTATATCTACAAGTCCTCTGACAGGAGAGAATCATTTGCTAGTTTTGGTGGAAAAAGGTGGACTGTGGACTGTTCGTGGTTACGATAAGAGCGTTAGGGAAAATAGAGAATGGTTTCCAAATAGAAGAGTCCTTAGTGCGAATAAGCCGTTGTGAAGACAACGGCTTATCTTTTGTAAAAGATTTTTACTGTTATATAATGTATTTATGATAAAAACACTGAAAGAATATATTTATGAGGCACAAGATAAAAAAGTAGCTATCGGACATTTTAATATTTCAAATAGCGATGGTATTTGGGGAGTTTTTCGTCCAGCTCAAACACTTGGAGTTCCTATTATAATAGGGGTTTCAGAAGGTGAAAGAGATTTTATTGGAGTGAAGCAGGTTGCTTCTATGGTGAAAAGTATTAGAGAGGAATACAATTATCCCATATTTTTAAACGCCGACCATACTTATTCTTTTGAGAGAGTAAAAGAGGTGGTAGATGCTGGTTTTGATTCTGTTATTTTTGATGGGGCTAAACTTTCTTTTGAGGATAATGTTGTGGAAACAAAAAAGTGCGTTGATTATGTTAGGTCTACTAGACCAGAGGTTTTAGTGGAAGCTGAGATAGGTTATATTGGGACTTCTTCAAAAATATTAGATGAAATACCAGAAGGAGTTTCTTCTGATGAAGAATCTATGACTCATCCTGATAAAGCAAAAGAGTTTGTAGAAAAGACAGGTATAGATCTGCTTGCTCCTTCTGTTGGAAATGTCCACGGGATGTTTAGGACAGGGATAAATCCAAGATTGCATATTGATTTGATAAAAAGAATAAAGGATGAAGCAAAAGTTCCTTTGGTTTTGCACGGAGGTTCTGGAAGTTCGATTGATGATTTTAAACAGGCTATAGAAGCTGGAATCTCTATCATTCATATAAACACAGAAATAAGGATTGCTTATAAAAAAGGAATTACGAAGTTTTTACAAGAAAATCCAGATGAGGTTGCGCCTTATAAGTTTTTGAAACAAGGAGTAAAAGATGTAGAAGATGTTGTTTTGAAAAAATTAAAATTATTTAATGGTCTTTCTTAATCAGATATATTTATAGTATGAAAAAGATTTATGTTACTAGAGTTATTCCTGAATCGGGAATAAATTTATTACTTTCAAAAGGATATGAGGTGGACATTAATCCTAAAGACAGGATTTTAAGTAAAAGAGAATTGGTAAAACAACTAAAAAAGAAACCTTATGATGCGGTTTTGTCTCTTTTGACAGATACTATAGACAAAGATATTTTTGATGCTGTACCTTCTGTTAAATTGTTTTCCAACTATGCTGTTGGTTTCAACAACATAGATGTGAAAGAGGCAGACAAAAGGGAAATAGTCGTGACAAACACTCCAGGAGCTTCATCGGACGCTGTTGCTGAGCATACTGTAGCTTTGCTTATGGCTGTATCTTGTCGGATAGTGGAAGCGGATAGGTTTACTAGAAAAGGCAAATATCAGGGTTGGGATCCAATGCTTTTTTTGGGTCAAGATTTGTCTGGAAAAAAGATTGGGATTCTAGGAGCTGGCAAAATTGGTTTTCAAGTTGCTCATATTTTAGCTAGAGGTTTTAATATGAAGGTTGGATATTATGATATAAAAAGAAATGAAGATTTTGAAAGAGATTACGAGGCGGTTTTTCATCCTACACCAGAGGAGCTTCTTTCTTCTTCTGATGTGGTTAGTATTCATGTTCCACTTCTTGATTCAACAAGACATTTAATAAATAAAGAAAGATTAAGTTTGATGAAAAAGACAGCTTATCTGGTAAATACTTCTAGAGGTCCAGTAATAGATGAGGATGCTTTAGTTTGGGCTTTGAAAAACAAGGTAATCTGCGGAGCGGGTATAGATGTTTTTGAGAAAGAACCAAAACTAGCTAAAGGTCTAAATAAACTTCAAAATGTCGTTCTCACTCCTCATATAGCTTCTTCTACCATAAAAACTAGAAATGATATGTCTATTTTGGCTGCTAGCAACATTATAGACTTTTTTGAAGGAAAAGAGCTTAAAAACAAGGTCATAGTATAGATTTGATTTTTTCCTTTAGTATGTATATACTGTCTTAATGACTACTTTAGAAATACAAACAAGGGATATGAAAGAAAATCTAGCAAATTTGAGAAAAGATGGCTATATACCAGCTGTTTTTTATGGTAAAAAGACTGAATCTACACCTATAAAAATTCTTCAAAAAGAATTTGTTAAAGTATGGAAGAAAGTAGGGGAATCTGGGGTCATTACTTTGGTCTCACCAAAGGATAAGGTAGATGTTTTGATAAAAAATATTGATATGCATCCTATAAATGATGTCCCAGTTCATGCAGACTTTTATGCCTTTGAGAAAGGTAAAAAGATTGAAGTTTCTGTGCCTGTAGAATTTATCGGAATATCACCAGCTATAAAAGATGCTGGATGTAACTTGATAAAAGTTCTACACGAAATAAATATATTTTCTGATCCACAAAATATTCCTCACTCAATAATAGTTGATGTTTCTTCTTTGGCAGAAATTGGTAGCCAGATACTTGCTAAAGATCTAAAATTACCAGCCGGGGTTGAACTCTTGGAAGAAGATGATGCTGTCGTAGTTGTTGCCGAATTACCTGAGGAAGAAGTGGAAGAACCTACTGAGCAAGTTGATCTATCTGCAATAGAAGTTGAGAAGAAAGGAAAGAAAGAAGAAGAGTTAGAGGGGTAAAAACCTTTACTAGTTTTAAGTTTCTCTTTTTATGTTTACCAAAAAGTTCTTATTTTTAGCCATATTTTCTTTAGCATTGTTTGGAGCTCTGTTTTCTTTTAGTTACGCTGTGACAAAAGAAGAGCAAGAGGCTATTTGGCGTGAGGAGTTAGCAGCGACAGAAAAAGAAATAGCTGAGTGGCAAGCTGTCCTGAGTCAAACCAAAAAAGGTACGGCGTCTTTGGAAAAAGATGCGGCTGTTTTGAATGCAAAAATTAAAGAAGCTCAAGCTTTTATAAGACAGAGAAATATTGCTATAGAACAGCTCGGCCGTGATATAGACCAAAAAACAAATACTATAAATGATTTGGAACAAAAAATAGAACAAGGACATGATTCTCTTGCTCAACTTATTAGAAAAACAAATGAAATTGATTCTTATTCTCTCCCTGAAATAATTTTGGCAAATAGAAATATATCAGAATTTTTTTCAGACATAGATTCTTTTAATTCTATAAAAAGATCAATGAGAGATTTGTTTGTAGAGATAAGACAAAATAAAGATCTAACGCAAGCTGAAAAAGAGGCGTTAGCTATTAAAAAAAATAAGGAGGCAGATACTAAAGCAACCATAGAAGCTCAAAAGAGAGAAGTGGAGAAAAATGAGAAAGAAAAACAGTATTTGATTAAAGTTAATAAAACTCAAGAAAAAACTTATGCCCAAGTTTTAGCTGAAAGACAGAAAAAAGCAGCTGAGATTAGGGCGGCACTCTTCTCTTTGAGAGATAGTAGCGCTATTCCTTTTGGAGATGCTTTGACTTATGCAGAATTTGCTTCGGAAAAGACAGGGGTCAGACCTGCTTTGATATTGGCTATATTACAACAAGAGTCAAACCTTGGACAAAATGTCGGAACTTGTAACAGGGCTGGGGACCCAGCTTCCAAGAGCTGGAAAGTCATAATGCCAGGTCCAGAAGACAAGGCTTCAGGAAAATCCAGGAGAGATGACCAGAGTATTTTTGTTCAAATAACAACAGAGCTTGGTATTCCTCAGGATGGAACTCCTTTATCTTGTCCTTGGGGAGGAGGTTGGGGAGGAGCTATGGGGCCGTCTCAGTTTATTCCTAGTACATGGTTATTGTTTAAATCAAAGATTGCTACTGCCTTGGGTGTTTCCGCTCCAGATCCATGGAATCCTAAGCATGCTGTTATGGCTACAGCCATTTATATGGGTGAGCTTGGTGCAGATTCTGGGGGATATACAGCCGAGAGAAATGCTGCTTGTAGATATTACTCTGGAAGAGCTTGTGATAATAAAACTCCATCCAATACTTTCTATGGTAACCAAGTTATGAGTAGGGCTACAAATATACAAGAAACAATGATCGATCCTCTGAGAAACCTTTAGTGATCTTGCAAAAAGATCCTACTTTTGATAAAGTATACCGGCAATGAAAAAAGACATACACCCAGAAAATTATAGAAAAGTCTTATTTGTGGACAACTCAAATGGCGCAGAATTCGTCATATCTTCTGCTGTAAGTACAGTTGATACAGCTAAAGCTAAAGACGGTAAAGAATATCCAGTCTATAGACTTGATGTTTCTTCAGCTTCTCATCCTTTCTACACTGGTAACGAAAAGAGTCTAGACACAGCCGGTAGAGTAGAGAAATTTAAAGCTAAAGTTGCTAAAGCAAAAAAGAGTACATCAAAGTAACTAATCTAAGCAACGCCTTGTATTTTATTACAAGGGGTTGTTTTTTGTTATACTTAAACCAATCAAATGGACTTAGAAAAATTTTTACAAAATTCAAAAACATCTTATTTAGCAGAAACTTACAAAAGACTTGAAGCAGAAGAAGTTTCTACAAAAGCAATGATAGAAGAAGACGCTTCTTTGGCGGATTTGGTTGTATCTGATTTGGAATCTATTCGTGTTCAAAAGGAGGCGCTTTGGAACCAAATGGAAGATATTGTTTCTGTAGAGGAAAAAGAAGAGGAATTTCCAAATGAGATTATATTAGAAGTCAGAGCTGGTGCTGGGGGAGAAGAAGCTTCTCTTTTTGCAGAGGAGCTTTCTCTGATGTATACAAAATACGCCCAAAATAAAGGGTGGAATGTTTCAGTGGTCAATGAATCTAGAAGTGCTGTAGGTGGTTATAAAGAAGCTTCGTTTCAAATAAGAGGTGAGGGGGTTTATGAGAGATTGAGATATGAGACTGGTGTTCATAGAATACAGAGGATACCTACTACAGAAAAAATGGGTAGAGTCCATACATCTACAGCATCTGTAGCTATTTTACCTGTTAGAAAAAAGACATCTATCGTAATAAATCCTACAGAGTTGGAAATAGAATTTTCTCGTTCAGGGGGCGCTGGTGGACAAAATGTTAATAAGGTTGAAACGGCCGTTAGACTGATACATAAACCAACGGGAATAGATGTTAGGTGTACTTCTGAAAGGAGTCAGCTTAAAAATAGAGAAAAAGCTATGAGTATTTTGGTTTCAAAATTAGAAGTCTTAAAAGAAGAAGAAGAGGCTAAGAAATACTCAAAAGATAGGAAAGATCAGATAGGTACTGCAGATAGGTCCGAAAAGATAAGAACATATAATATACTTCAAGATAGGATTACAGACCACCGTATAAAACAATCTTGGCATAATATAGAAAAGATAATGATGGGCGAAATAGAACCAATACTTGACTCTATGGCTAGTTTCTCTGGCGAAAGTGAAGTTTCTGAATAAGGTATTGCATAAGTATAAACTTTCTGCTAAAATGACCTCCTATATGGATAAAGTACAAAATGTAAATAATTCTACTATTGTAGAAGATGAAGTCCTGAATAGGATGTTTTCCGTTGGAGCCCATTTTGGCTTCGTTAAGTCTAGAAGACACCCTTCTTTAAAACCTTTTATTTTTGGGGTAAAAAATAAAATTGAGATTTTTGATCTAGAAAAAACAAAAGAAAACCTTGATAAGGCTTTAGGGTTTGTTAAGACTATAGCTGCTAAAAACGGTAGTATATTGTTTATAGGGGGTAAAAATGAGGCTCACGAGGCTATAGAAACAGTTGCAGATAGTATAAATATGCCTTACGTTTCAGGAAGATTTATTGGAGGAACTTTGACTAATTTCCCAGAGATAAGAAAGAGAGTAGTAAGACTAGAAGACTTAGTTTCCCAAAAAGAGAAAGGTGAACTTGCAAAATATACTAAGAAAGAAAGATTGTTAATTGACAGAGAAATTGATACACTAAAGAGGTTCTTCTTTGGACTAAGTGTTATGAAAAAGCTCCCAGACGCTGTCTTTATTGTTGATAGCAAAAAGGAGTCTATAGTTTTGGCTGAGGCTTTTTATATGAATATTCCTGTTATAGCTCTATGTGGTACAGATAACAACATATCTAATATCGATTATCCTATTCCGGGCAACGATGCCTCAAAAGCAAGTATTGAGTTTTTCCTAAGACAAGTAGCAAATGCTTACAAAGAAGGTCTTCTTAAGAAAAATTAATCTTTTAAACTAATTATATGGAAATTACAACTGATATTATAAAACAGTTGCGTGATAAAACAGGTGTTTCTATTATGCAATGTAAAAAAGCTTTGGAAGAAACAAAAGGTGATATAGAAAAAGCTATAATGGTTTTGCAGAAAAAGAGTGCTGAAATAGCTTTAAAAAAAGGTGATAGAGAACTTAGTTCTGGAGTAGTAGAATGTTATATTCATAATACTCATAGAGTGGGGGCTATGGTAGAACTACTTTGCGAAACAGACTTTGTGTCTAATAACGATGAGTTTAAGAAACTTGCTCGCGATATAGCTATGCATATATCAGCTAGTAACCCTCAGTTTTTAAAAGTGGAAGATGTTGATGATCATTCTAAAGAGCTAGCAAAGGAGATGTTTATGAAAGAAGTTTTAGACAAGCCTAAAGATATGCAAGAAAAAATATTAGAAGGAAAGCTAGCTTCTTATTGGAAGGAAAGGGTTTTATTAGACCAGTCTTTTATCAAGAATCCTGAAGTTTCTATAAAAAACTTAATAGAAAGTGCTATTCAGAAGTTTGGTGAAAAAATAGAATTATCTAATTTCACTAGATATTCTATATCTCAATAAGTTCAAAATTATGACAACTATATTTTTTATAGGTTCTCTTATTGCTATATTTGCAATGATAAGTACAAAGATACTGCAATCTTATACAGGTAAGGTTTATTTTACTTCTTCAGTTTTTGAAAAAACAGATAGTAAAATATATGAGTTTATAGGCTTTTGCGTATATAAATATAATCGCTACAAGAAGATAACAAAAATATTTATATTTGAGTTTCTCCCTTCTTATATGTATGAAGTATTAATAAAACTGAAAGACTATGTAGCAAAAAGATATTATATCGCCGGGGATCAGTTTAGAGGCAAAAGGATGCTAAGAAATAAAGGTTCTGTTTCCAATTTTTTGAAGAATATAACAGAAGATAAATCAAAAAATAAGAAGGATATAGTGTAGTTGAAAAATTACCTGTATAATGATAAATTATACAGGTAATTTATATTACGTATGCCACTTTAGCTCAGTTGGTAGAGCAGCCGTTTTGTAAACGGCAGGTCGTCAGTTCGAACCTGACAAGTGGCTCCAAAAATAAAAATCTCAAGTCAAAAACTTGAGATTTTTATTTTATTTTTGTTGTTGTCGCTTGTGTGCTAGTTGCGTTTTTTAGTTTGCGTAGTTCTTCTAGCTCAGGGAGATATTTATTCAAATCTTCTATTGTTTGAAAACCATAGTAGACTTTTTCTCCTATAATAAGGGCTGGCAGTTTGTTTTCTACTTTGTTTATAGATATAAGAGTTTGAACGGCAGATATATCTAAGTTGTAGTCAAAAGCATAAACTCTTAGCTCTGGATAATCTTGTCTCATTTTTGTTAGGACATAGCCTGCTTTCTCGCAGTCTTCACAGTCTCCTTTGTTTGAATAAAAATAAACTATTGAAATAGGGGTTTTATCACATTTTTGGCTTATTTTTGTCATAAGTAAGTAGTCTTTTATTTGAAGTAGGGAATAGTATCTTTTTAAAGTTTGAACTTCTGAATCAGTACTTCCTCTGTCTTTTTCTGTGTAGGCTAGTTTTTCCTCCAAATTACCTAATTCTTTTGAGAGTACTTCTGTTGTTACGTCTTTGCAGGAAAGTTCTTCTAGGAGAGAAAATTGAGTCTCTGAGGATAAGATATCTATTGATATGGTATCCTGAATTGATCTTATCTCGGCTAATTTTTTTTGGCTAAAATAATTGCTTATAAAAATAGCCGTACCAAATATGATGGCAGTTATAAAAAAGGTATATATATATTTTTTCCAATCTATTTTTCTATTTTGCATATCTTTATCTCCAGTAGGTTTTTACAGAGAATATAGCGTTATATACGGCCTTAAACATCCATAGGGGTGATATAAACGCATATAGGGTTAAAAAGTACACCAAATCCATACTAAAAGCAAATTTCTTTTCTGCCATCTTTCTTGCGATGAAAAGTAACGCTAATATGCCCATAAAACTAACAATACTTATAATGGTCATAAAACTAGTATTTATAAAGAACCAGTCAAAGTTTAAGTGAGGTTTAGTTAGCTCAAAACCAATAGCACTCCATTTTGAATAGAAATCAAATATTTGAAATGCTAGATTTATGATAGCTATAGAGATGATATATAGAGCAGATACTATAGATATACTAGCTAGAGGAAGTACGAAGATACCTAAGTTTCCATATTCTCTTTTGAAGAGGTGTTTATAGTCTATGACATTTTTAATAAAACCATAAGTCCAACGCAATCTTTGCTTGTATAGTTTTTTGACTGTGTCCGGAGCTACTGTGTAGACTACCGCTTCGTGTGCATTGACTATCTTGTAGTGGTTTGACTGCATTCTAACAGCTAGTTCCATATCTTCGGTCTGGTAGGCGTGTCTATAACCACCTAAGTTTTCAAAAACTTCTTTTCTAAATATGGAGAATGGTCCTGGTGTTACATAAATAGCCCCTAGATATGAAAACATTTTTCTTATAAATACACCCCAATCATACTCTACTTTTTGGATCATTTGGATTATTTTCTTTGGTTTCCAGACCTTAACAGAAGGAGTGACAGACATTGTTTCTTTATCTTCAAAATAATAAATTATATTTTTTAGAGCGTCTTTGTGTACGTATGAATCTGCGTCTAGACATCCGATTAATTCACTTTGAACACGAGATAGACCAAAGTTTAAGGCGGTGTATTTACCTCCGTTTTCTTTTCTAAACATTTGAATCTGTTTTTTGTTTTTAAACTTCTGTATAACGTTCCAGGTATTGTCAGTAGAACCATCGTCTATAATCATTATGGATAATTTATTTTTTGGGTAGTCTAGATTTAGGAGAGAGTTTAGTGTTTTTGTTATAGTTTTTTCTTCATTCCAGCAAGGAACTATTATTGTAACTGTAGGGAATTTTTTAAGTTTTTTTTCAAATAAGTTTTGAGTCTCTTTTTTCATATCTGTCCTGTTTTCAAAATAGGTGATTAGCAAAAAAACCTCAAAATATAGTGAGATGAACAAAAAGACATAGGTTACGGCGTTTGATATTTCTAGCATAATTAACTAAGGTTTTGTCAACCCTATAATATTACAAAATTCGGTTTTTTACAAATCTATAATATAATTAGATTATTATGATAAAAACAGGTATTTATAAGCATTCAAAAAAGGGTAACTTATATAGAGTTCATTTTATTGCTAAACACACAGAAATTTTAGAGGATATGGTGGTGTATGAAGCTCTTTATGACAATAAAATGTCAAAATTTTGGGCTAGACCGGTTTCTATGTTTGAAGATATTGTTGAAATAGAGGGTCAAAAAGTGCCAAGGTTTGTTTATGTAGGAGAATCTATCTAATCTTTGCGTTAAAAGTTTTGGCTGTGATTTCTTCTAATTTTTTATGGAGGTCATTTATTTCTTCATCTTTTAGAGTTCTATCAAGTGATCTGTAGGTGATCCTATAGGCATAGCTTACATTGCCTTTTCCAAATTTTTCTTCATTTTCATATTTATCCAAGAGAGATACTTCTTCGGATAAGTCTCCAATAACATCTCTGACTAAGTCAAAGTAGTTATTCGGTATAAAGTCTTTGGAAACGATGAAAGAGATGTCTCTAACTATTGGAGGATATTTTGAAACTTCATTAAATTTATTACCAAGCTTGAGTTGTTTTATGACTCTAAGGTCTTCTGACCATAAAAGTCTTATATCAGGGAGCTCCATACTTATAATAGCCAGTCTTTCTAGACCAAAGCCAAAAGCCCATCCATTATATTTTTCTCCATCTATACCCAGTTTTTCCAAAACTTTAGGTTCAACTATTCCGGCTCCCAAGACTTCTACCCACTCTTCCTCTTCTTTTGCGTCATTTAGACTGTTTTTATCAACCTCCATCTCTAAACTGGAATGAGTATAAGGAAAGGTGTCTGGATTAAACCTGTATTTAATATCTTTACCAAAAACACCCTGAGCTACAGAGACCAAAACATTTTTCAAGTCTTCCTGTTCTATTTTGTGGTTTTCTTTTGAACACAAAAACAGGCCATCTATCTGATGAAATATGTTCATATGTCTTCTATCTATTTCGTCTTTTCTGTAAACTTTTCCATAACTTATAACACCGATAGATTCTTCTTTATTTATTCTTTCTTTAATTTCCGGAAGATTTAGGTAGTAGTACCACATTACTGTGGTGTGGGGTCTAAGTATATTTTTTTGGTCTACATAGTAGGTGTCAGATTTACTTCTGGCTGGATGCTCTGGTGGGAAGTTGAATAAGTCAAAACTTTCAGAAGCAGGAACTATTTCTGGAATTTCTACTGAATCAAAATTTTTGAAAGTTGGTAGGTTTTTTACTCTTTGTATTATTTCAAATAGGGGGCTATCTTCTTTTCTAGACAAATCCTTCATTCCCAGATATCTTTTTATTCTTTCTGCCTCTATGTCTTCTCTTTTCTCTAAAATTTCTATAAGTCCTTTTTCCTCCGAGTTGTCTATTTTGTAGTTTTTATTTTTCAGGTCTTTGGAGCTGTAAAGTTCTTCTATTTTCATATATTTTAAAGTTTACCTATAAATATTAAAAAATCAATGTTTAAGGCTCTATTTTTGACTGTCTAAAACCTATATTTACAAGATATACTTTTTTGTGATATAATAAATGGTAGACAAGAACACCAATGCTCATGGTGCTTGTTACCTCCTCCTTGTGAGGAATTACGCTTTGAGCGGCTAGTAGACCTTAAGTTATTAGCCGCTTTTTTTATACAAAATTAGTTAAAAAAGCTTTGTTTTTTTGCTTTGGATTTGTTATAATTAGGTCTATATGGCCAAAGAAGAAAAGGTAAAAAAGACAGCAAAGAAAGACTCCTACGGAGCGGATGCAATACAGATTCTAGAGGGATTAGAGCCTGTTAGAAAGCGTCCTGGAATGTATATTGGTACAACTGGTCCAGATGGTCTCCACCATCTTATTTGGGAAATTTTTGATAACTCAAGAGACGAGGCTATGGGTGGTTTTGCCAATCAGATAGAGGTTGTTTTGCTACCTGAAAATCGTATAAGAGTTACAGACAATGGCCGTGGTATTCCTGTAGATGTTCACAAGCAGACAAAAGTTTCAGCTCTGGAAACTATTATGACAACTCTTCATGCCGGAGGAAAATTTGGTGGAGAAGAAGGTGGTTATAAAGTTTCTGGCGGTCTTCACGGAGTGGGAGCATCTGTAGTAAATGCTTTGTCTACCTATTGTAGAGTCAGTGTTCATAAAGAAGGAGGTGTTTATATGCAAGAATATTCTATTGGAAAGAAAAAGGCATCTGTCAAAAAAGTTGGTTCTACAAAAAATACTGGTACTGTGGTGGTTTTTGAACCAGACAAGTCTATTTTCCAATCAGTAGAGTTTGATTTTGAAAGGGTTGTTTCCCATCTTCGTCAGCAAGCTTATTTGGTAAAAGGATTAAGGATCACTATTATAGATGCTAGATTATACACAGGAAAAATAAAAGAAGATGAATCTTTCTTTATTTCTGATCTTGGTTTGGATTTGCCCAGGATGTCTTTTTATTTTGAAGGAGGTCTTCTATCTCTGGTTAAATTTTATACACACTCTTTAAAACCAATACACAAAAATGTTTTTTATGTAGAAAAGAAAACAAATGAGTATGAGTCTGTGGAGGTATCACTCCAATATGTAGATGATATATCTTCTCGTATATTACCTTTTGCAAACAATATCTATAACTCAGAAGGTGGAACTCATGTTACTGGTTTCAAAACAGCTTTGACTAGAACTTTAAACACTTATGCTAGAAAAAATAATTTAATAAAAGAAAGTGAGGATAACTTTACAGGAGATGATGTCTTGGAGGGTTTGACTGCTGTTATTTCGGTAAAACTTCAAGAGGTTCAATTTGAAGGTCAAACAAAAGCCAAACTCGGTACTGTAGAAGCTCAAAGTTCTGTGAACACAGTCTTTTCTGAAGCCTTTACATATTTTCTTGAAGAAAACCCAGATGATGCAAAAGCTATAATAAATAAAGTATTACTTGCTCTAAAGGCTCGTAAAGCGGCCAAGGCAGCCAAAGATTCTGTTTTGAGAAAGGGTGCTTTAGAAGGAATCACTTTACCTGGGAAACTTTCAGACTGTCAGAGTAAAAGTGCCGAGGATTCAGAACTCTTTATTGTGGAGGGAGACTCTGCTGGAGGTACAGCCAAGACAGGACGCGACAGAAGGACTCAGGCTATTTTGCCACTCAGGGGAAAGATTTTAAATATTGAAAGAGCCAGACTTGATAGGATGCTTGAATCTGAGCAAATAAGAAACTTGGTTGTGGCTCTAGGAACAGCCATAGGAGATACCTTTGATATTTCAAAACTGAGATATCACAAGATAATCATTGCGACAGATGCCGATGTCGATGGTTCTCATATTCGTACTCTTATTTTGACTTTGCTATATAGATTTTTTAGGCCTCTTATAGATGGTGGTTTTATTTATATTGCTCTACCACCACTATTTAAAGTAAAAAGGGGTAAGGAGGTTTTTTATGCTTATTCTGATGAAGAGAGAGATAAAATAGTGGGCAAAGAAGTAAAAGAAGATGAAATAGTTGAAGAGGTTTCAGAAAATGAAGAAGCTGAGGAGAGCGAAGAAGAAGATACAGACAAGAAAAAAGGAAAAAAGGACGACAAAAAAACTCCAGCTAAGTTTTCAATACAAAGGTACAAAGGTCTCGGAGAAATGAACGCAGAAGAACTTTGGGAAACTACTATGGATCCAGAGAGAAGAGTGTTGAAACAAGTGACTGTGGAGGATAGTGTTGCTGCTGATAAGGTGTTTGATGTCTTGATGGGAACAGATGTTCCAAGTAGGAAATCTTTTATACAGTCGAACGCTACTAAAGCCAGTCTTGATATCTAGTTATTTTTTTTAGTATCATCTATTAAGAGGAAATTATTATGAAATGTGCTTTTTGTGAAATACCTGAAATACGACAAAGAGAGATTGTAAGCAATGATTTTGCTTGGGCTTTTCCAACAAATATTCCTATTGTGCCTGGGCATGTTCTCATTGTGCCCAAAAGGTGTGTAGCTAAATTTGAAGATTTAGATAAGGAAGAAGTGGATGCAATATTTGATCTCGCAAATAGTTTAAAGCTTGCTTTGACTAAAACTTTCGGAGCTGAAGATTTTAATATCGCATGGAATGAAGGAAAAAGTGCAGGACAATCAGTACCGCATTTTCACCTTCATCTTTTACCGAGAAAAGAGGGTGACGAGGGTATTACGGAATATGAACCAAGAAAGTTTTTGTATCGTCCTGGAAGTAGAGAAGAAAGTCCAGGGGAAGAACTAAAAGCCATATCACAATTGATTAAAGATAATTTGTAAAAAAACCGCCTGCGAAAGCAAGCGGTCTTTTTTAGTTTTTTGGAGTTTCTGTAAATCCAGCTTCTTTGTGATGAGGTTTTTCTGGGACAATCATTGAAGCTATTATATACGCAAATATCCCAGGAATTACGCCTGTGGCTATTACTATAATCAAGTAACCAAGTCTAAGTATTACAGGGTCAGTATCAAAATATTCACCGAGTCCACCTACTACTCCAGATATGACTTTGTTTGTTTTGCTTTTGTAAAGTTTTTTTGTAGACATATTATTTCTTTAGTTTTATTTCTTCTAGGAATTTTGAGATTGTTTCATCTATTGTCACTTCGGATTTTTCCCCGGATCTCCCTTCTAGTGCCAGTTTACCACTTTCCATCTCCTTATCTCCAATAACAATCCAATAAGGAACTTTTTCTGTTTTAGCTTTCCTAACTTTTGATCCAAGATTTTCATCCTCATTGTCTATTTCTACTCTAATGTCTTTATCTCTTAGAGTTTGGAATACTTTTTTGGCATATTCATTGTGATTTTCTCTGACAGGTAAAACTTTGACTTGGACGGGAGAAATCCATAGAGGGAAACTACCTTCGTAATGTTCTATCAAAATAGCCGCGCTTCTTTCAATGGATCCTGTAATAGCAGAATGAATCATGACAATTCTTTCTTTTTCTCCTTTTTCATTTATACACGATAAATCAAACCTTTCAGGTAAGTTCATATCTAGTTGGATAGTTGCTACTTGCCACTCTCTGCCCGCAGAGTTTTTTGCCATAAAATCAAGTTTTGGTCCATAAAGAGCTGCTTCTCCTGGTCCTTCAAAAAAACTTGCTCCACGCTCTTGTGCGATTTCTCTCAATTCATTTTCTGCAGTATCCCATATTTCTTTTGTTCCTAGATATTTTTCTGGCTCTTTTGGGTCTCTAAAAGAAAGTCTTACGGTCAATGTAAATCCAAAAGTTTTATAGAACGAATCAACGATATCCCAGATATTTAGAAACTCACTTTTTATTTGTGATGTCCTACAGAATACATGAGAATCATCTTGTGTAATTGACAATACTCTAGTCAATCCACCGAGTTCTCCAGACTGCTCGTCTCTATAAACCATAGTTGTCTCTGCATATCTTTGTGGCATTTCTCTATAAGAATGGATTTTTCTTGCAAATATCTGAGTATGATGAGGACAGTTCATAGGTTTCAAGGCATATTCTTTTCCCTCTCTTGAAGTTATGCGAAATAATTCATCAGAAAATTTGTCCCAATGTCCTGACTTTTGATAGAGATCTCGTTTGGTTATATGAGGAATTGTTACTCTGCTATATTCATATTTTGATCTAAGTTGCCAAACAAATTTATCTAGTTCTTCTCTCAGTACATTTCCTTTTGGCGTCCATAAAGGAAGTCCTGGTCCAACTAAATCAGAAAATATAAACAAATCCTGTTCTTTACCTATGATCCTATGATCATTTTTATCCATTTCGTTTTTTTCCATATAACAATAGGATATCAGGTTTTTTGGTGAAATGGAATAAATATCAAATCGAGTGAAATTATAGATGAGGGTTTTGTTAATTTAGATTAAGTCTAATTTTTATTGATAATTGTTTTAAAACAAACTTACTCCAACTCCTTCACTTTATCTACCACTATGCTTTGTCCACCGTTTCTAGTAGAAAAACTTCCTTTGACCACGATGCAACTTTCTAGGGCGACTATATCTTGAAATTCTTCAAATATTTTCGGAAACATCACTGCTTCTATGGAGTCTGACATATCAGCTATACGAACAAAAACCATTTGATCGCCTTTTTTGGTCATTACTTTTTTGATATCTTCAATTATACCTGCTATTACAATGGGTTGTTTTTCTTTACCAGTTTCCTTCAATTTTTTGATGTTTAAATTTCGTTTCTCCAATTTGTCTTTGAAACCATCCAAAGGGTGACCAGAAATATACAAACCAAGAAGTTCTTTTTCCCACAGAAGATTGTTTGACACATCTTCTACTCCAGCTGATTCCAATTCTATTTCATCTACAGAAGTTTCTGGCAAAATACCAAAGAGGGAATCTTGGGCTTTCACTGCATTTACTTCTTCTTTGTTAAAGGTTAGGAGTCTGTCTAGATTGTAGAGTAAATCAGCTCTAGAACCAAAAGAGTCCATCGCTCCAGCTTTTATTAAAGATTCTAAAGATTTCTTGTTTAAATTTTTATCTTTGATTCTTTTAAGAAAATCTGAAAGAGATGTAAAAGGCCCTTTTTCTTTTCTCTCGTTTATTATTGAAAGAGCGATACCTTCGCCGAAATTTTTTATGGTTTTTAGCCCAAATCTTATAGAGTCACTTTCAGATTCATTTTTCTTTTTTATAACAGTAAAGTCTGCAAAAGATTCATTTATATCTGGAGGAAGTATAGATATGCCAATTCTCTTACATTCATAGATTGAGTTCGCTACTTTTTCTGTATCTCCAGATTCGTGAGTTAGAACTGAAGCCATATATTCGGCAGGGAAGTTTGCTTTTAAATAGGCTGTTTGGTAGGCGACTCGGCCATAGGAAACTGAGTGAGCTTTGTTGAAACCATAGGAAGCAAAAGGTTCTATCCATCCCCAAATCTCCTCAGCTTTTTTCTGACTCCACTTTGAATATTCAACACAACCTTGGATAAATTTTTCTTTTTGTTTGGCCATTTCTTCTGGAATTTTTTTACCGACAGCTTTTCTAAATTTATCCACTTCTCCCCAAGTATAACCAGCCAGTTTATTGGCCATCATAAGGAGATCATCTTGGTAAACCAAAACTCCGTATGTTTTTTTTAGAATTGGCTCAAGTGCAGGGTCTAAATATTTTATAAGTTTTGGATTGTGTTTTCTCTCTATGTAATCTGGTATAAATTGCATAGGTCCGGGACGATAAAGGGCAACCATAGCATTTATGTCGTGAATAGATGATGGTTTTAGTTCTATCAAGTGTTTTGTCATACCTTCACCGTTTAATTGAAACAAATCACTCGTTCCTCCTTTTGCTAGCATTTCAAAAGTTTTCTTGTCATCCACTGGCATTTTGTCTAAATCTATAAAGACTTTTTCTGTGTGTTTTATAAGTTTTAGGGCATCAGCAATAATTGAGAGGTTTTTTAGACCAAGGAAATCAAATTTTAAAAGGCCAGCATTATTTTCATCCACAGAGTACATATCATATTGAGTTATAATTTTATTTTCACCTTTCGGGTCGTACTGGAGGGGCACAACATCTGTAAGTGGAACAGGAGAGATGACCACGCCAGCAGCATGAACTCCCATGTGGCGAGCACAACCTTCTATTTTTTTTGCCATATCAATTATTTTTTTTAAATCTGACTCGGCTTTGTATCTTTCTTTCAGTTCAGGAACTTCTTTTAGTGCTCTGTCTATGGTCATAGGAAAGCCTTGGGCTCCCATAGGAATTAATTTGGCTATACTGTCTCCTAAACTATAAGGAAAACCTAGAGCTCTGGTGACATCTCTTACAGATCCACGAGCGGCCATTGTTCCAAAAGTTCCTATTTGAGCAACTTTGTCAGCACCATATTTTTTGGTCGTATATTCTATAACCTCGTCCCTTCTGTTGTCGGCAAAGTCCATATCTATATCTGGTGCACTTGGCCTATCGGGATTTAGAAATCTTTCAAAAGGTATTTCGTATTCAAGAGGGTCTATGTTTGTAATCCCAGAAAGATATGTGACCATTGAACCAGAGACAGATCCTCTGATGTTTGAAAGAATTTCATTCTCTTTGGCGAATCTAAGAAGATCAGATACCACTAAAAAGTAAGGCGAATAACCTTTATCTTTTATAACCTTTAGTTCGTAGTCAACTCTTTCTCTCAGTTCTTTTGTGTCTTTTACTTCTCTTTTTTCTACTCCTTCGTATGTTATACGGCGAAGTTCATCGTCGTATGACAGGCCACTTTCTACTATATATTCTGGAAACATCCATACACCTAGAGAAATTTCTAAATTGCACATCTCTGCTATTTTAGCGTTATTTTCTAAAGCTTCTGGTATATCTTTAAAATATTTTTCTGCTAGCTTTGTGCTTATGAAAGAAAAGTCTTCTTCTTGGCTATCTATCCTGTCTGAGATGTCGCCTTTTGATTGAATGGACAAAAGGGTTTCTCTGGCCGGTCTATCTTCGGGAGTAATATAATAAACATCTTGACTTGCAACTATTGGTATTTTTTCGTTGCGACTAAATTCAACAAGTTTTTTCATTTTTTCTTGGTGTCCTTTTATTTCTGGATGGTGAGTTATTTCTATATAGAAATCTTCTCCAAATATTTGTCTGTACCAGTCAGTCATCCCGCTTGCTTTTTCTTCATCTGACATACTTAGAGCTTTTACAATGTCGCCAGAAAATGAGGGTGATATCGCTATAAGTCCTTCCTTATATTTTTCCAAAAGTTCTTTATCTAGTCTTGGCTTATAGTAGAAACCTTCTAGATGGCTGTAAGTTACAAGTTTTATTAGATTCTTATACCCAATTTCATTTTTTGCTAGCAATACTAGTCTGTACCTTTCTTTGTCCACTCCGGTTTGTTTATCAGATCTACTTCTATAAGCTACATAAGCGTCTACACCTATGATAGGTTTTATATCTTCTTTTTTACACTCTTTGTAAAATTCTATAGCGCCATACAAGTTTCCGTTGTCGGTCAGGGCCAAGGAGGTCATTTTGTTTTTCTTGGCTTCCTTTACCAAGTCTTCTATTTTAGGTAGTGCATTTAGCAACGAATAGTGAGAATGGGTGTGGAGATGTGTGAATTTGTATTCCATTCTGTAGATTATAACACAAAATTTAGTGGTCTAAATGTCATATTTTTTTACCGAGAAATATGATTTTGGGGATAAAAAAATTGTTATATTTCTAAGTAGTCGTTATTATATATAGACAAGTCTAAATTAATACTTAGAAAAAATGTTTTTATCTAGAGATAAAAAAGGTTTTACTTTGATAGAGTTACTCGTGGTTATTTCTATAATTAGTCTTTTGTCGTCTATCGTTTTGGCTTCACTAAACACTGCTAGAATAAAAGCTCGTGACGCTAAAAGGATGCAGGATTTGAGACAAATAAGAACTGCCCTTGAACTTTATTATGATGATAATGGTAAATATCCTGTCATTTCTGGCTGGGTTTATAGTACAAATTGGGGAGCTCTGCAGACTGCTCTCACTCCTTATATGAAAAAGATGCCGGTAGACCCAAAAAATACAGGCCTTGGACCATGGAATGAAGACAGTGGTTATACATATGCTTATGGTAATAACACGGCTTCGTATCCAAATGAATATGATCTTGTAGCACAGTTTGAGGATCATTCAAATCCAAATAGATGTGAGCTTAAAGGTTGGATTGAGAATACGGTTGGTAATGATAGGCCGTGGTGTCGAGGTAGTCATGGTAAGCCTAATCCTCAAAACTACAGTCCTTATCTCTATACTGATCATTAGTTTTTTTTATGACTCTTTCAAAGATAGTTGGTATAGACGAAGTCGGTAGAGGTCCTTTGGCTGGACCTGTGACTGTTTGTGTCGCTTCCTGTGATTTTAAGGATTATTTAAGATTTAAAAAAGACAAAAATTTACCAGCTTTTGGTAAAGATAGTAAAAAACTAACTCCAATACTTCGTCAAAAATACTTTAAATATTTGAAAAAGTTGAGTATAGATTTTTCAGTAGTTAGTGTCTCTAATAAAATCATAGATAAAAAGGGTATTTCTTTTTCTATAAAAAAAGCCATAAATGAGGGTCTCAAAAAACAGAAACTTAATCCAAAGAAGTGTAAAATTTTATTAGATGGAGGACTTTATGCTCCTTCAGAATTTTTGTTTCAGAAGACAATAATAAAAGGAGATGAAAAAGAAAAAATTATTTCTTGGGCTAGTATAATAGCCAAAGTTTCTAGAGATAATTTTATGGTAAAGATGCATAAGAAGTATCCCGAGTATATGTTTGATAGACATAAAGGGTATGGGACAAAAATACACAAAGGAGTTATTTTAAAGTATGGTTTATCTCCTATACATAGAAAAAGTTTTTGTAGAAGATAGTATTTAAAATCTCTTTCTCAGCAACATAATTTTAGATTGTCCTTGATTTTTTAAATCCCCATCTCGGTATATGTTTTCTGAAAACGGATATTTTTCTACTGAAAAATTCCTCGTGTTCACGCCGTCGCGCTCGCAATGTTTCAGAAAACACATACACTCGATGGGGATTTATTTTAAAAATTTATATAGATGGTCTAGTTTGCTAGGGTGCAACAGAAATGTATCGTTCTGTAAAAAATTATTACGAGTTGATTTTTTTTATGATATAAGGTACACTTTCTTTCATTATGGTTGTAAGAATGAGACATACAAGATCACAGAGGGGAAATACCCGATCTCACCACAGATTGGAGTCTCCTGCTATAACTGTAGATGCAAACACTAAGGTTCCTCATTTGCGTCATAGAGCTTCTACTGTTACTGGTCAATATAGAGGAAGGACTGTTATAGATTTCTCTGCGAAGATAGCAAAGAAAGCTAAAAAAGCTTCATCTAAAAATAAAGAGGGTCGATAGACCCTTTTGTTTTAATTATTTTTGTTTTTTTTGAAAATTATTTGTATAATGTTTAGTATACAAACGAGATGGCACAAAGGCACCTTTCCAGATCAATAGTTCTACAGTCCTTATTTGAATGGGATTTTAGTAAAAAAAACTCCACAGAGATTATGGAGATATTTATCCGCAATGCAGAAGAGTTTGCTCCAGGAATAGGAGAGACTACTTTTATGGAGAATTTAATAAAAGGTGTTATTGAAAGACAAAGGGATTTAGACCTTATTATAGAGAAAGCGGCACCAGATTGGCCTATTGATAAAATAAGTGTTATTGATAGGAACATTTTACGTATTGGACTTTTTGAGCTTTTGTTTGCGGATAGGTCACAGGTGCCACCTAAAGTGGCCATAAATGAGGCTATAGAACTTTCAAAGACTTTTGGAGGAGAAACTTCTAGCAAATTTGTAAATGGTGTTCTGGGTGCGGTATACAAAGAGCTTGGAGAGCCAGGTAAAGACGAGACATCTAAGGATAAAAAAAGTAAGGACGGTATTTCTGCGAATATTCCGATAGAATATCTGGTTGGAGCGGTTGTTTATGCTAAAGAAGGTGAAGATATGTATTTGGCTTTGGTACATGATGTTTTTGGTCATTGGACTTTATCCAAAGGTCATATAGAAGGTACAGATCCTGATGCAGAAGTTGTTAAGGTCATTCAGGATGAAATCTCACTTCCTATAAAAGTAAAAGAAAAACTTGGCTCAAACCAATATCTAACTCATCATCCTGAAAAAGGTAAAATCAAAAAAAATGTATCTTATTATTTGGCTGAAGCTCCTTTTGTAGATATAAAGCTTGAAAACTCTGGAGGACTTGATGATGCTAAATGGTTTAAGATGGGCGATATTTTGGATTTGAATTTTTATAATGATATTTTACCTATTGTTACTAAGGCTATAAATATTTTATTAAAAAAGTAGTATTTAAAGCTCTAGGTTTCCAGTTATTTTTTTTTATGTTACAGTACCGCTTATGAGTATAGAAGTCTCAGAATTTCAAAATAAAATAGGTATAAATTTCAAGGATAAAAACCTACTTATGCAGGCTTTTGTTCATCGTTCATATATAAATGAAAACAGAGGTCTTCGTACTGCCCATAATGAAAGATTGGAATTTTTGGGGGATGCTGTTTTAGAGCTTGTTATTACAGACTTTTTATATGGAGAATATCCTGAAAAACAAGAAGGAGAATTGACTGCTTATAGATCATCTTTGGTCAACGCCACTACTTGTGCTGATATTGCCACAAGGCTCGGTATGAACGATTTCCTCCTACTTTCAAAAGGTGAAAGTAAGGATAATGGTAGAGCAAGACAATATATTTTAGCTAATACTTTGGAAGCTTTTATTGGAGCTTTGTATATAGATCAAGGATATGAAAGAACAAAAGAATTTGTAGAAAAAGAATTTACTCCTCTTATACATGATATTATTTCTGCAAAAAGTTTTATAGATTCAAAAAGTCTATTTCAGGAAAAAGCTCAGGAGTTTGAAAGTACTACTCCTTCATACAAGACAATAAAAGAATCTGGACCAGATCATGAGAAGAAATTTACCATTGGTGTTTATATAGGCAAAGACTTAGTCGCTACAGGCGAAGGAAACTCCAAACAAGACGCAGAACAAGAGGCAGCTCGGAAGGCACTTAGAGATAAAGGTTGGGAGTAGATTTAATTAAAACTCTCTCTATATTTCTCAAAAAGCAATCTATTTGGCCCTACTGGGCTAGCGAACTGCTAGCACCGTCGCGCTGTGCAAGGCTCTTCTCGAAACATAGGTCAACGGGTTTTTGGTTTGGTATTGGTTTTCCAAGACAAAAGTAAAATATTTTTATATACTCTATAGGTAACTATGTATCTAAAATCTATTGAACTTTTTGGATTTAAAAGTTTCGCAAAAAAAAGCGAGCTAACTTTTTCATCAAATGTTTCAGCCATTGTTGGTCCAAATGGTTCCGGAAAGTCTAATATAGCTGAAGCTTTTCGTTTTGTTTTGGGAGAGCAGTCTATAAAATCAATGAGAGGTAAGAAAGGTGAAGATCTTATTTTCAATGGAGCGGGAGATTTACCTAGAGCAAATAGAGCCAGTGTAAAAGTTGTTTTTGATAATAGTACAAAATTTTTGCCGGTGGATTTTGAAACAGTAACTATAGAGAGAATTGTTTATAGAGATGGTATAAATGAGTATCTTATAAATGGTTCTCAAGTAAGACTTAAAGATATTATAGAACTTTTAATCTCTGCTCATATAGGGGTTTCTAGACATCATATTATTTCTCAAGGCGAAGCTGACAGAATATTGAATGCCACAGCTAAAGAAAGAAAATCAATGGTTGAAGATGCTTTAGGCCTCAAGATGTATCAGTATAAAAAGCAAGAGAGTGAGAAAAAACTTTTGAAAACAAAAGAAAATATTGCTCAAGTAGAATCTCTAAGAAGAGAAATAAATCCTCATATTCGTTTTTTGAAAAAACAAGTTGAAAAAGTGGAGAAAACCTTGCAAATGAAAGAGGAACTTAAAGGTAGAGCTTTGGAATATTGCAATAGAGAAGATTATTATATAAAAAAAGTTACAGACGATTTGTTCTTAAAAATATCTCCGCTTCAAAAAGAAAAGACTAGACTAGAAACAGAACTTTCGTCAGCGAAATCCGTCCTTGAGAAAGCTTCTCATAGAGACAGTATGTCTGACGAGCTTATATCTTTAGAAAATAACCTTCATAATGTCAGAAAAGAAAAAGAAGATTTACTTAGAGAATCCGGTAGATTGGATGGAGAGATAACTTCTTTGGTAAGGATGATTAAAAAACAAGAGGAGATAGTCAATTCTTATATTCATAAGACTGTTGCCTTGGTTTCTTTGGAGTCTTTAAATAGAGAAATAGAGCAGAAAATAAATACAGCTAAACAGATGCAAACTGTGTCAGATATTATTTCTGCTCTAGATGATATTTCAAAACACATTTCAAATTTTATAGACAGCAACAAAGATAAGGTGGATACATCTCTTTTATCTGAAGCCGAGAAAGATTTAAATACTTTAAAAAAACTAAAAGAAGAAACTTTTCAAAAAACAGAAGAAATGGAAAAAAGAGAAGAGGATGTGGCAAAGGAATACACTAAGCTTCAAGAAAAGATAAACGCTGAAAAGGATTCAAATCGTGATGCAGAGAAAGCTGTTTTCAGAATAATGGCCGAAGAACAGGAGATAATATCTAATTTAAATAAAATAAGAAGTGAAGAAGAAACTTTAAGAGTTATAAAAGAAGATTTTAAAAGAGAATTGACTGAGTTGGCTATGATGCTCGGGAGAGGCGTCCTTGAATATGAAAATTTATCATTTGACTACAACGAGGAAAGATTTGTTCAAGAGGAAAGGAGGAAAGTTATAGAAAAAATAAAAATAAGATTAGAAGACGCTGGTGGTTTAGGAGGTGGTGAAGTTCTAAAAGAATATGAAGAAGTTACGCAAAGAGATGCCTTTTTAGCTAAAGAACTTGAAGATTTAGAACTCTCTGCAAATTCTATATCTGAGTTGATTGTAGATTTGGACAAGCGCCTAGCCGTAGAGTTTGAGGAAGGTCTTCAGAAAATAAATAATCAATTTAAAGAATATTTCTCACTTATGTTTGGTGGAGGAGAGGCAAAACTTTTTGTCATTTCTTCACCAAAACGGAAGTCTGCTCGAGGCGGATCCATATTGGATGGAGAGTTTGAAGAAGAACTTGAGAATATAGAAGAGGAGGAAGGAGAAGAGGGTATAGACATAGATGTGTCTTTACCAAAAAAGAAGATAAGGGGTCTTATGATGCTCTCTGGTGGGGAAAGAGCTTTGACTTCTATTGCACTACTTTTTGCTATTTCTCAGGTAAATCCTCCGCCGTTTATAATTTTGGATGAAACAGACGCTGCACTGGATGAAGCAAATTCTAGAAAATATGGAGATATGGTAGAGAATCTTTCAAAATTTTCTCAGCTTATTGTCATAACTCATAATAGAGAGACAATGTCTCGAGCAGGAATACTTTACGGCGTAACTATGGCGAGTGGTGGAGGATCGAAGTTACTTTCCGTTGCTTTCGACGAAGCCATTGCTGTAGCTAAGTAGATTTTGTTTGCCCTCCGTAGTTTTGTGCGAAGCAGGGACGAGGCCGTCGCTGTAGCGAAATAGACTCTGCTTTTTATTGGGGTTAAGTAGATTTACTATAGTGGACACAAAGGGTTATAATTGTAAGTATTAATATTTAAATATTTTTTATTATGGCAACTATTATTGTAGAAGAGTCGCCCTTGTCTAAATTTTTGTTTTCAAATACAAAAATGGCGTGGTTTTGGCTCGTTGTGCGTCTGTATATTGGGTGGCAATGGTTGCAAGCTGGGATAGATAAAGCTACAAATCCGGCTTGGATTGGTCCAGAGGCAGGTGGAGCTATAACAGGTTTTATAAAAGGGGCTTTGACAAAGACTGAAGGACTCCATCCTGATGTCTCTGGTTGGTACGGAGCATTTCTTCAGAACGTCGTCTTACCGAACGCTAGCTTATGGTCGCATATGATTACTTATGGTGAGATATTGGTCGGTGTAGGGCTTATTGTGGGCGCTTTTACTGGTATCGCAGCCTTTTTTGGGTTACTTATGAACCTAAATTATCTTTTAGCAGGAACTGTCAGTTCAAATCCTATTCTTTTTGTATTGAGTATAGGAGTTATCCTAGCTTGGAAAATATCTGGATTTCTTGGTTTGGACAGATTTCTTCTTCCTATGTTGGGTACTCCGTGGCGAGGCAAGGTTTCAAAATAATTTTTATTAGAAATTTAAGAAAATTGATTAAACATCAATTTTCTTTTTAATTGCTTTATTTAATTGCTATAATTTATATATGGAAGAAAAATTAAACCAAATTAAATTTATTACTGAGGAAATATCAAAAATATGTGAAGGGGAAGTAGAATCCTCTCCAGAGATTTTAGAAAAATATAGTACAGACGCAAGCTTGTTTAAAATAAAACCAGAGGTAGTTGTTTTTCCTAAGCATTCAAAAGATATTTCGGAATTGGTAAAATGGGTATCTTTAAATAAATCTAAGTACCCAGACCTTTCTTTGACGGTTAGAGCAGCTGGAACTTGCATGGCAGGAGGACCACTAAACACTTCTATTATTTTAGATACCACAAAATATATGAACAAAATTATATCTGTTGAGAATACAGATATAAAACAAATGAAACCTATGTTTCCGGGAAGTGCTTCTGTAAATGTTTCTGGACGAGTTGTTGTAGAGCCGGGTTGTTTTTATAGGGATTTTGAAAAAGCAGTTGGAGAAAAAGGATTACTTTTACCTTCTTTTACGGCTTCAAAATCTATAAACGCTGTTGGTGGTATGGTTGGGAATAATTCAGCTGGAGAATTGACTTTGAGATATGGAAAAACAGAAGACTATATAGCAGAGCTTTCTTTTATTTTTGAAGATGGTAATGAATACACATTAAAACCTATATCTAAGTCAGAACTGGAGTCAAAAATGTCTCAAAGTAATTTTGAAGGATCTCTTTATAAAAAAATATTTGACCTAATAGACCAAAATAAAGATGAAATAAATTCTAGTAAACCACAAGTCTCTAAAAATTCTGCTGGTTATACTATTTGGAATGTTTGGAACGATTCTTTTGGAGAGGAAGTTTTTGATTTACCAAAGCTTATAGCTGGGTCTCAGGGTACACTTGGTATAGTGACAAAGATCACTTTTAATTTGGTGGAAATTCCTAAAGCCTCAAAACTTCTAGTTGTTTTTTTAAATGATTTATCTATTTTAGGAAACTTGGTCTATGAATTAAAAGCTTTAAATCCTCAGAGTATTGAATCTTATGATGATAAAACTTTTGGCTTAGCTATGAAGTTTTTTGGTGATTTTGTAAAACAAAAAGGTTTTTGGGGTTCTATAAAATTTGGACTGTCTTTCTTACCAGAATTTTTTATGGTTATTTCGGGTGGGGTACCGAAATTGATTTTACTTATTGAATTCTCCGGAAATGATGAGAAAGATATTCAACAAAAATGTTTGGATGCTCAAAACAAAGTAAGTCATTTTAAACTAAAGACTAGAATAACAAGATCTATCGCAGAAGCTGACAAGTATTGGGCAATGCGTCGAGACAGTTTTGCTCTACTTAGAAAACATGTGAAAGGTATGAGAACAGCTCCTTTTATAGATGATATTGTTGTGAATCCAGAATGTCTCCCAGAATTTTTACCTAAATTAAATAATCTGTTGGATGATTATCCATATTTGGTCTATACAATCGCTGGTCACGCTGGTAATGGAAACTTTCATATAATTCCTTTGGTTGATATGAATGATGAGAGAATAATTCCAACTATATTGGAATTATCAGATAAAGTTTACGATTTAGTTGCTGAATATAAGGGTTCTATAACAGCGGAGCACAATGATGGAATAATTAGGACTCCTTATCTAAATAAAATGTATAGTCAGAAGATGTTATCTATATTTGAAGATGTAAAAAATATTTTTGATCCAAAAAACATATTCAATCCTGGTAAAAAAGTTGGGACTACAAAAGACGATATAGTAAAATATTTAGCCCCACCAGATCACCCTCATACTAAGCACACCTCTTAATCAACTAAAGCATAATCTAAAACTCTTCTATCCATATCAGCAGAAACTACTT
>JBAYWK010000003.1:0-88913 GCA_041674105.1 Minisyncoccota bacterium | reverse complement strand
ATCTACCTTTTATTTGAGTAAATAAATCTTGAAAGATATGCAGCATAAAAATCATTATTTTAATTATACAATAAAAATTTTAAATTAGTTCATCACCTCACCTATCTTGTCCAAAACCTTTTGGGAAGCACCTCTAAAATCCTCTACATTTGGGTTATCGGTGTTGAATAGTTGAGATTTTAACATTGGAATTCCAACTTTTATAATCACCTTCTTTTTTCTTGTAAGATAATACCGAAATGAGATGTTGTAAAAAGTATTTATAGATATAGGCACGACTATTGCATTTGTTGCGTATATCAAATATCCAAGACCTCCACGAGCAAGATTTAATTTTCCATCTTCAGTCCTTTTGCCTTCTGGAAAAATACAAACCGTCCTACCTAAATCTAACAGCAATTTGTGATCTTCTAGAGATACCGCATAATCTCTATTTCCAGAATAAACTGGATAACCACCTAAACACTCAAAAAATTTACCGCCATATATATAACTTCTCCAGCCAAAAGTTTTATATTTTTCTGTAGGGTTTGTTACGAAATACAAAGGAAAAAGATTTGAAAAAAACGGCAACACTAGAGGTATGGCCGTTGGGTCTAATTCGCTTGTATGATTGGCGGCTAAAATTACAGGTCGAGTCAATCCATTTAAATTTTCTTTTCCTTCTATTTCTATTCCCACAAAAATCTTATGGAGGACAAAAAATAGAGAGTAACCAATTTTTTGTATAAACAGTGGTGTAAAAAATTTTAAATGTTTATTCATATATTTTTTTACATTCTACACAGAATGGTTCATTTTTATTTTCCTCGAAACAATTCAAACAACATATAAAATGCTTATTACATTTTTTATTTTTACAATTTACATACTTCTCTGAAAGACTTTGGCAAATATCACATTTCCCAATAACTGTATGTTTATCTTTTGGATCAAAATCCATAGTTATTCTTTTATCAAAGACGTACAAAGTCCCTTTAAATTCTTGTGCCGGGTATTTTTCCATATAAGTTACTATTCCTCCATCAAGCTGGTAAACATCTTTAAAACCTTCCCTGATTAGAAAACCAGAAGCTTTTTCGCACCTCACTCCTCCTGTACAAACAGGTAAGACAGGCTTATCTCTCAGGTTTTCTATGAAAGACAAAGCTTTAGGTATATCTCTAAAGTTTTGTATCGGCATCAAAACAGAATCTTTGAAACGGCCAACTTTAAACTCATACTCGTTTCTCATATCTATGACATAAAACTCCTTGCCAGATTCATACCACTCTTTAAGCTCCTCTGGTTTTAGGTGTTTGCCAGTAAGCTCATTTGGGTTTATATCTTCCTCTAAATGCAATGAAACTATTTCTTTTCTAACTTTGACAGATAGTTTAGGAAAAGCCTCTCCTGTGCCTTTACTTTTCTTTATATGAGTATTAGAAAATCTATTATCTGATAAAAGATAATCTAAATATTTATTTATGTTTTCTGTCTCCCCTTCTAAAGTAGCATTTATTCCTTCACTGGCCACAATAACCCTACCCTTTAAACCAAGATTTTGACAAATTTTTATTTGTTCTTCTTTTAGCTTTTCTGGATTTTCTACGGCAACATAATTATAAAATAATATAATTGTGTAGTCTTTATTATCGTCTGAGTTCATAACTAAATATAATTATATATGAAAAAAATATTTTAACAATTTACCGAATCATCAAATGAACCTAAAAGTTTTGTAAAAATTTTATCTAGAGTCTTTATTTCCTCTCCATTTAAATCATTAAATAAATTTTCCAAATGATTATTTATGGTACCAACTACATCAACCAAGATTTCTTCACCTTTCTCAGATATTTCTAAAATATGTTCTCTCTTATTCAACTCATTCTCTTTTTGTTTTATATAGTCTTTCTGAATAAGCATCTCAATATGACGACTGACAGCCGCAGGAGTTATATTTCTATTTGAAGATATTTCTCTTTGAGAAACTTTTGGATGCTTATGTATGTACATTAAAATCATAGACTGAGAAAAGCCGATATGGAGAAATTCATCTAGCACTTTATTTATTGATTTAGAAGTCAAAAAAGATACTTTGTGTATTTTAAAAATATGCGGATGATTTAGTTTTATGTCTTTCATATCTTCTTCATAAACTCTTCACCAAAAACTTTTATTCTATTTCTAAACTTATTACATCCCCTTCTTTTAGACCACTCAATACCTCCACAAATCCATCTTGCCCTACGAGCCCTGTTTCAATTTTAATTTCTTTAAAGGATGACCCTTCTTCAAGTAAGACAAAAGACTTATCATCCTTTTTTATAAGTCCATATTGTGGAACTCTCAGAACTCCTTCTTTGGTTTTTGTCTTTATATCCAAATTTGTAGTCAAACCACTTCTGATCTCTGGATAATCTTTATTGAACGCAATAGTGACTTTATAGTTTACAACACCGTCTATGAGAGTCTCTCCTGGATCTATATAAGAAACAGTTCCTTCAAATAACTGTCCTGGAAAAGCATCAAAAGTCATGTCTACCAAATCACCAGTTGTAATTTTTCCTATACTTATTTCTGAAACATTTGCTTCTACCTCCAAGTCATTTTGAGATATGACAGATATATTTGTGTTCCCTGGAGTAACTATTTCTCCTAGATTGATATTCTTTACTGTGACCACTCCGTTTAGAGGAGACCTCAAAGTCAACTTGTAAATCTGTGACTCCACGCTTTGTACTTGAGCTTGCATCTGTAAAACCCTAGCTTCTTGGGACATTATAGTTTCAGCAGTAGAACCAACTTTTTTCAAAGCTAGATTTTTCTCTGCTATCAAAAGAGCTCCTAGAGCTGTATTTAATTTTCCTTCTGAAGAAGTCAAATCATTTGAAATATTTATGATTGTTGTTCTTGCTGTAGAAATCATACTCTTGTAAGAATCAACTGTTGTCTGAGGCAATGAAGAATTTGAACTCTGACTATTAACTGCTATTGCCATAAGATCCAGTAAATTTCTTAGAGATTTTATGTTTTCTTTGGCCAATAAAATAGATTCTCTAGAACCATCAAACGGACTTGATTTCCAATTTGAAATTTCTGGTCCTATCATTAGGCGACTATTACTTATGTTATTTTTTAACTGAACATCAGATAGAGTTAGATTTAGTTGTGGACTTTGTCCGTTAGGATTACTGAAAAAACTATCTACTGTGTTATATAAGACATCATCAGATTTTGTATAAGATTCCTTCAGTTTCAATATTATTTCATTCTTAGCATCTTCTGCGGAAGTTTTTGCCTTTGCAACTTCAGCTTCAGAAACACTCAGCTCTTCCGGTCTAGAACCTTTTTTCATTTGTTCAAGTAAAGCAGTCTCACTTGCTACATTTGCTTTAGCTTTTAATAAATCAGCATTTAAAGAACTTTGGTCTAGAGAAACTAAAGGTTGTCCTATATATACATTGGAACCAACATCAACATACACCCGACTGACTCTTCCACTGACCTCGAAACCCAAATCAACCATCTGAGCTGATTTTGTCTTACCCAAAACAACTACTTTTTGTACTACATCTCCTTTTTCAACAGTAAATAAGTCAGAATTTCCATTTTTATTTTTGAAAATAAAGAACAAACCTAATACAATAACCACTGTCACGGTACTGCTGATAATATAATGTTTTTTTATAATATTTATTAATTTTTTCATATTTTTTATTAATTTTTTATTTTATCTGATACAATTTTCCCATCCTTGAGAACAACCACTCTATCTGTAAGATTTGCATATTCTTCCTCATGGGTAACCATCACTATGGTTTGTCCTTGTTTATGTAAATCTATGAACGCATCCAGAACAGACCTTGAAGTCTCAGTATCTAAATTAGCAGTGGGCTCATCTGCAAAAATTATTTCTGGACCATGAGCGATTGCTCTGGCAATAGAAACTCTCTGTTGCTGGCCTCCAGATAGCTGACTAGGAAGATTATTCACTCTATCAGGAAGGTCAACCTTTTCTAAAGATTTTATTGCTCCCACTCTGGCTTCCTCTGTCGATAAGCCCTGCATCAATAAAGGGAGCATAACATTTTCAACAGCAGTCAATTCTGGGATAAGAGCGTAGTCCTGAAAAACATAACCTAACTTGGTTAATCTAAATCTTGTACGGTCTTCTTTTTCTAAATTTTCTATATTTACACCACCAATGAATATTTCTCCTTTATTTGGGTGGTCTAAAAGTCCAAGCTGATAAAGTAGAGTCGATTTTCCTGAACCTGATTTTCCTGTAATAGCTAGAAACTGTCCCTTTGGAACAGATAGGTCTAAATCTTTCAAAACTACAAGCTCTGATTCTCCACTCATATATGATTTTACTAATCCTTTTACTTTTATTATTTCATTCATAATGATATTTTTATCTTCCCAAAATAGCATCTAGAGTATTCTGTTTGACCACAAGTCTTGCTGGTATAAATCCGGCGAAAACTGTGGCCACAAGCAATAAACCAGCCCTAATTAATGTTTCCCCAAGATTTGCTACCAAGATACCATCACTAAATGGGAAGTTTATAGGGTTTGCACTTATATAAGGAACTAAAATACCATAAAGAACTGCTATACCTATAATTATTCCCATCATCGCATAAAATAGAGATTGAAGTATATACGAAAATTCAATAGCTACAGAATCTATACCAATACCCTTCAAAATACCAATAAATTTTCTTCGTGTGATAGCATTTATATAAATAACAATAAATATTGTAATGGACGCCACAACTAGACCGATAGAACCAACGAGATTACCTAAGACTGCAAAAGTATCTTGAATATCTTTCAAAAATTTAGGCAAACCTTCTTCAAAAGTTTGGACAGAAGCTGTATTACCGACACCACTTTTTATTAATGCATTTTTTACAAGATAAGGATCTGTGCCGGGTTTTATTTTAATAGCAATTTCATTTACATTGTAGTCCGTCCTACCTATTAAACTTCTTAGAGAAGAATCTAGCATAACTATTCTACTATCAAAGTCCGCTTTACTTTTTATCACTCCAACCACAGTTACTTCTTTTGTATAATCCCCCACTGAAATACGAACTTTATCTCCAACCTCAACATTTTCCAAAAGAGGAAGCTCTGGAGAATCAATATCAAAATATTTTTTCAATGTATTTGCACCAAGCAAAACACCGTCTGTATCTTCAGGGGTCAGATATCTTCCTTCTACCACAAACTTAGATATATTTGTCGTATTATTTTCTTTTACAGGATCTACTCCAGTCAAAAGGCCTCCTGCAACATTTGCTTTTTTAGTATAATCTATTCTTTCTTTATAAGTACCTTCTACGCTTCCACTCTTTGAATAACGAGCAGAATAAAACTCAAGCCAAGGAAGACCTTTTACTATTTCTATAATTTCTGGACTTTTTTCTATGTATTCTTTTTTAGGCAAAGCTGATATATGGACATCTCCATAATAATTTTCTTTATATACATCAACCGAACCTTGAATAAGACCGACTAAAATACCATAAACCACAACTAGATTAAGAAAAGTCAAAGTCATCACAAAGACAATTAGAGCAGTAGTTCCTATGCTACTTCTTTTGATTTGCCTTATAGCTAAAAATAAACCAAGCGATAGAGAGACTTTGGTTATCCCATAATTTGATGTCATCTTTTTTGGACTGTCAGTAGATTTCATAAATACCTTAGTAAATCTACACTTATATAGTTAACAAGTCAACAATGTGGATAAGTAACTACCATAAACCTTTACAATTCTTGGCCGCCACATAACCAGCCTTCTTGGCCTCTTCAATTGAAGCAAAATTCACTCTGTTTACCTCTTTTACTGCTTTTAATGTCCCACACCAAGGGAAATAATATTTTTTACCACTTTTAGAGCCTATGACCTGACCAGATTCTCTATCTTTATTTGATATACTTGTAGTAGATAGAACACTTATATCTTGAGACTCTATAACTGCAGCACTCAACACTTTATTATTTGAATCATTATTTATGTTTTGTATTTTGAGTGGGGTTTTTTTGTCTTCTATAGCCGAAATACGACCCAGAGTGAAAAATATACTAGCAATGACCAAAAATAGTAATATTGTGTATAAAGGCTTGATTTTTTCAATAAAATCTTTTATACTCATACAACATTTATTTTATCAGTAAATTAGAATTAAAACACCATGGCACATAAGAAATCAGCTGGAACAAGTAAGAACGGAAGAGATTCAAACCCAAAGTATCTGGGTGTAAAGATCACATCTGGAGATAGAGCTTCTGCAGGCTCTATTATAGTGAGGCAAAGAGGCACTGATGTTCTGCCTGGAAAAAATGTAGGCATGGGTAAAGATCATACCCTTTTTGCACTTAAGCCAGGAAAAGTAGAATTTGGAACAAAAAGAAAAACTCATTTCAACAATAAGGTTATTATAAAGAAAATTGTGGACGTTATCTAATTTCAAAAATTTCCTCAAAATAAAATACCTCGATCGAGGTATTTTATTTTTTTATATTATTTCTGAGGTTGAATGTTTACAGTAAACAAGGCTTTCTTTCCTAGAACTTCTACTTTTATTTTGTGCTCACCAATTTCTTTTAGTGGTTTATCCAATAAAATATAATTTTCAGGTAAGTTTATTCGTGTTTGAGTTAATATCTCTTTCATTATTTCGGTCTTATCTATACCAGCAAAGAGATGCCCTTTTTCATTTGCTTTGCTTGTTATATTTATAACAAGATTGTTTAATGCAAGAATATCTTTCTCCAACAACTCATCTTGTATTTTCCTTTCGGACAAATCAGCTTTTTTTATGAGTTCTATTTTAGTTGTAGCCTCTACTGTAGCTAACTCAGCTAATTTTCTAGGAATCAAAAAATTCAAAGCATAACCGTCAGAAACGTTTTTTATATCAAATTTTTTGCCTATTTTTGGAATATCTTTAAGTAAAATAACTTTCATACTGGCTATTATATCACAACTATAAACCAAAGGCTAGAAATCAGATAGATATTCTAAAGCTCTATCTAGTTGACTATCCTTACCAGTTTTAAAAGCTTCTACATCTAGAGGAGCTTCTATATCAGGAGTCAATCCACCATTGGATATTGAATGACCATTTGGAGTAAGCCATCTAGCTATTGTAACTTTCAAAGAAGTATTATCTGTTATTTTAACCAGCTCCTGAACAGAACCTTTACCAAAAGATTTAGTTCCTATCAAAGTAGCAACCCCCTGTTCTTGAAGTGCTCCAGCTAATATTTCAGAAGCAGAAGCAGATCCACCATCTATTAAAACTACCATTTTTAGAGAATCATTAAATATATTATAACCTTTACTCCTAAAAATTTGGTTGTCTGACTCATTTCTAAAATCTTCTTTGACCACAACCTTTCCGGCTGGTAAAAACCAACTAGCCATATCTATGGAAGCTTCCAAATAACCTCCAGGATTACCCCTAAGATCTAAAATAAGTTTATTTTTACCAGATTCTACAAATTCTCTTAAAGATTGTCTAAACAGATTTTGAGAAATAGCTGAGAAATTGTAAAGATGAATTATGAAAACATCACCTTTCGTTTCTGTATCTATGGTAGGTATGTCAATAACATCTCTGACAACACTAATTTTAATGGGATCCTCCTCTCCCTCCCTCAAAAGAGTAAAGTTCACTTCTGTTCCTCTTTTACCTCGTATTAGAGCTACGGCTTGTTCAGTTCCCAAATCTGCAGTAGGAGTATCATTTATTTGTATGATCTTATCACCAGATTTTACACCAGCTCTATAAGCAGGAGTATTTTTAAGAGGAGCTATAACAGTCAAGATATTATCCCTAATACCTATTTCCATCCCTACACCTTCAAAATTTCCGCTAATCTCTTCTTCAAAACTCTTTGATTCAACTGGTGGGAAAAAGACTGTATAAGGGTCACCTAAAGCTTTTGTCATACCTGCTATAGCTCCGTACACACGAGCCTCATTGTCCATTTTTTTTGCATCGGTAGATGTAGATGTAGATACATATTTTTCATTTATAACACTCCATGCTTTCCAGAAAGGAGAAAAGTCTGTAGAGATATTTTCTAAAGGATCTTTGTTTGTGACATCTACTATCTTACTTTTATCTGTTTGGCTATTTTTTCCTAGAAAAAAACCAGAAAAAAATACCCCTAGACAAACAAGGAGAATAATTGAAATGTATTTTTTATCTTTAAGCATATCTGACATTAGGTTCTATTATCTCAACCCCATAAGAGTTTTGCAAGTCTTTACTCACCAATAATCACACTTTACCACATTAAACTATATTTAATAGTCAAAATTAATAATTAAAAACTCAAACGAGGTCAAGAAACAAAGACTCCGTCAAACTATTTTGTAATTATTTTATAAGACATATATAATTATGTTATATGATTAACAAATATAACTACAAGAAAGAAACTTGGATTGATTTACACAATGCAACATCCGAAGAGATTGGACAAATAATGGACGAATATGCTGTTCACCCGTTTATAGGTAGAGAACTAATTTTGACTACTCCAAAACCTAGAATAGAATTTTTTGAAAATTACATATACTGCATATTACACTTCCCTGCTTTCAAACATACTCATTCTAAAAATAAGTCTAACCAAGAAATAGACTTCGTCTTAGGTAAAGATATTTTAATCACAGCCCGTTACGATACGGTGGATTCTTTAGATAAATTTGCCAAAGATTTGGAAGTAAAAGAAGTCACAGACAAACCATCTGACCTAAATGGTCATTCTATTTTTATATATATGATAAAAGAATTATATAAAGGTATATTTGATGAACTCCTTTACATAGAAGACACTATAGATCAGATAACTGAAAGAATATTTGAAGGTAAAGAGAGAGAAATGGTTATTTCTATTTCAGAGATTACGAAGGTACTTCTTGAATTTAAAAAAACTACAGACTTGCATAGAGAGGTCTTGGAGTCACTGGCTATAAACAGTAAAGAAATTTTTGGTAAGCAGTTTACCAAAGATATGGAACTGGTCTATATGGAGTACACAAAAATACACGGTACAATACTGAGTGATTTGGAAATGTTGGGACAATTAAGAGATACGAACAACTCATTACTGACCACAAAACAAAATGAAATAATGAAACAACTTACTATTATGGGATTTATTATCTTACCTTTAACTATAATAGCTGGTGTTTTTGGAATGACTTTTCCTGATTTACCTTTAAGTAAAAACCCAAATGGTTTTTGGATTGTCTTGGGCACTATGATAACATCAGCCCTAGTAGCTGTGGCCTATGCTAAAAATAAGAAATGGATGTAAAAAGATGGACATATACTTAAAAAACAGTCTAACAAATTCTAAAGAAAAATTTGAACCTCTAAAAGAAGGTGAAGTTTTAATGTACAACTGTGGACCAACTGTTTACAACTATGCTCATATTGGAAACCTTAGAAGTTATATTTTCGCTGACTCACTTAGAAGAATGTTTGAGTGGAATAACTACAAAGTAAAGCAAGTCATAAATATAACAGATGTCGGACACCTAACTTCTGATGGAGATATTGGTGAAGACAAGGTTGAAAAAGAAGCGAAAAAAGAAGGCAAAAGTGCAAAAGATATAACAAAATTTTACACAGAATCATTTTTTGAGGATTTAGATAAATTAAACATACCAAAAAATCAAATAGAATTTCCTAGAGCTTCTGACTATATTCAAAAACAAAAAGAAATGATTTGCATTTTGGAAGAAAAAAATTTTACATATAAAACAGAAGACGGTATTTATTTTAACACGTCTAAATATCCAGAATACAAAAACTTATTCGGTATAAACCGAACAATGTTAGATGAAGAGTTTGCCAGAGTTATACCTGCTTCTGGCAAAAAAAATCATCTAGACTTTGCTCTCTGGAAATTTTCAAAACCAGAAGATAAAAGACTACAGCAATGGGAAAGTCCAAACGATGAGAGAATGGGTTTTCCTGGTTGGCATATAGAATGTTCAGCTATGGTAAAAGAACTTTTGGGAGAAACTATAGACATACACACAGGGGGAACAGACCATATACCAGTCCACCATACAAATGAAATAGCTCAATCAATATGTGCAAACGAAAAACCTCTAGCCAAATACTGGCTCCACAACGCTTTTTTAAATGTTGAAGCTGAAAAAATGTCAAAATCTGAAGGAAATTTTATTCGTCTACAAAGTATTATCGATCAAAAAATAAACCCTTTAGCTTTTAGATATTTAATTTTGACAGCCCATTACTCATCGCAACTTCAGTTTAGCTGGGATGCTTTGAAAGGATCTGAAACAGCTTTAAATAAAATTCATACAAAACTAGAAGAATTTGAACAAAACTCAGATGAAAGTAATGAGAAAGATTTGGTAAACACCAAAGAAAAGTTTACAAAATTTATAAATGATAATTTAGACACACCAAAAGCTTTGGCTCTAGTTTGGGAAATAATTAAAGATGAAAATATCTCTCCGTCAGATAAAAAGACTTTAATTTTAGATTTTGATAAAATCTTAGGTCTTGACCTTGGCAAGAAAAATACGGTTACTATCTCCAAAGAACTAAAAAAAATGATAGAAAGTAGAGATGAAGCTAGAGAAAATAAAGACTGGCAAACATCTGATAGACTAAGAAAAGATATAGAAAATATGGGTTTTGAAGTCAAAGACACTGAAGAAGGAACCCAAATCTACAAAAAGTAAACTTTTCCACACACCTTTCCCACAGGATGTAAACCTTTTTAGATTGGCTTATTAACTTTGTAAAATGCTAGAATTCGAATCATGACAACTAATATAAAAAATCTGCGTATCCCCCCTCAAAATCTGGAAGCTGAAATGGCATTACTTGGATCTATAATGCTCCGTCCAGAATCTCTATATGAAATAATAGACATAGTTTCAGGAGAATCTTTCTATTCGGAAAAACATAGGATTATTTTTGAATCTATGATGGAATTATTTTCCAAACACCAACCAATAGACCTTCTTTCTGTATCAACTAAACTCACAGAAAAAGGATGGATAGACCAAATAGGTGGAAATACTTATCTGACGGAAGTAGTTCACACTGTGCCTTCTGCATCAAATATTTTGTACTATGCACAGATAATTCAAAAAAAACATATGATGAGAAGACTGATAGATGCTTCTGATCATATTAGCCAAATAGGATATGATGAAAATAAAGAACTGGAAGAACTCCTAGAACAAGCCGAAAAAAAACTTTTTGATGTAACAAATTACAATACCTCTCATAAATTTGTACCTCTAAAAGATGAACTTAATGAAGCTTGGGAAAGACTAGACAAACTACATACAGACGGACAAGGTATGCGTGGTATTCCTACTGGATTTATAGACATAGATAAAAAACTTTCTGGTTTACAAAAATCAGATTTAATCATTTTGGCAGCTAGACCTTCTATGGGAAAAACTTCTTTAGCTTTAGATATAGCCAGACAAGCCGCAGTAAATAACAACACTCCTGTCGGTATATTCTCATTAGAAATGAGTTCCCAACAGCTAGCAGACCGTATGATGGCCGCAGAAGCCAATGTAGACGCTTGGAAACTCCGAACAGGAGGTCTATCTAGACAAGACGACTTTGACGCCTTAAGAGAATCCTTAGACAAACTAAGTAAAGCTCCTATATACATAGACGACCAACCAGGAAATAATATCCTAAAAATGAGATCTATCGCCAGAAGACTTAAAAGAGAACATGGCCTAGGTCTTATCGTAGTTGATTATTTACAACTAATGGTCCCTACCCAAACAAAAAATGACAACATAGTACAGCAAGTCACAGAGATTTCAAGATCACTTAAAAACTTGGCCCGAGAACTAGATGTCCCCGTACTTGCTCTCTCACAACTCTCTCGTGCCGTAGAACAACGTGGTGGACGCCCAAGACTTTCAGACCTTAGAGATTCAGGCTCAATTGAACAAGATGCCGATGTAGTTATGTTTATACACCGAGAAGACAAATACAAAGAAGAAAATGAAAGAACAAATATCGCAGAAATTCTAATAGAAAAACATAGAAATGGAGAAACGGGTAGTGTTAAACTCTTTTTCAACGATAAAAAAGCTACTTTTCAAAATATGGATAAATCTGAATACGGAGGAGCAGAAAAAGAGTTTAATGATTTTTAATATAAGACTTTTTGCTATAATCACCTTATGAATTCTACAGATAGACTAATAGAACTTTTCAAACAATTCCCTGGTATAGGCCCAAGACAAGCTAAAAGATTTGTTTATTTTTTACTAACCAGACCGAATGGTTATTCAGAAGACCTAGCAAAATTAATAAACGAAGTAAAATCTAATGTAGTTATTTGTAATAGTTGTTTTAGATTTTTTACCAAAAATGGTGTGAGAAAGATGGCTTGCTCCATTTGTGAAAACGAAAATAGAGATAAAAAGACACTAATGCTTATCAGTCATGATATCAATTTTGAAAATATAGAGAGAACAGGTTCATACAAAGGTTATTATTTTATTTTAGGTGGAACTGTCCCAATACTCGAAAAAAACCCTGAACAAAAAATTAGGCAAAAAGAATTGTTTGAAATTATAGAAAAAAGAGCAAAAGAAGGTTTGTCCGAGATAATTATAGCTATGAACTACAACCCCGAGGGAGAACATACTTTATTTTATTTAAAATCAATTTTAGAAGATCTAGCTAATGAAAGAAATATAACTTTGTCTACTTTAGGTAGAGGTTTGTCTACTGGAACAGAACTTGAATACTCTGATGGAGATACTATCAAAAACGCTTTGAAAAACAGACAATAATTGACTAAATCGTCATTTTATGGAATTCTAATCATAGAAAGGAGTCCAAAATGGATTTTAATTTTAAAGGTGCACCATGGAGAGAAAAAGATGATGAACTCATCGCACAAGTAGCAGAGATACGGAGGGCCAATGGGTCTGTGCCAGCGCTAAAAGAAGCGTTGGATTGGGCTGATAGAATACAAAAGGACATAGAAAAAGTTGAAGATCACCAAAGTCTTTTACTATTCCTACTTAAACACTTTGAACTGAAAAAACTAAAGCCAAAGTCAAAACCAAAAAAGACACGTAAAAAAAATAGGCAGCCGAAACAATAAACTCTGCCAACCAAGACTCGCCCTAATAAAAAGAGCCGAAAGGCTCTTTTATTTTATCCCCTCTATTTTTACTTTAAACCAAGGTTGTCTGTGACCATTTTTCTTGAAATACCTACTTTTTTGTTTATATTTTATGACATCAATAGTCTTGTTTCTACCGATTTCAGCTAGAGTAGCTTCCACAGAAGCTTTTGGAATATAAGGAGTTCCTATAGTAGTTGCGTCTTTTCCATCATCAACAAGCATTACTTTATCAAAAATTATCTTGTCACCCACCTTGAAAGTGCCTTTGATCTTCTCAATTTTAACAGTGTCCCCTTTTGAGACTTTGTATTGCTTTCCTCCCGTGTGTATTACAGCAAATTCCATAACGAAAGTAATCATACAAAAACTAAGGGAAAAATGCAATACCTAGACCTAATTATCTATTTCCGGCTTGTCTAAAGCAACCACATCTACACCAGGAGATTCGCCTGTTATCCTAAAAATATCTTTATCTATTTTCTTAAATTCTTTGCTTCCAGCATTAAAATGGTTGACTACAGTCTCCAGAGAATTACCTAACTTTCCATGATAAATCTCATATTTCTTTAAATGTTCTCCGAGTTCCCCCACTCTCTTTATAATATCTTTAGCTTGATCTTCTATTTGCATAGCTTTCAGACCTTGTAAAACAGTCTGAAGATATGCCAAAAAAGAAGTTGGGGAAACTATAATAACCTTGTGTTTTCCTGCTGCTCTCTGGATAAGATTTTCAGTATCTTCTGTTACTGCTCCAATTTTGTTTATAAGTAAATCATAATAAATAGCTTCATGAGGAATAAACATAAAAGCAAAATCCATGGTCCCCTCTGAAGGTCTTATATACTTTGAAGTCTCAGTTATTCTAAGTTTTAAATCATTTACAAAAAGTTTTTCCAACCTGTCTTTTTCTGCAGGATCTTTAGCTTCCATCAGTCTATTGTAATTTTCCAAAGAAAATTTTGAGTCTATTGGTATTATTTTGTCTTTAACAAAAACCACAGCATCTACTATCTCGCCGTTAGAAAAACCATATTGCATTTGATATTGACCTGGAGGTAAGACATTTTTTAGTAATGTTTCCAAATAATATTCTCCCAATATTCCTCTTTGTTTTGGATTCTTCAAAATATCTTGAAGATTTTTCAGTTGATCAGCAAAAGAAATAACTTGTTTATTTGTCTCATCAAGTTTTGTAAGTCCTTGGGTTACTTCCCTTATCAGGTTTGCGGATTCACCTAGCTGGGTTCTAACAGACTCATTTATATTTCTAGCATTTTCACCTATTTTATTATCTACCGTTCTATTCAGTTCATTTATTTGCTGTAAAATAAGTTTAAGTCCAGTATCGTCTGTTTTTCCTTTTGGTTTTAACAAATACATTACCAAAACACCCAATATAATGCCCCCCAAAACAGCCAAAATTGTAAATGTGTCCATAAGAGTATTCTATCAAATATAAGTGGAATATGGTATTATATTTTTTATATTTTAATTTTAAATTATTATGTCACTACATCTAAAGATAAAAGAAAAAATAAAAACAGCAATGAAGGAGAAAAAGACAGTTGAGCTCGGTGTTTATCGTGGACTTCTTGCTTCTTTTACAAACGAACTCGTGGCCACAAAGAGAACTCCTCAAGAAGAACTAGGAGACGAAGATGCTTTAAATGTAGTCCGTAAGGCTGTTAAACAAAGAAAAGATTCTATAGAACAATTTGAAAAAGGAGGTCGTCCAGAACTTGCCGAATCTGAAAAAGCCGAGCTTTCTATATTAGAGACTTTTCTGCCCGCCCAAATGCCAAGAAATGAAGTTTTGAAGGTCGCAGAAGCCAAAAAAGCTGAAATGGGTATAACTGACAAAACTAAGGCTGGACAGCTCATGGGAGCCATTATGAAGGATTTAAAGGGCAAAGTAGACGGTGATGTAGTAAAGTCTGTAGTAGATGAACTACTAAACTAAAGACTTAATAAAATTTTCGAAACCAAAATAAAAGAGACGCCCTAGGTCGCCTCTTTTTTATTAGCTTCATTCTTCAAAATCCTCAGCAAAGATCTTTGCAATCTCCATTGCCCAAGGAGCTGTGTCTGGATCTGGAAGATTTACCTCCAAAACTCCTGATACCTGAAACCATCTCGTGTTTATAGCTCCAGGAGCCGTAAACGGCAAAGAATCTTGGATTCCTTTAAGAGATTTTACAATGATCTCCTTATTACCGAAGTCGTCTGGAATCAAAGAAATAATTTTTTCAATTCTCTGATACAAGATAGCATTCGATAGCATAGTAACTCCATGTTCAACACCTGCTTGTCCCATAAAAACCTCCTGCCACCCATAATACAATTAATTTTGTAAAAATCAATAATTTGATTAAATTACCTATAAAATTGTGGATAACTTGACTTTTATATACAAAGTATGATATAATATATAATAGGAGGACAAATGGACAGAAACGAATGGGCCCGTAGGGTCCAGATTGTAAAATCTCAAGTTTTGGAAAAGTGCCGAGAAATCGGTGTTCCTCTAACCAAACTAGAGATGTGGGAACTGACATACAGCTTCTCCGTCCAAGAAGTTGGACAGGATGAAGCCAACTCTTTCACAAAGTCCGTTTTGGGAGAAATCTCGAGACGGAAAAAGAAAAGCCATACAGGGGTTATACCAAATGTAAACACCCCAATGTACGCCGGACTCCCCCGTGGAGACCGTGACTAGGACAGGGGTAACCAACGTTTTCGGTTACCTCTTTTTTTATACCTAAATTTTTTACTACAATATATTGTAGTAAATTCTTGCATAGAAAAACCGTCTTTTTCAAGACGGTTTTAAGATTATTGCGTGTCAAAAAAATTCTTGAAATTATCGCAATAATTATTTATTACCTGAGAAATTTTATCTCTCAAAGAATCTCTTAGAGCTTTATTGTTTAGTATTAACTGAATTTTTTCTGTATCTAAATTAATACCCAAAAGGTCTGTAACTAAAAAATTAGACTCAACATTTACAGAAAATAAATCACGCAATATCTGTTCTGCTACAGATTTTCTTGGATCATCATCTAATACAAAAACCTTATGTATCATCAGAACGACTGAACTCGTTATATAATCAGTTTCCTTTTTAATACCAGCATTAACCGCTTGTCTACTTGTGCCAATAATTCTAGCTAAATTGGCCTGACTAAGACTTAATTGCCTTAGAATCTCCCTGTCTGACTGACTCATGATCTTCCCTCCGAAACAAATTAAACACCAAAAACCATAAAAAATCAAGTACAGTGTCAGAGACGGTCTTTGACACTTTTACCTTTTCTTATATTTCTTCAAAATATCCGCTTCTATCTCTTCCTTATTTCCACCATAACTAAAGTAGGAAAGTTGTTTTAGAGCACCTACTATACTTGGATTTCCCTCTGGAGGAGGCAGTGTTTTCATATTGAAAGCTTTGGCCGGCCTACCTGCAATAAGCATTTTTACATAAGCATTTCTATTGTCTATATTCATAATATCGCGAGCTGTAAAAACTGGGGCAAACTGTTTTTCCAAATACTCTGCATCTTCTGCACCTACCCTAAATGAAACAATTGAGCCGACATTCCCAAATACAGCATCTCTTATACCTTCTTCAAGTTGCGCAATAAACTGATGAGCAATATTTAGAGAAAGTTTATATTTTCTAGCTTCAGACAAAATAGTAGAAATAGAATTTGTAGTTACATTTTGAAACTCGTCTATATAAAGGTAAAACGGTGGAAAATCTTTTCCAATAATATCGGCTCTAGAAAGAGCAGACATTAGTATTTTACCGACCAAAATAAGTCCTATGAGGTTTGCATTTATATCTCCAAGTCTTCCTTTGGAAAGGTTTACCAAAAGAATTTTTCTATTATCCATTATGTCTCGAAAATTGAAAGAAGACTTTTCTTGGGCAATTATCGGACGCATTATTTCATTTGCCAAAAAGACATCAAACTTGCTTGTGATGTACGGTACGATGTTTGCTAAGGTCGCTTCCCCACCAGCTTTCTCTGCTACTTCTTTCCAAAACTCAACTACCACAGGATTTTTACATCTAGAAATTTTTAGATCTCTAAAAGTTTTATCGGACATCACCCTAGAAACATCTAATAGAGTAGAACCTGTTTCTGGATCTTCTATGACAAGCATAGTAGCGTTTCTAAAATATTGTTCAAACATAGGTCCCATAGACTCTGGCGCACCACCATATAGTTTTTGAAAAATACTAAATAACTCATTGACCACAAAAGTTTTTTGTTCTGGAAAACGAGGATCGTACTCAAGCATATTTAGAGCCATAGGTCTTTCTATATAACTAGGATCAAAATAAATAACATCATTAAACCTATCTTTCGGAATGTTGGCCATAATATCCATCATATCTATACCATGAGGGTCTATCATACAGACCCCGTGACCATTTTTTATATCCTGAATAATCATATTCTTTAGTAGGGTAGATTTTCCTGTACCCGTCTGACCAATGGTATAAAAATGTCTCAGCCTATCTTCATCCAAAATATTTATTTTTGTGTCAGTATTTCTATAGGAATTAATTCCTAAAAGAGTTCCCGCACTTGATATTTCACTTGGTGGTGGAACCTCGGCGTACTGAGTTTTTCTGAGTTGAGGGTTTGGTGAGAGCCTTGTTGTGTGAAAATGAGAAATAGTATTGATTTCGTGAATATTTAGAGGAACCAACTGAGTTGGATTATATAGTCTAAAAGAAAAATCTCTAAAAAGCCTTTGCAAAGGTTTTTTTTCTGGCCTTTGCCATTTTATAGCATTGGAGTTTGTATCAGTAAACTGGTTGAAACTAGATTCTATTTCTTTCAGGATCTTCTCCGCTCCCAACCTATTCCTACTTGAAGCAATGATTCTTATGTTTGTAGCTAAAATTGGAGCACTTATTTTTCTTTTTATCTTTTCTATAGCATTAGTATCTATTTCTTTTTTTTCCTCTTCTTTTGGAGCTTTAAACAAATCTTTTAAAACTTTTCCAAGGTCTCCTGCAAAAGATTCTTTCATGGAAACTGCTTTTTTGACATCAGCCCCTTTTTCTATTTGGTCTATAGCAAAAGAATACTTATCATTAAAATAATCACCTTGTGGAGCCAAAACGATTTGTAATGCTGCACCTTCTCCTTCTTTTTCTATTTTTGAGAAACTATTCAAGATAACATTCATTGGATCATGGTCAAAATTCTCGTATGTTTTAATAGGATAAACAGGACTCTCTTTCAGCTCAGCGTATGAGCCCAGAGAAATACCATCTTCATTGAAAATATTGTAATCATCCACAACCTCAGTAAGTCTGGCATTATGGAAAATAGATATTATTTGTTTTTCAAAAAGGTCTGTGTGCTCTTTTGGTACTGCCACATAAAAAACAAACTGGTCGCTGTCATTTGCATTGGCTATCTCTATAACGATATGACTTTGTGATTTCTTTGAATAAATAGAAAGCATTCCAGAGTAAAACTGCTCCATACCAGAGATTATTTCTTTTAGAGTTTTTGTTTTTTCACCCTCCTCTTCGTCCGGCAATACAAACTCATATAGTTTCATTCCTATACCCCTAGACAGACCTTCTTTTGACTTTAGACCTTTTACTTTCCTATCATCTGAAAAATATTGAACTAAAAATCTATGAAAATCGTCCTCTAAATGCGGATCTTTCAACCCAGACAAAACAGAAAGGGCATTGTGTATACCTTTTTCATTCATAATACCGACAAGTTCTTTTATCTTTTTATCGTGATGATCTGGAGAAAGTTTGAGCTTAAAAGACTCCAAGTCGTCTTCTGAAATCTTATAATCTTTATCTAAAACCTCCTCTGACAGAGTATTTTTGTACTTGGAAATTTGTTCTTGGACTACAAGTTTTTTATCTACAGAATAGTTTTTTTCCGAAAGTTCCTTTTCTTTTTGAGCTATTTGTTCTCGCAAAAAATTTATTTCATCTTCTGGAGAATTAAAAGAATTTTGATTGTACTTTTCCATACAGCTTAAGTATATACGATTTAAATATCCTTATCCACAAAAGATGTGTATTATTTTTTCATATAAAAATTTTTCTGTTTAGTACTTAGTTTTTCTAAAGAATACCTAAGCATGGTTCTAGGCATTTCTTTGTGATTTTTGTCTAAAAAAGAAAGTAAAACTTTTTGATCTCTCTTACCGGCTTCGCGTAGCATCCAGCCGACAGCTTTTTGGATAAGATCGTGCTTATCTTTTAAAAGAATTTCTGACAATTTTATTATGTCTTTAAAATCCCCTCTTTTTATAAAATAATATGTAGAAACTACAGCAATTCTTCTCTCCCATAGATTTTCAGACTTTACTAGCTTGTAAAGCACTCCTCTGTCTTTTTTATACAAAAAATCTCCCAAAATATAGCTTGCTGATGCGTCTACCAAATCCCAATTATTTATATTTTTTGTATTTTTTAAATAAAATTTAGCTATCTTTTCTTTTTCCTTATTTTGGGAGTTCTCATATTTCATAACCAAAATTTCCAAAGCGGTAAACCGGTTTTCGTGTATAGGAGATTTTAAAAGTTCTTGGATTTCAGAAAGTTTTAATTCTTTATATTTTTTAGCAATTTTTCTTTGCTCTGGCACAGTGATTCCCAAAAATTTATCACCATACCCATACTGTCCTTTCTTTGTCTTAAAGAAACCAGAAGAAGTTTTAGCTTTTTCTTTATTTTTTAATTTATTTAAATCTCTTACAATGTCTTCTGACTTCATATTTTTATTATAACAAAAGGTCGGCACAAAGCGTGCCGACCTGTTTTGGCCTTCAATGCTTGCTGAAAGCCGTCACAAACATCATGATGGCAAATAAACCACTGCCACCAAAAAAGAAACAAAAAAACGGTCCATAGCCTTTCATGTTCCCCCTTTCTTAGAGTAAACCAAACCGACTATCTTGTCTAACCTTTTATCCTCCTTAGCTCATCCAGAGCATCATGAGCTTCCTCTAGCTTGTTCCCCTCGACGAGAGCGGTCACAAGTTCATAAAGCATCACCCGTCTCTCTTGGCTCTCCTCTGGTAGAAGTTCCAAGACTCGCCTAATGAAATCAACAATCTCTAGCCATTCCTCGATATACTCCTTAGAGTTTCTATCAAGTCTCAATGCTTTGTTTTTCTTCTCTTTTAACTTGTTCTTTACCCAAGAGAATGGTAAAGCATTATTATTTTGTCCCATCTCGCACCTCCTTCTAACCGAATAATTAAATATTTTAAAGCTTTTGTCAAATGTTTGTTATTGTAGACCATATTTCTTATAATGAGAAACATAGGGTTTTAACCTTATCTTTATAAGTAACCCAAAAAATATGAATACAAAAAACTTACTTATTGCAGTCGTGATTATAATCTTATTAGGTGCAGGCTATTTTTGGCTCACATCAAAAAACAATGCAGAAAAAATAGCTTACACAAGTGATGTCTTTACTTTTGCAGATGCAGGCAAAGAATTTACTATTCAATATAATAACGACTCTAGCAAAGCCGAAGTTATCTTTGATAATAAAAAATACGAACTAAACGTAGCTATATCTGGCTCTGGAGCAAGATATACTTCTCCCAATGAGTCAGTCATTTTTTGGGAACATCAAGGAACAGCTAGTTTAGAAATAGATGGTCAAATGGTATTTCAAGATGCCCCACTCTTAAAAGGTGGTGAAGGAACACTAGATATGTCTCTATAGAATACAGAGTAGTAATGCCAAAGAACTCTTTATTCAAATAATAAAATAGTGACACCAAATAAAGCAGAAGATTTTGTCCTCTCATTTACACAAGATGGTCATTTTTCAGCAACAACTGACTGTAATAATTTATTGGGAAATTACAAAATTGATGAAGGAAAAACCATAGAGTTTAGTCAAATAGCATCTACCAAAAAAGCTTGTCAGGAGAAAAATATGTGTTCATTTTTGTGACCAGTAAATCCATGAACAAAAATCACAAGTTTATCAGACTTTTTACCAGCAGAAACAAAAGATCCATAAATCAATTTTTTGTCCGGCGTTTTAATCTTTAATTCCTTTTCCATAAATCCACAATATCATTTTTTAGATAATTTTCCATTTATTCAAACCCCAAACAAACCTTGTTTGTATTCTTCAATCAGTTCTCTTGCGGTTTGTGGTTCTGGATTTGGATTTCCATCATCAAGAAGTCCTTCTGGGATAGAGCCGACTAGATCCTCTGCTTTGGCCAGATTATCATTCAAAAGCAAATAATAAATCTCAGTAATTTTATTACTGTTATCTTTAGGGTTAAGCTCCATTGCTTTTGCACCAAATTCTTTTGCTTTTTCTTTATCTCCAAATAGACCTATTGCCACACTCATAGCGTGGTGGTACCAAAACCAAAGTATCATTTGCCTCCAGTCTTTTTCTTCTTCTGTCAGTAAATTCTTGTCAATATTTTCAATAATATTTTTTATTCTATTTGTAACTAGATCGGGATTATTATAATCCCACTCTTTTGACTTCATCAGTTCTTGGTCTGCTTTATTATATAGACTATCTAACTCTTTAGGACTATTTGCACCAATCAAATTATAAGCTTCCTTCATTGGACTATTTTCAATATCAAATTGTTGTGGTTGCTTTTCCATAGGTTTATTTTTTCAAATTTAAATATTCCTTTACTCCTTTAAGCCAACCTCCTGTGAAATAATCTTCCGGTTTGAAATTATCTGGATCTACCCAAAGCATTTCGGTATGTCTTTCCGAAAGTTTTATCTCACCACCCAACAATTTTCCTTCATATCCTACAGCAAAAATCCTAACAGTAGGATTCCCTGGCGAACTTTCGATTCTTTCATGGCGCATAAAAATCACAGGCTTGCCAATTTCGTATTCAATATTTTCTCCCAGCTCTTCCTTCATTTTTCTTTTGATAATATCGTCCAAAGATGTCTCAAATTCATCTAATTTAATTCTTCCTCCCGGTAAATCCCAACATCCAAAATTATCTTTCATAATCAAAAGTTTTCCATCTTTTTCCATAAAAACCTTTACCGCCACAAAATATAAATCTTTATTGTTCATAAATTTATTTTACATTACTTTTTATAAAGAGTGAAAAATGGAATTTCATCAATTCACATTTAGTTTATATACTTAATTATTTTTTAACACTATCTAAATATATTTTTAACAACCATTGGATTGTATAGTTCATATTCTTTATAGCTCCCATGATTTTTTCTCTATCATCAATACCAATAAGAGAATTTATATAACTTTGTGTAGCAGCATCTGAATAATATATTCTAGTATTTTCCATATCATTTCCTAAAGAATAAAAAGCTCGTTTATGTTGGACTAAATCTTTTTCTTTCAAATAAAAACTATTTATAAAACCTCTTCTTAATTCTTCCATTGAATTATCGTAATGAAAAGCTACATTTGATCTAACTCGTGAAATTTTTGATAATATAGAAGATCCATCATCTAATCTAACAAGATCATTCCACTTATTTTTATAATCCTGATTATTATTTTTCTTAAGAAGTAATTTAAAAGGCATGCTATTCAATACAAACTTATTTTTTTCAATAAATTTGAAAAATTCTCCTACAGTTGCAATAAGTAATTTATCCGCTTGAGCTATCAAACCATTATATTCTCCGGCATGCACAGAAGTTTCATCAATATTTGGCTTTCTATAATTATCCTCTATAGTTTTTTGAAAAAATATTAACCCTTTTAAATCATTAAAAATGAGTCCAAGAATCAGAAAAAATGTTTGCAAATCATCTTTTTTGTTTTCATCTACTACATGCCGCGGTGAAATATCTTTTCTATTACCAGGAAATTCTTTTTTAATTATATTTTCTTCCATGGCTAACTTATATATCAGACTTTATTTTAAAACTTCTTGAACAATTCCTTGAACAACATCTCCTTCTTGTGGAATAATCGGCTGATGTTCTGGATTTGTACTTTTTGGTAGTAATATTCTACGACCATCTTTTTTGTCATAATATTTTATTGTCACATTCTCACCCTGAAGTAAAGCAACAACTCTATCTCCAGTTTCACCTTTTTCTGAGAAACGACACAATACTAAATCCTGATCATTAATCCCGGCTTTATTCATAGAATCGCCTTCGGCTCTAACTATAAAATATTTTGCTCCTGGTTTAATTTTATTTTTTTCAACTTCAATATACTCCTCGATATTCTCTTCCCCTAAAAGTGGATTCCCACATGGGGCTGAACCTACCAAAGGTACACTGATCATTTCTGTTGTAAAAGGAGAGACTACTTCTTTTCCACCATATAACTCATTCAAATCTAATTTTATATCGTCTTCCTTAGACTCTCTCAATTTTTCTTTAAAATATTTTCTTAAATTTTCATCAACGATATAGACATAAGTTCCTTTTATTCCACGAGTAAGAATAGTCTTATAAATATTTTTTATATAACCATCAAGTTCTTTTGGATCTTGAATTCCCGCTCGGCCGTTTCTGTCTAGATATTTTTCTCTATCAACAAAAAATTTTTTATTTTCTATATCGTAACCAAACTCTGGACCAATAATAACTCCAATGTAATTTAAGTCATAACCTTGGACTGTATGAATGCAACCAACTTCATTTATAGCATTTGGTGAATTAACCCAGTCTGTCGCAGTAGAATTCCAAATACCTTTATAATTTCCTATTTCAATATCATATTTTTGTTTTGATTTTGATCCGGACTTTGTATGCCAAGGCCAAGCATATCCAGCAACAACACGAGAAAGCCCGTGCTTTTTATCTTTTTCTCTAATAGCAGAAACCATTTCTTCTACATTGTCGTAGATTTTAAAATCATAATTTTCAAAATTTGTTTTTATTGGCTTTTGCAAATCAAATAATGCTTCAATGAATTCTATATATTCTTCGCCAGCTTCAACACGCATTTGAGTAGAAAGTGTGTAGTACTGTGCGTTAAGTTTCTTAAAATCTTCTTTTCTTACATCTGCTGGTTTTATACTTTGGTTTTCGTCATAGAAAAATATTTGATTTTTTGAACATTTCATTATCCAATCCAGATTTGTCGCTTCTTTTGGAAGACCTAATCTTGTATTAACTTGATCATACGCACCCATACCCATAATATTTTTTCTTCTCTGTAACCGGTGAGCTTCGTCAACGATTATAAGATCGTAGATACCTCGAGCAACGTCGTTTGGGCCAATCACCATAGAACTACTAAGGCCTTTTATTTTCCCAAAAACTTTTTTAATTGTTGTTCTAAGAGAAGTCATCGGTACAACTAGTACCATTTTCAAATTTTTCGTCTCATCTTGTTCTTTTAAAAATTTAAAAAGATAAGTGGCAAGAATTGTTTTCCCTGTTCCTGGTCTACCGTTTACAATATATGATTGTGATTTTCCGAACTTAAGATCTTTAAAAATTTTACGAGCAACGAAAAGCTGATCCTCTGTTAGAGATTTGTATGGTGAATATTTAAATAAGTCAGTGTTCTTTAAATCTTCAAGGGTGCTTTTTGCAATCCCCATCTCTAAAAATTGCTTCCAGATATCTTCGAATTTTGCTTTATATTTTGGTCGATCATAATAGTTGTGATTTTTTAATCCACCATTTTTATTATGCAAAGTAAAAACTTGATCTGCAGACATATATTGAATAAGCCAAGACTCAATATCGAGCGCCGCCGACACATTGAATTCATCGTCACTTAAAATATGAGCTGTTTTTAATTTCAATATTTGTTTTTCTGTATTTTCGTTATGTTGCTTAAGTCTCCTATGTGCATTTATTGCTTGACCAACATAAACATCTTTACCATTCTCCAAGACATAAACAACAGGCCAATTCTTTCCAAAACGATAGGCTCTGATTTCATTGAAGCTATTTTTATCAAATTTAAAAGATTTGATCTGAGACATGTTACAGCTTGTTATACTTAGTATGCCTCCCTTTGGCTTTTTCTACTGGATATTTTTCTTCAATTTTTTTTAGTTTTTTATCTAAGGCTTTTAGAACATCAATATTAAAATCATTTCCCATTAATAAAATCCAATATAATGTATCAGCAAGTTCGTCTGCCACGTCTTCTTTGTGTGTCTTTAGATGTTCTTCCATCTCCTCTTTATTTTTCCATTGGAAATGTTCCATGACTTCTGTTGCTTCTAAAACCAAAGACAAAGCGAGGTCTTTTGGATTGTGGAATTGTTTCCAGTCTCTAGCATCTCTAAAAACTATAATCCTTTTTGTTAAATCTTTAATATTACTCATAATTACCAATAACTCTACTCCCTTTTTAGGGTTTTTTCAATGAGAAATTCATTAATTAGCTTGGGTGAAATTTGAGGGATGATAAAAAATTTAGGTTGTAAAAAGAAAAGGTCACGCGATTATCCGCGCGACCTTATGAAATTGTCCGGTGTTACTTCCGACTCTGGCGGAAACCGGCAGCCCTGAGTTGGTCAGCCAGAGCAGTACTGACTGCACTCCCAACTCCCGCTCTTTGCATTGCTAGCCCAATCTCTGTCATTGGTTCTCGCCCATTAAACATCTGATGAACAAGAACCTCACCCTTGGTAGCGGCCTCAGCGAGCTCGGCTCTGCAGACTTGGAAGTCTTCACCTTTATAGGTAAAGATTCCTGTCTTTGTTACCTTCACTCGCACGGCATACTCTTTCCCTTCCTCAGGGGTGAACTGAGGAAAGATGATCCGACGCCTTTGGTAAGGGGTCTCTTTTCCATAGAAAGCGGCCCACTTGTCACCATAGAGGTGGCTGAAAGAGAGCGTCAAGTTGTATTCCAACCCTTCATATAAGGGAGCGTTGGACATAAAAAAACCTCCTACACTTGATTATAGCACATTTTGTATACGAAAGTCAAGTGTCTATTTTTATATAAGAAAAACCGCTCGGCACCTTTTGGTGCGAGCGGTTTTTGAATTACTGACAGGAGCCGGTACTACGCGTATCCCATCGCCCTTTCGATTGCCGAATCTACATAATGAACGAGGTAGATGAGAAAATCATAAGTGAAGTGAATAAGAATCGCTGCAAGTAATCCGTACTTGAACATAATCCAAAAAAGAAACATTCCCAAAAACCAGCTATTCACGAAACCTAGAAAACCCAAATATCGATGACCGTCCCGAAAGAATGCATTCGTTGTGAGCATCGCTGCCCCTACGGCCCATCCAGTCGAGTGGAAAATAAAAGATTCGAGTTCCCCAAGAGTGAACCAGTTAGCAATGGGTCCAACAATATACATATGGAACCACGCTGGGATTCCAAACCCAATAAAACCAAAAAAGAACCAGTTTGCAATCTTTACAGAAACAATATTGTCAAGGAAGAATAGCCACCTAAAAGTGATCTCCTCTCCAACCCCTGCAATGATGCTGACAATAGCACCTTCTTTGATTATAAGCTCTGCATTACGATTTATGTGCCTCTCATTACGAGTGAAGAAACCATGCACGAGAGTAACTCCGGCTCCCCACACAAATATAGGCCATGAAGAAATGAGCCACTGGCTCATTGTACCCTCGACTTTCCAGAGCTGGAAGAATCCGAAAGGCACTACATCCGGCCAGATCCACATGATGATAGGCAAGACGATAATACTCGTGATGATTTTACCAAAAAACTTACCCCACCAATCTCCTTGTTGTTTTTCTTCAGGCGACATCGCGCTCTCCTTTCAAAAACTCCGTAAAACATCCTATATTTAAACAATATAAAAGTCAATAAGTAAAGGGTTTTTTGGTGAAATTTGAGGGAAGATAAAAAAATTTAGGTTTGTAAAAAACCGCTCGACACCTCTTGGCGCGAGCGGTTTTACGGTTGGTTACCATAGCGGATTCTCGATCTCCAAATCGAGAAAAAAAGGAAGGTCATATAAGCCGGTCACGGAACACCCGATACCGGTATAAAACCTTAGATATTCCTCCTGAGTGAATGCCCCGCGCTGGTATTGAACCGCAAGTTGATTGAGGTCAATACTACCGATTTCATACAAAGAGTTTATCAGTCTGTCGGTCTTAAACCTCTGAATTCCTTGCTTATCGATGACAGTTTCGAATGGCTTCCCTCCGATTTTAACAATGGTGACTCCACCATTTAAATCAACTTCTGCTTGTCCCATGAACACCTCCTACCCTTAATTATAGCACACTTTGTATACAAAAGTCAAGTACCCCTAATTTCCCCACTGTCAAAATCCTCGATGTTTTAAAAAGAAAACTCGTCGCTGAAGGTAGTGACGAGTATTTAGTTTTGCCGTTTTTGGCGAATCTTTATTAGGAGTTGGCGGCCAGCTGACTTCTCTTCCAACTCTGGTAGGTCACCGTCCACCAAGCGAAAGCGAGTAGGATGGTAGAAACAACTGACACATAGAGGTGAAGTGTCCAGAGAGTTGGAATATAAAGAGTGATGACCGCTGAGGTCACCAGAGAAGTTGAGAACGCCGGTTTTTCGACAGCTTTGACTGTCGGTATCATGGCAACGAAAAACACAAATTGCCCGATCATCATTACAACATCTTGCCAGATCATATCTATGTACCCTTTCCGTCCCCAATATTACACTTTTTGCATTAAAAAGAAAGAGCAATCCGGAATGGATTGCTCTAATTGTCGGCTTTGAGAGCAGCGTATCAGAGTTTGATCCTGAACGCTTTGCGAAAAGCTTCTTCATCTGTTTCAGTGAAAGTTCCATCAGTGATTTTTCCATCACTATCAACTTTCGGAATAAAAATAGTTTCATTATTGAATCTATTTTCATACACCCCAACGGCAAGCATTAAACTAAATCCGTCTTGCCAGATTGATTCAACAAGATTAAGAATATCTGAATTTTCTTGAATCTCTTTAGTTAATTTTTCTATTTTTTGTTTTACTTCTAGAGGTAGATCCACATTTTCCCTCTTTTCTATTGTGCCTATGATTGTAGATGTCTGTTGACCACAACCCTGGCAAAGAACTTCGACTTTGTTTCCAAGGTTATTTTCTTGTACAGTCAGTTTCAAGTGCCGACCACAATACCTGCAATTAAAATTCCAAAATTGTTCGCCCATGAGAACCTCCTTCCTCACAAAATATGTCATATTTCTTTAAAAAATACAATAAAACAAGCAACTGCATGAATTTATTCAAAAGCTATCAGAAGATGGGTCTACTTGTGACCTTACGGGGAATCGAACCCCGATTTAAGCCTTGAGAAGGCTTCGTCCTAACCGTTAGACGATAAGGCCAATACACATATATTAACCATTTTTTTGTGTTTTATACAAGGATTTAGTGCATAGTAATCCTACAAAATACTTGCTTTTTTAGAGGAATATGTTATAATAGCGTTTAGATAGTTAGTTTGACAGAAAGTGAGATAGAATGAAGAAAGTTTGGTTTTTTGCAATCTTTTTTGCGATGCTGGCTTTGCCAGTATTCGCACAACGTGGAGAGTTCACCATTCCAGCGGATGCTGAAATGGACAAGTTCCCCGTCGTTTCCGGTCCGCTGTCGACACGACAGCAGGCCGAAATGCGGCTCGCGCCTCATTTCCTACGGAAGGCAATTGTGGTTCAAAACCACTTCCGCGGGCTTCGCGACAACAAAGGACGGTTTGTCCTGGAGACACTTCCAGCAAACACAATAGTCCTCGTGGACACCACTGGCACAATCCGCTACAAAGCGGACTGCGGAAACAGGTTGGTGGAGGTCCCAAAGCCTGTGGAAGAAGTCGCCAGCACGGTAACGTATTCCAATATATCTGGTAATGAACACGCTCCACTATCTGCATGGGGGCGTTTCAAAAATGCCATGGGACGTTCCTGGGGAGGACTTGCAGAAATTTTGGGATCTCTGATCCCCTTACTTCTGTTTATGGCTCTTCTGGCCTTGCTTGGATACGCAGTCTACCGAGTAATCCAGAACCGGAGAGAAGGTAGACGTCCTCTTAGGCCGACTCCACCAACTCCTGCTCCGACTCCGGCACCGCTAACACCGCGACCAACTCCAGTCCAACTGATGCCACTGGTTGCACCTGTACAACCACAGACTCCTCCAGTAACTCCTCCTCAAAACGAGGAGCCGGAGAAACAGCCGCCAACTCGGACCAGAAGGTTCCGACTAACCATTGGCAAAGACGGTAACGTCTTCGCCAAAATGGAGGGATACAAAAACCTTCGGGTAGATGAGGACGAGCAGGGAAACCTGACTGTCAACGCCGATCGCAATTAGCTCTAAACCGTCTGAGATCTCCGCACCAAGTTGTGCAGAGAACTCGGGCGGTTTTTCTTTATCTCCTCCGCCACTCTTGCTCTTGGCGAACTAACAGGGTTTTTTTGTCTTCGGGATGACGCATTATTTCTTCTACAGTTTTTTCCATTCTCATAGCCTGAGAACCTTTTACTAGAATACAATCCCCTTTTTGAATATAATTTTGTAAAAATTTACCAGCATTTTCTGAATCGTCAAAATAGAAAATATTTTCTTTTGGATATTCCAGATTTAGAAGCTCTTCACCTGTCAGTCTAGTCCTTATGCCAACAAAAATGACAACATCCGCTATGTCTTTTATTTTATGAGCAAGTTTTTTGTGCTCTTCTCCAGAATATTTTCCTAACTCCAACATATCTCCAATAACCACAATCTTTTTACCTGAAATATCTAGTCTACTAAATGTATTTAGACTTTCGTTCATAGCCACAGGAGAAGAATTGTAAGAATCATCTATTATAGTAGTATTTTTTATTCCAGAAATAATTTTCATCCTTCCGGGTAAGACTTTATATTTTGAGAGCAAAGAAACACTCTTTAGAAAAGGTATACCTAAAAAAATCCCGACCCCACAAGCAAGCAGTGTCGCATACTTACTATGTATACCAATAGAATCAAAAATAATTATATTTTGTTTTTCATCTCCTCTGCCGATGTCATAAGACACTCCGGTCAAGATATTCATTCCGTCATTTTTACCATACAAAAATTTTCTATTATCTGCGTTTATATTACCTTCACCATCTATAGTAATAGATATTTTTTCAAAATCTTTATTTTCTATTAGGGAGCGTACAACTTCACCGTCTTTATTGTAAATAATCTTACATTCTGGTTTTAGAGATTTTAAATAATCATCATACTCTTTCAAAACCTTTTCTTTAGAGCCAAAAACCTCTACATGAGTTGGCATATCACCTATGCTTGTCATAACCACCAGATCAGGAGAAAGCATCTCACTTACAGTTTTTAAATCACCCGGCTTATCGTTATCTACTTCAAGTATTAAATACTCTGGATATTTAACTTTCTTAATAATTAAGATAAAACCTCTAAATAAATTTTTTAACCAATCAAATAAAGAACCTCTACCAAATACACCACCTATAATAACCAAAGGTATACCAAGACTGGCTGTAAAACTTTTTTCATTCTTTCTAATAAAATATTTTTGAGACAAGGCACTGTAAACCATCTCCTTTGTACTAGTCTTCCCAACACTACCAATAATGACGATTATTTTTGGTTTATATTTTTTAAGCACTAAAGAAGCCTCGTATCGGAATAATCTTTTAATATATTTCTTCATTGAAAAAATTTAAATGCTAATTTCTCAAATGCCTACCTGTCCGGAGTAAGCTCATAATAATTTATTACAAACTTTACAATATCGAAAAATGGTAAAGTCAACGTCTCGGAACTAAATCTAATACCTTTTGGCTTTACTGTATAAAGGAAAATAAAAAACTGTGGATCATAAGCTGGAACAAAGCCAACAAATGAATGTAGGACATCTGTCTCACTATAACCCCCTCCTCCTGGTTTTGCAATCTGTGCTGTACCAGTCTTTACAGCTACGCTGTAATTCTCTATTTTGGCCTTACCGCCGAGTAAAACATTATCTACACTATAAACCATCATTCGAGTTACTTCTTCAGCTGTTTCTGGTTTTATAACCCTGGTTACAGGTGGTGCAACATAATTTTTAGAAAGACCTGTTTTGTAATTTATAGTCTTTACAAGATGAGGTTCTACCAAAACCCCGCCATTAGCAATGGTGGCCAAAGCTCTAATGGTAGATATGGGTGTCATAGCGATACCTTGCCCAAAAGAAGCTGTAGCATGTTCTATATCTCTAGGTGATTCAAGATTTTTAACAAGATTTGCGGATTCGTTTGGTAAATCTATGTTGGTTTTTTGGTTTAAGCCAAAGTTGTAAAAATACTCTCTTTGTTTATCATTACCAACAAGCTTGGCTATATGAACCATTCCCACATTCAAAGACTCTGAAAGAGCCTCTTGTATTGTCACCACTCCTCTTTCTTTGCCGTCAAAGTTGGATATCTTTTTACCAGACACCATGACTGATCCAGAATCGTAATAAGTACTTGAGGGTAAAATGAGTCCCATATCGATACCCATAGCGACAGTTAGAGGTTTTATAATAGATCCCATCTCGTACACGTCTTCTACTAATTTATTTGAAAAGATGACAGAACTTTTCTGTGACTGAGGATCGTTTGGGTCAAATGAAGGATCTATAGACATGGCATATATTTCACCTGTCTTTGGATTCATTATTATACCTCCAGTATATTCTGAATTCCACTTTTCTGTCGTACTAGCCAACTCTTCTTGCAAATAAAGTTGTAAAGTTGGCTCTATAGAAGTAACAATGTCCCCACTATTTGAGTTTATTTTGTCATCTGAAATATTTGCAAAAACTTGAGCGAAAAAATTTATATAAGAAGTCGGTTTTCTCTCTAAATTATTTTCATAAAATCTCTCTAAACCATATCTACCGGCAAAATCGTTGCCGGAATAACCCATAAATCCTAAAGTATGAGCTGCTATATTTCCTCCTGGGTAAAACCTCCACCTGTCTTTATATATATTTAATCCTGATATTTTTAAATCGGCTACTTTTAGACCAACTTCCTCATCTACACGTTTGGCTATCTCCTCATAAGGATCATCCACTTTTGTAGCTTTAGCTAAAAAATCCTCCTTGTTTATAGGAAAAATTTCATTTAGCTTATTATAAGCCTCCTCTGGGTTTTTTATTATTTGTGGATTTACAGCTATGATATATCCAGATTTCAATGTTGCAGCAGAAACAAGCTCTCCGTCTTTACTCTGAAAAAAAATACTGGCACGAGTAAATAAACTCCCTCCAGATGAAGAATATTGTCTGTCTGCTTTTTCAGAATAAGTATCTCCTTCTACTATCTGAACAACATATAATTTACCTATTATGAAAAAGGCAAAAATAATTATTATTATTGATACTGCTCTGATTCTACCAATGTGACTAAATTTCATTTGAACGATAAGATACGTAGCCTACAGATTTTTTAGATATAAAAGTTTTATTTGAAACAGGTGAAAACCCCAAAGAATATGCCATAGCCAGATTCACTCTATTTTTCATCGTGATATATTGAAATTCTTTATTTCCTATATCCAAAGACAAAGCAGTGGCTTTATCTTCTAAGTTTTCTCGCAGGACTACATTCTGAATTGTAGCATGTATACAGAACATATAAAAACCAATACACAATACAAAAACAGAAGACAAAACCCAGAATATTATTTTTTCCTTATCTATTTGTGATACGTATGTTTTCATATTTATTATTTTGTTAAACTTATAATTTTTTAATGATTCTTAATTTTGCACTTCTAGAACGAGGGTTTTCTTCTATTTCTGCTTCTTCTGGGATTATTGGTTTTTTAGTCAACCTCTCTCCTTTTTCATCTTTTTCAAAATCTCTGAAATAATTTTTGACCACCCTATCCTCTAAACTATGAAAAGAAATTATTCCGAGTCTTCCTTCTTTTTCTAATAAATCAAAACTTTTTATAATACCTTCTTTTAGGCTTTCAATCTCATCGTTTACCACTATCCTCAAAGCTTGAAAAGTTTTTGTAGCCGGATGGATTTTACGGCGGTGATAAAAAAATGGTGTTGCTGAGATGATTATATCGGCCAACTCATTTGTAGTTTCTATACTTTTTATCTGTCTAGACCTGACTATGGCTTTAGCAATTCGCCAAGCGAATCTCTCCTCACCATAGCCAGAAATGATATCAGTCAGATTTTGTAAATCCCAAGTATTTACAACTTCTTTTGCTGTTAAATCTTCTTCAGTTAAATCTTTTTTGAAAGACATTATAAGTGGCTCATCTTTTTGAAAAGAAAAGCCTCTGCCAGACTCTTCAAGCTGATTTGAAGACAGCCCAATGTCTAACAGGATGGAGTTTACTTTATCCACGCCAGCAGATTTTATTAACTCCGAGATATTCCTAAAATTACCTTTCAAATAAGTAATGTTTTCATAAGAAGAAAGTCTTTTTTTAGCTCTTTCTATTGCTTCTGCGTCCTCGTCTATAGCGAATATAGAAACTTCTTTGCCAAAACGCTTGCAAACTTCCTCTGTATGACCACCATTTCCAAGTGTGCCATCTACAAAAATATTACCTTTCGATAGATTTAAACCATCTATTGATTCATGTAAAAGTACTGTCTTGTGCTGCATAAAGATAAGTTATAGAACTCCAACCTGACCAAGTTTCTCCGCCAAAGTATCAGCTTGTTTTTCTACAACTCTCTTGTATTCTGTCCAGGTTTTCTCATTCCAAATTTCCAAACGACTTGAAACTCCTATGAAAACAATCTTACTTTTCAAGTTAGCCATGTCTCTAAGGAAATCTGGGATGAGAATACGTCCGACTGAATCAACTTCTACTTCAACCGCACCGGCAAACATACGACGGTTAAAACTTCTGTTGTCAGCCTGCAAAAGAGAAGATTGGTTTAATTTCTCTTCTATCTTTTGCCATTCCTTGTGAGTGAAGACGAATAAACAAGCATCCAATCCTGGAGTTACGACCATTTTTTTCCCCATTTCAGAACGAAACTTCGCTGGTAACGAAACTCTGTTCTTGTCATCTATGCTGTGTGTATATTCACCGATAAGCATCTTTTATAAAAATTATAGAAACTTTATGGTTTCCCACTTCATCCCACTTAGCTTACATTATATACCACTTCATCCCACAGAAAAACACCCCTTACCACTCTAACCTGTGGATAAGAAAAAACCCTATATAAAATAGGATTTTTTCAAAAAGAAAACCCTCGATTGTCTTCCGTTACAATCAAGGGTTTAAAAACGATTTAGAAACGATTTGTTTTTCGAGAGAGTTCCTCTCGAGCCCATCGGCGTCTTCTGTATAGACGCTCTAGGGAACTATTTTTTGGAGGACAAAAGGACTTCCTCCTGATTTTAAGAATGGTTTTAGTATCTTCCGACACTAAAATCTCCTTTCCTTTATAAATCCTACTCCTCTTTAAAAAAGATGTAAATACTACTGTAAATACTACCTTGGACGCATCAGTGGAAAAGTTTGAACTTCACGAAGAGGCTTGTCAGCTAGAAAAGCAAAAAGTCTTTCACCAAAACCAAAACCACAGGTAGGAGGCATACCGTACTCTAGCATTTCTACAAACTCAAAATCAGCCATCATGGCTTCTTTGTCTCCAGAATCTATCAGACTTTGCTGTATATCAAATCTATCTTTTTGATCTATTGGATCGTTTAACTCAGAATAACCTCTGCCCACCTCACTGCCAGCAATTATCGGTTGAAACATTTGGACTGTCTTGCCATCAGGATTTAATTTGGCCAATGGTCCAACTAAAGTAGGATGGTTTACCAGAAAAGCTGGACCAGTTATGTTTTTACGACAATATTTCCAAAGAGAATCTATCAAACGCTCTTTATTATTACCTTCATATTTTACATCAAGCTCTTTTAGTTTATCTTCCATTTCGGATGTTTCTGCAGAGGTTATATCTAGACCTATCTGTCTTTCTATTTCATCTGCATAACCGATTTCCTTCCAATCATCACTCAGATCAAATGTGTGTCCTCTGGTTGTAAATTTTGTTGTACCAAAAACATCTTTGGCAATCTTGTTGTACATTTTTTTAACCAACTCCATACCATCTTTGTAGTCAGCATAACCCCAATAAAACTCCATATTTGTAAATTCTTGCAGATGTTCAGGACTTCCACCTTCGTTTCTATAGACTCTACCTATTTCAAAAGTTTTTGGAAAACTACCCGCCATCAATCTTTTTTGCCACAATTCACCAACAGATATTCGTAAATACACATCCAAATCATAATCATTGTGGTGTGTTCTAAATGGTTCAGCTTCGGCACCGCCAGTGGTTAGCTCCAAAGTAGGAGTTTCTATTTCTAAAAATCCTTCTGATTTCAAAAACTCTCGAGTGACATCCCAAAACTTACTTTTTTTAACAATCAAATCTCTAGACTCATCACTCATTAGAAAATCTAAATACCTTTTCCTATATCTTTCTTCTGTATCTTGAAGTCCATGCCACTTTTCAGGTAATGGAAGGAGTGTTTTGACTGCCATCAGCCAACTTTTTGCTAAAATACTTTCTTCACCTCTTTGAGAGGTTAAGGCTTTCCCCGTAACAGAAATAAAATCACCAACATCAACCGTGTCAGTAAATAAAATAAAATCATCTTCTAGAAGTTCATCTTTTTTCAAAATGACCTGTAGTTTTTCTGTACCATCAAAAATTACCGCAAATAAAATAGAACCTTGACCACGAAGAGTCATAACTCTACCAGCCACTGAAAAATCTTTTGAGGAGATTTCAAATTCTTTAAAATCTTCTTTTACTTTAGACAAAGAAAAATCTCTTGGAACTTTTGAAGGGTAAGGATTTATACCTTTTGACTTCAAAAGTTCCAATTTATTTAATCTTGCAATTCTTATTTCAGAAAGAGATGCCATAGTGTGTATATTATCTATGGTAGCAGATAATTACATATAAATCCAAAAACTTATTTTATATCTATAACAACATAAGACATTTGACCATTTGGAGTCAAAAAATCAAATTTCTCACCCTTCTTTTTTCCAATAATAGCCTGGCCGAATGGAGATTTTATAGAAATTTTATTTGAAACTACATCTGCTTCTTCAGACCCCACAATTGTATAAATTATTTTTTTACTATCTTTTTCTACTGTAACTATTGAACCAACATTTACTGTACCTGTATCTGTTGATGAAACTATCATTGCATTTTTCAATAGATTCTCCAGTTTTATTATACGATCTTCTGTAACTGCCTGCATATCTCTGGCATCGTGATATTCAGCATTTTCAGATAGATCTCCCAGAGCTTTAGCATACTCTAGACTTTCTGCTACTTCTTTTCTTTTTGTGTCTTTTAAATAGCTTAATTCTTTTGTAAATTCATCAAACTTCTCTTTAGTAAGATATTCTTTTTCATTCATAGAAAGTATTTTTATATAAAAATTAATGTAAATATAACGCGAAATTATTTTATATCAAAAAACCTCTTTGGTCAAATCTATTGTAAATATTCATTTGCGTATAAATTCATCCAATCAAAAACTTCTCTCATAACTCCCACCGCTCCAAACTGATTTGTGCTACTCCCCCTTTCCATTATAACAGCATAGGCATACTTTGGATTTTCATAAGGAAAAAAACCAACAACCCAAGAGTTGACTTGATTCTTTAACAAACCTATTTGAGCAGTACCTGTTTTTGAAGCAACTTTAACGTATGGAACATTTAAGGAAGCAGAGGTTCCATTTGTCACGCCTAAACGCATTCCTTCTTTTACTATCCTATAACTTGCTTTATCTAGAACCACATTTTTAATAATAACCGGAGTAGAGTCTTTAATTAAAGTGGGAATAAGAAGATTTCCTCCATTTGCAACAGCAGAAACAGCCACGACAGATTGAATAGGTGTGACCTGGAAACCATATTGGCCTATGGCAGTGTTGTAAGTGTCACCAAGTCTCCAAATTTCTCCATCAAAGACTTTCTTTTTCCACTCAGGATTTGGAACTATTCCAAACTTTTCTCCAGGAAAATTTATCTCTGTACTTGTGCCAAATCCAAACATCTCTACATATTTTTGTATATTTGCTATACCTATCCCCTTTTGATCCTTATAACCACCAGTGACACTATAAAAATATATGTTTGAAGAAACAGCCAAAGCTTGTCTAAAATCTACAGCACCATGAGCTTTCCAGTCATTAAAAACAGAAGGTTTGTCTGGAACATATGGGTTTGGAATAGAAATAGAACCTGTACTAATAATTTTCTTACTCGGGTCTATAACCCCCTCTTCTAAAACCCCAAGACCAACAAATATTTTCATTATAGATCCTGGAGTATATAAACCTTGAATAGCTCTATTTAAGAAAGGATTGTTTGAATCGTTTAACCATTTATTTATTTTATCTTTATCTGTTCCATCTGTAATTATTTGAGATTCATATTCTGGAAAATTGGCTAGGGCTATTATTTCTCCTGTTCTAACATCCATAATTATACCTGAACCACCTTTAAAACCGGCTTTATTAGATAGATCAATCATTGCTTCATAAAGCTTTTTCTGCACATCAGTATCAATAGATAATGTCAGATCATTACCATTTTTTGGAGGTTCTATAACACTTTCAGAAATCGTATACCCAGAAACATTTGTCTCTAGTATTTTTTTACCGTTTATGCCCCTAAGCTGGTCATCATAAATTTTTTCTATGCCATCTTTAGCGTCAAAATTATACTGATAATAAAAACCTGATGAATCTTTCGCAGGGTATTTTAAATAACCTAAAGTTGTAGATAGACCAGTGGAAGTAGCATATACACGAAGGGAGAAATCAGGTGTTTCTGGATTTAATGTATTCCAAACAATTGGCTTACCTTTTCTGTCTAAAATATTTCCTCTATCTGCAAATATAATTGTATTGTGAAGACGATTATTTTCACTCCTCTCTCTAAAAGTTTCTCCTTGGACTATCTGTAAATTCCACAACTTGAAAACAAACGCTAAGCAAACCAAAAAAAGTGCACCATAAAATATAGCAAACACGCTTTTACCAATTGGTTTTTCTATTTTTCCTTCAAATTGATGGACATTAAACTCTGGTAGATTTTGAGAATCCAAAAATATTTCATCAGGATCAATAGTCTTATAGGTAGTTTTTCTTCTTTTTATAAAAGAAAATAATTTGTTTAACATAAATAAAATTTAAGTCCTAAAATAATTTCTGCCATAGAAAACAGTAAAAAATAAAGCTGTCCCTATAATAAAACCATAATGAGAAAAAATATTTGGACTTGCATAGATTATATCAAAAACTAAGCCAAAAAATATTATTTCTAAATAAAAAGGTACATAAACAGCCAGGCCTACTAAAACAACCAAAGTCAGCCACCAAGGTAAAACTAGGAGCAAAAACCAAGCAACGAAAAACAAAAATATTCTTATATATGGATTTCTAATCATTTGTCCTTTTCTACAAACAACCATTTTGATTCAAAAACATTTCCAGGGACTCTCACAAAAACGGTTTTAAATGCACTTTGGGAATTTGTATCAATGTAATAGACATTACCCATAATAGACGAATTTATAGTTGGATAAAGAAAAACATCTCCCCATAAAATATCAGCATCTTTTGGTAATTCAATAGAAAAATTTGCTCCTCCTTTGCCAATCAATTCATACATAGCCCCCGTTCTTTCTAAAATAGCTTGTTGTTTTACATCATTAGTAGAAAAAAGAGTAACAATAGAAGAATGACTCATCACACTAGAAACTTTTCCAACTATTATATTTCCAGAAATATAAACCAAACTATCTTCCAAAATATCATTATCTAATCCTGCATCTATTATGAAAGTATCATAAGGAGACCTGGGGGGTTTAGAAACTATTCTGGTTATTATTTTATTTTGAACATATGGCCTTCCCAAAAGATCTTTTAAATCCTGATTTTCTTTCATCAAAACATCATAATCAAGCTGTTTTAAATTTAAACTTTCTAATTGTTCTTTTAATGATTTATTTTCTTCTACTAGAGAGAGTTTTGTCCTAAAAGAGCCAAATAATGATGCTACACTACTAGTTGTATAATTTCTAAATGTCCAAACGGGCAAAGCTGTCGTATGTGAAAAAGACTGTATTGTCGGTAAAAATAAATAAGTCGCTAAAAAAAGTACAGTAATTATTAGTACAATAAGACCTAGTATTTTTTTACTATTTGATTTTGACTTACTTTTTAGGTGGTAATTCATCTTCTTTTGCAATTAAGACGTCTTTATACGTATCAAGTTTCTCAAGTATAATTCCTGTTCCTCTACACACAGCAGTCAAAGGATCTTGAGCAATATGCACAGGAACTTTTGTATATTCAGATATTAATTCGGATAAACCTTTTATCAAAGCTCCTCCACCAGTCAGATAGATTCCTCTTTGCATAACATCTGATAAAATTTCGGGAGGCGTCGTTTCCAACACTTCTTTGGTTGCTTCTATTAAGGTATCTATCGATTGAGAAATTGCTTCTCTAATATCAGAGTCAGTTACGATAACTTCTCTTGGTAAACCAGATATTAAGTCCCGTCCTTTTATAGGAGCTTCAAGAGGTATGTTTCCAGCTATTATGGCTCCTATAGTTATTTTAATATTTTCAGCTGTCTTTTCGCCAATGAGAATTTTAAATTCACTTCTTATATAAGAAATTATATCTTGATTTAATTTATCTCCTGCAACTCGTAAATTCTTTGACCTTACTAAACCTCCTAAGGAAATAACAGCTATATCCGAAGTTCCTCCACCAATATCAATAATCATATTACCAACTGGATCGAGAACTGGAAGTCTTATTCCTATAGCCGCAGCCATAGGTTCCTCTACAATATAAACCTCAGAAGCTCCTGCATTTTTTGTGGCGTCTCTTACCGCCCTTATTTCAACATTTGTGATTCCAGAAGGGACTCCGACCACAACCCTAGGACCTATGAGTTTTTTATTATCTTTTTCAGCTTTTCGTAAAAGATAAGTTATCATTTCCTCTGTCACTTCAAAATCTGAAATAACTCCATCTACTAGAGGTCTGACCGCTACAATATGCCCCGGAGTTCTACCGAGCATATTTTTTGCATCTGTTCCTACTGCAACAACCTGGCCTGTTTTTTGATTTATAGCTACGACTGAAGGCTCATTTAGAATAATTCCCTTACCACGAAGATAGACCAGGGTATTTGCTGTACCAAGGTCTATGCCAATATCATTTGAAAGAAATCTCTTGAATTGTTCTAAATTTTTGATCATAAATTAATATACTAAAACTGCTTTAGCTTATACTTTGTTCTCCTATAAAACAAATTTATTAAATAACTTTTTTCAATACATCCTCTAAAGTAAGAAGTTCTACTTCTGCACTTGTCCTGTATTTCATTTCCACCTTACCCTCTCCTACAGTTTTATCTGAAACAACAAGTCTTATGGGAATACCAATCAAATCTGAATCAGCAAATTTCTCTCCGGCTCTCAAATCTCTATCATCGTACAAAACCTCCACAGAAGCTTTTCTCAAATCTGTATAAATATTATCAGCAAAATATTTTGTATCTTTATTTTCACCAAGTAAAACTAGATGAACAAAAAAAGGAGAAACTTCTTTAGGCCAAACTATTCCTTTTTCATCAGCAAAAGATTCAACTATGGCACCCATAACTCTAGCTGGACCTATACCATAACTTCCCATAATAACTGGTTTTTTATCTCCATCTAAAGTTACATAATTTAACTCCAAAGGATCTGAGAATTTAGTTCCTAGCTTAAAAATATTACCAACTTCTATCGCTTTTTTTTCTACAAGGCCACTCTTATCCAGACCTAGATCAGCCAAGACCTCATCATTATAAACCTCTTTATTTACAGCTATTTTTTTCTTTTCATCTATATATATTATGTCTTCACCAGCTTCACAAACTGTTTGAAATTCGTGGCTATATTTAGAAAATATACCACCTGAAGCGAAAGTCTTATAGGTATATTCTCCCAAACCAACTCTATCAAATATATGACTGTACGCATCTGCACATTTTTCATAAAAATCATCCAGGTCCTGATTGTCTATATGAAAAGAATAAAGATCTTTCATAATAAACTCTCTTGTCCTCATTACTCCACTTTTAGCCCTTGTTTCATTCCTAAATTTTGTCTGAAATTGATAAGTATAAAAAGGTAAGTCTTTATAAGACTGAACATAGTTTTTTACTATTTTAGAAACAGCTTCTTCGTGTGTATTAGCCAAGCCAACTTCTGTCTCATTTTTTAGCTTAGTCTTAAACCAAACATCAACAACATCATCATCCCATCTACCAGTTTTTTCCCAGACCTCTTTATCTTGAAGAGAAGTCATCAATATTTCTTGTCCACCGATAATATTCATTTCTTCTCTAATAATATTTTCTATTTTTTTTAGAACCAAAAGACCCAAAGGAAGATAGCTGTAAACTCCAGACATTTCTTTGTTTATAAAACCAGCTCTTATTAAAAGCTCAGCATTTTTTGATACTTCATCCGCGGGGACTTCTTTTCGTGTTTTTGTAAATAGTTGTGATTGTCGCATCCCATTAGTGATATTAGCACCCTAGGGCTAATAAAATTTAAATGATAATGATACTTAATTACGTCCCATTAGTTTTCAAATTTTTAAATATCTAACGGGACATGTAGATACATAGTATCTCAAAAAAATATACTGGTCAAAAAAGGTTCTAGAAAAGTTTTATGACATCTTTAATTGTAACTGTAAACATAAGCAAGATGAGCAATATAAAACCGATAGCGTTTGTCCATCTAACAGCAGACGATGGTAAAGGTCTTCGTATTATCGTCTCTATAAGTACAAACAAAAGTCTTCCCCCATCCAAAGCCGGAAAAGGTACAAGATTTATAACTGCTAAGTTTATAGATATCAAAGCTACAAAAGAAAGAAGAAAAACAAAACCCAAATGAGATGCTTCACCAACCATTGTAGCAACACCAACTGGACCGGAAACCTGTGAGAAATCAGAGTGAAAAGAAACTATGTTCCAAAGGAATGTCCCAAGGCCGATAACCGTTTGAGAAGTTAAAAGAACTGTAGCCCTAGCTCCTTCGTAAAAAGCCAGGTAGAAAGGTAGTTTTATTTTACCTACTATATCCATGGATATACCTATCGTTCTTTTTCCTTGTGAATTTAAAACAGGTTCTATGATAGCACTCCTTGGAGTTTCTTCTCCTCTCTTATATAAGACCTCTATGTTTTCAGAAGGTCCAGATTTTGAAATAAGATCTGAAATATTTTCTGGAGTCAAACTTTCATCTTGTAGTGAAAGTTTGCCTGTGCCAACAAAAAGCAACACATCTCCAGTCTTAAGTCCTGACTCTTTCGCGGGAGAACCATCTAGTGTCTGAAGTATAACCACCTGAGGGTTTTGAATTTCAGCATAAGATATATAATTTGCTGGTGCAGTAAAACCCAACATAAAACCAAGAGACAAAAGTAGCCAAGCAAATATAACATTAAAAATAACCCCAGCAGATAAGACAGCAGCTTGAACCCATTTTGATTTATAAAAAAAACTCCTCTTTTTATCTTCAGGTTTTATTTCTTCCATATGAGGATCTTCACCAAAAATTTTTACGAATCCTCCAAAAGGTATCAGATTTATTGAATAAAGGGTCTCTCCTATTTTTTTACTCCAGACACGAGGGGGTATGCCCATACCAAACTCATCTACCTTGATGCCAAATTTTTTGGCGACAGAAAAATGGCCAAGTTCATGGACAAAGATTAAAACAGCCAGTACCAGTATGAAAATTAAAACTGTCATATTTTATTAGATTATTCAGTGATTTCCTTCTCTTTTTTCTCAAAAATAGAATCCAGTTTTTCTCCCAATTCATCGACTAATTTTTGGAGTTCATTTTTTATTCTAAACTTGTCATCTTCAGACAATTCTCCAGATTTTTGTCTGACATCAATATCTTTTACTATTTTTTCTCTTTCATTCCTTAGTGTGATTTTGGCATCTTCTAGTTTTTGTTTTGCTAATTTAATTAACCCAACTCTTCTTTCTGAAGTTAATTCTGGAAATATTATCCTAAGACCTTTATCATCAACAGTAATAGAAAGACCTAAATTTGCAGCCGTAACAGCTCTCTCTATTTCTTTTGAAGAAGATTTGTCCCAAGGAGATATTCTTATAATCCTAACATCTTCAGTAGATATTGTGGCCAATTGATTTATCGGCATTTTAGAGCCATACATCTCAACCAAGACACCGTCTAAAACAGCTGAGTTAGCCCTGCCCGTTCTTATCGTAGAAAATTCTTTCTTAAGCCAGTCTTCTAATTCAGAAGTGCTTTGTTTAAATGAAGAAAAATTATAAGCCATATACCAACATATTATAACAGAAAAGTCTAAAAAGCTAGCCTAGAGAGACAAAATCAACGATTCTAATATTATTTTTATAGGAGCTCCCCTATCGTATAAAGATTTTCTAGCTTGCTCGCATAAAACTAATGCTTTATGGTTTTTTTCTACTCCACTTTTATACAACTCCATTTCTATATTATTTAAAAAATCAACAGCACTTTGTTTAGTTTGATTTTCATCAGATATATCATCTACTATACTCTTTACTTTCTTCATTCTATCTAGAACTGACACAGGTAATGCTTTTGTGTTCTTTTCATTTAGATCTTTTATATTTATTATATGCATCCTAGATCTAAGAGTTGGTAATATAATGTCTTGAGATATGTTAACAAAAAAATGAGTTCCTTTAGTTGGCTCTTCAAAAATCTTGAGTAAGGCATTTTGAGCTTCTTCAGTAATAAAATCTGTCTCTATAATAAATATCTTTTTTTTATCGCCAAAAGCTTTAAACTCTTCTGATACTTTTATACTTCTAACAAAATCAACAGAAAGACTATCGACTGAAATAACTCTGACATCAGAGTTCCCTGATATTGAAATATTTAATTGATTACCTAAAAAATCCACCAAAAAAGATTTTGAGGAGCTTCTGTCTCCCACTAAAAGATAAGCGTGATGTAAAAAAGATGGTTCTAGCGAAATATTATTCATAAAAGAATATTATCTTTTAGATATTATACTTTTCTTATATGTATCTAAATGATCTAAAGCAATACCTGTCCCTTTGACCACACAATATAAAGAATCCTTAGCCAAGACGGCCTTTACACCTGTTCTCCTAAAAACCAGTTCTGGAAAATTTCTCAATTGTGATGATCCTCCTGTCATAATAATACCTTTGTCTATAATATCTGAAGCAAGCTCTGGTGGAGTTTCTTGAAGCACATCTTTTATAGCTTTTATCATTTCTCTCAAATCCTTACTAATGGCTTTTACAACTTCATTTGTTTTCATCTCTACACTTCTAGGTAACCCCGTTATAAAATCTCTTCCTTTTATTGTAGTAGATAATTCTTCATCCAAAGGTATAGCCGATCCTATTTTTATTTTTATATCTTCAGCTGTTTTATCACCGATTCCGAGATTAAAAGTCTTTTTAATATAATCTGTAATAGCAGAGTCTATCTTGTTACCGGCCCATTTTACAGACATAGAAGCAACTATTCCCCCTAAAGAAATAACAGCAACATCTGTAGTTCCTCCACCTATATCAACTATCATATGACCGACAGGTTCATGGATTGGAATTCCTGCACCTATGGCGGCAAGTATTGGTTCCTTGACCACATAAGCATTTTTTGCACCAGCTCTTATGGCAGCTTCTATGACAGCCCTTCTTTCAGTGGAGGTTACTCCTGCTGGTACTGATACCAAAACTTCAGGTTTTATGAAATTCCATTTACCCATAGCTTTGTCTATGTAATATCTAAGCATTGCTTCTGTAACTCTATAGTCAGCTATTACTCCGTCTTTCATTGGTCTATAAGCAATGATACTTTCGGGGGTTCTACCTATCATATTCTTTGCCTCTATTCCAATAGCCATTATTCTGTTGTCTTCTTCTGAAACAGCCACGACCGAAGGTTCATTTAGGACAACTCCTCTACCAGGAACAAACACCAATGTATTTGCTGTACCCAAATCAATCCCCAATTTTTTGGAAAAAATACCCATATGTAGTAATATAATATCCAATATGAAGAATAAAGCAAAACAATACACTTTTATCGCACTTGTTTTAGTGATAATTGTTTTTTCTCTCTACTTTTTTGTTTTCAATAGAAAGCTCAATCTAAATATTGTTACATACTTACCAAACACCCAAGTAATCATAAATCGAGAAAAGAGTATATATAATTCAGAAGAAAATAAAATAATAACAACTTCATTAAAAAAAGGAGATTACGAAATCATAGTAGCAAAAGAAGGATATTTTCCTTGGACAAAAAAGATTGAGTTAGAAGATAAAGATGTTACTTTAGAGCCTTTTATGGTCAGCCAATATCCGTCGGGTCAAATAATAAACGAGAATGATCCTGAATACTTTGATATAAAAAATAAAATATCAACCGAAAAAATCCCTACCTTAGATAACCCTAAGATTTCAAAAGACAATTCCACAAAGATTTGGGTTTCAAACAAAGATGAAATATCTTTCAAAACAGATTCGGGAAGTGGCCTTATAATAAAATCTGACACACCTATAAAAAATGTAGAATTTTATAAAGACAGAAATGATGTTATCATTTTCTCTACAGAAAAAAATGTCTACGCTATGGATATATATGATTCATACAATATAAGAAATTTTATGCCTGTATACACTGGAACAGATCCAGATTTTATAACCGGAGATGACCCAAATTTTATCTATGTCAAAGACACAAACTCCTTGATGATAGTCATGATATAATATGCTCTATGCATATAGTTACAGTAATTCCTATATCTCGTGGAATCGGTAAAGATACGCTTACCTATTTTTCTCGTGATAAAATCTTTGAGGGTTCTCTAGTAAAAATATCTGTCCGTAAAAAAAATATATATGGATTAGTTGTTGGCACCAAAAGTGCTTTGGTGGCAAAATCTGAAATCAAATCTCTTTCCTATAATATAAAAAAAATAGAAAGCAATTATAACAAGAAAATACTTTCATCCAATTTTATAAAAAGTGTTGAACATATAGCAGATTACAATGCTTGTAGTATAGGTTCAGTTTTAAATGCATTAGTTCCAAAAATAATATTAGAAGAAAATAAAAGTATAGAAGAAATAAAAGAACATAAAGAAAATAAAAATTCTTTCTATGAGACATCACTCCTGCAAGCCGACACAGAAGAAAGATATACGGTGTATAAAAGTCTTATAAGAGAAGAATTTGCCAGAAATAATAGTTTATTTTTTTGTGTTCCAACAATAGAAGACCTGAAATACGCACAGAAATCTCTAGAAAAAGGTATAGAAACCTACACTTATATTCTCCATAGTTACTTATCAAAAAAAGAAATCATAGAGACATGGAATAAAATAATAAAAGAAAAACACCCCGTTTTAATAATTAGCACAGCATCATTTTTATCTATACCAAAAGACAATATTCAAACTATTATTTTTGAAAAAGAGACTTCTAGGGCCTACAAAATGCAATCTAGACCATTTCTAGATATGCGAAATGTTGTAGAAATAATTGCCAAAAAATCAAATAAAAGACTGATTTTGGGAGACATCTTACTCAGAATAGAAACTCTATCAGAAGAGCAGACCGGTATGTATAATGAGCTATCCCCTCTAAAATACAGAGCTCTGACTAGTGCTGAGTGTAAACTAGTTGATATGCGTGTACCTCAAGATCAAAAAAGCAAAGAGTTTCCTTTATTAAGTGATGAATTGAAAAAGATGCTATATAAAGCGCGAGAAAATTCCGAACTAACTTTTCTGTTTTGTGGAAGAAAAGGTCTATACCCTTCTACTGTCTGTAGTGACTGCGGAACGACAGTGACCTGTAAAAACTGTAATGCCCCAGTGGTTTTGTACGCTAAAAAAAATTTAAAAGGTGAAAATAAAAACCTATTTGTTTGCCATCATTGTGGAGAAAGAAGAGATGCTAACGAGCTCTGTATTCATTGTGGCGGATGGAGGCTAAATCCCTTAGGTATAGGTGTAGATAAAATAGCAGAAGTAGTTTCGGATCTTTTTCCAGATAGTCCAATATATATATTGGACAAAGACCATGTCACTACACACAAACAAGCTGTAAAAATAAGAGATCAGTTTTATAATGACCCTGGAAGTATTTTGATTGGTACAGAAATGGCTTTAATGTATCTCCATCAAAAAATCCAAAACTCAGCCGTTATTTCTATGGACTCTTTCTTTTCAATACCTGACTTTAGAATCAGTGAAAAAATATTTCACATACTACTGACGATGAGATCTCTATCAGATAAAAATATGCTAGTCCAGACAAGACAGAAAAATACAAAGATATTTGATTATGCACTAAAAGGAAACTTGATTGATTTTTATAGAGACGAAAAAGAAGAGAGAAGGATTACAAACTATCCCCCATTTGCTACATACATAAAAATAACACTAGAAGGTGAAAAGAATACTATCAAAAAACATATGACAGAAATAATTGAACAGTTAAAACCATATGAAGTATCATCTTTTGATGCATTCAACCCTGGAACTCTGAAAAAGTATACAATACATGGACTAATATCTTTACCGAAAGGTTCTTGGGTTGATAACAATCTTTTGATCAAACTAAAAAGTCTACCTCCATATGTAATGGTCAAAATAGACCCTGATACTCTTTTATGATATCCTAGAAACAACTATGAAAGTTATCCTACAAAAAGAGGCTCCCGTACTCCGAGAAATAGCAAAAGAAGTACCGGTTGAGAAAATAAAAACATCTAAAATACAGAAAATAATAAGAGAGATGAAAGAAGCTTTAGCGTCCCAAGATGATGGCGTAGCTATAGCCGCACCTCAGATAGGATATTCCCTAAAGATTTTTGTTATATCTGGAAAAATATCACAATTTTCAAATAAAAAGACAGACCCAGAGAGAACACTAGAAGATACTGTCTATATAAATCCCAAAATAATTAAAGTTTCAAAAGAAAAGAAAATGATGGAAGAAGGATGTCTTTCTGTCAGATATCTTTATGGAAAAGTGAAAAGATTTGTTAAGGCATCTGTAGAAGCTTACGATGAAAACGGAGTTAAATTTGTAAGGGGAGGATCTGGACTTTTAGCACAAGCTTTCCAACATGAGACGGATCACCTAATAGGAACCCTTTTTATAGATAAAGCCAAAAATTTAGAAGAAATAACTCCTGAAGTATCAAATGGAAAAAAATAATATAAATTTTGCTTTTTTTGGGACATCTAGATTTTCAGTAATTGTTTTAGATGAGTTAAAAAAAAATGGTTTTTTACCTAGCTTAATAATTACGACAGAAGATAAACCTAAAGGTAGAAAATTAATACTGACTCCTCCAGAAGTAAAAGACTGGACCTTGAAAGAAAATATCCCTTTTATACAGCCAAAAACTCTAAAAGACAGTTCAGTTGAAAAAATGATTGGAGAAACAATAAAAAATCCAGATGTTTTTATTGTGGCCTCTTACGGAAAGATAATTCCCGAAGATATTTTAAACATACCAAAACATAAAACCTTAAATGTTCACCCTTCTTTACTACCAAAATTAAGAGGAGCTTCTCCTATCCAAAGCTCTATCTTGGAGGAAAATGAAACTGGAGTAACTATAATTAAATTAGATAAAGAAATGGATCATGGTCCAATAGTCTCTCAACAAAAAATAAAAATAGAAAATTGGCCACCATACGCAATGGATTTAGAAAATATCCTAGCTGAAAAAGGTGGTCAGATGCTATCTGAGATCTTACCCAAGTGGATTAGTGATGAAATAAAAGAAACTCCTCAACAAGATGAAGAAGCTACTTTTTGTAGAAAAATACAGAAACAAGATGGAGAGATAAGTCTTGATGGAGACCCAGATCTAAATCTGAGGAAAATAAGAGCTTATCACCTTTGGCCAGGTGCTTTTACTTTTTTTAAACATAAAGAAAAAACTATAAGACTAGTCATAAAAACCGCTCATATAGAAGAAGGTAAACTCATCTTAGATAGAGTGGTGCCGGAAGGAAAAAGAGAGATGAATTTTAAAGAATTTGAGAGAGGGTTACACTAGATATTGCCACCGTAATACGCGACAGGATACATATTTGAAGCTGTTTGCTCTGCTTTTTGTAAAATATAAAGTAATCCGACAGTAATACATATACACAGTATTACAAAAGCAGACAATGCATGACCAGCTCTATCATTAAATTTTCCTGTTTTAATCATTTTTTCTATTATATAATCTTTTTAATAATGCTTTTATTTTACCTGAACCTTTTCTAAATAGTGTTATTTTTTTAGTCTTATCTGAAACGACAGACCTTTCTACCCCATCTTTGACTTCATCAATGGATGCATACAGATCATCTTTCTCTACAACGCAGTAAAATTGACTACCTTCACATGACATATTGACTTCGGCTTTGAAAATATCTCCTGACTTGTGTCTATTTGTGGTCTTACCTATTTCTACTTCACACAAAACCTCTTCATTTTCTTTAAAAAATTTATCTATCATTAACATTTTTTTTGTTATGTATTCTTCTATTGCTGGAGTTAAATCAAAGTTTGTTGAAGTAATTTTTATATTCATATTTTTTAGTATTTAAATTACTAAATGTCTACAAACTAATTATACCACCGAAGTAGACTTAATCAATTTATTAAAAAGAGTTTATTTGGGGATTTATGTCCGTTTATGAGTCTTATATTATTGGTCTGAAAATAAAATTTTAAGATTTCTCTAACTCTATTGTTAGCTCTATTTTCAGAAGCAGGCTCCTTCACAGAAACTAACCACGTGTCATCATTTTTTTGAACAACTTCCTCTTTTTTAGAATCTGCAGTGACTTTCACTTTTATGTACATATACTAATTATAGACCACATTTTTTAAGGTTGCATTATGTTATAATTCTGATAATATTTGTTTTGGACAGGCCTTTGGTTAAGCTGATAAGTTGTAAAATTCATTCTGGTTATTAGATAGATAATAATAATCAGATAAATTCTATAACATTCCGCGATAGCTCAGCCGGTAGAGCGCCCCGCTGTTAACGGGAGGGTCCCAGGTTCGAGCCCTGGTCGCGGAGCAAACAACAAACCCCTTATGGGGTTTTTGTTTTGCTTCGCGAAAGAAATCAGATGTTATCTGATTTCGTCAGGGCTCGAAAACTTGTGATAGTTTTTTGTAAGTTTACGAAACAAAAAACAGAACAGGTGTACAGAATCTGTAAGATTCGAGATCCCTGGTCGCAGGGAGCGGACAAAACTATTTATATAAGTATAACCAACCTAATTGGTTGGTCTTATCTGAACCTGTTGGCTTATTATTACAGTTCCAGATTCATCGCCATTTGCTACTTGCATTGATGTATAAAGATTTTGATTCTCTCCTTTAATAATCTGGTAACCAGCGATATTTTCATCACCTGTAATCCTCCATCCATTTTGACCAAGTGCCTCACGATACCAATCATTTACTTCTGCTATTGTAGCCTTTGCTGAAATACTAAAAGAAAAATAGTCTTTTCCATTTTGGCTAGATTCAGTAGAATTTCTCACTTTTGTATAAGGATATATCGGTATTTGAGCTGGAATCTTTTCCGATAAAGTCACCACATCACTTCCCTTTTCAATTTTAATATTTTCTTTGGAATCTTGAGAAGTTTTGGAAAATAAAGCTCCAACTAATAAAATACCTCCGAGTGCTGCTACACCTATAATTATATTTTTATTCATACACAAATTATATCAAAATAGTTTTATTAAATCATTCTAACTCTTCTAATACTCACTCTTTATCAAATAACACCTATTTACAAAAATAAAATAATTTGTTATAATACAGAAGGAGGAAAAAATTTATGTCAAAATATTCAAGGTCGGGTGGAAAATATACGGGCAACCACACGACCTTAACCCCATTTGCTGCCCAAGTCTGCGACCTTTTGGTAAAAATAAAGGGGGTTAATAAAATTAGCCCTGGTTTGATCAAGGCAGGTTTGAAATCCGCAAACGGTAATAGAAAAGTAAAAATATCTGAGGGAGGGAAAGGATCCTTTATACTTTCTGTCAGAGACAACAGTTCTATTCAAATCGTTTATATCTATACAAGCAATCTGAATGGAACTGAGGTTCAAATCGCACATGAGCTCATAAAAAATAACGTTCAAGTATCTTTCAAAAAAGAAGAATGAGAGGAAAACTTTTTTCGGAAGATGCTCAAAAAAATCAGAGGACTTTTAGCTTTTTTTGCGGAGTCCTTTTCTATTTTAAATAATTCTTATAAAAAAGCTTGACAAGCATTGCCTAATATACTATACTTACAGGGTAAGTTAATATCTCTCAAATCAATATATTCTTCTTGGAATTTACGAGAGACCTAGTCGTCTTACGTTTAATCTAAAGACTAGAAGAATAATATGTTTAAAAAAAGAAATGGCCGAGCACAAAGCTTCGGCAGTCATAGGGTGTTTAGAAAAACTAGCCCAAATAAAAAATACTTCAGTGATATATCAAAGTTTATAAAAAAAGCTGATATTGTCGTAGAAGAAAAACCGTATATACCAACAAACTCGTTTGCAGATTTTGTTATAAATGACAGATTGAAAAAAAATGTTTTGAGATACGGTTATAACCAACCTACCCCAATACAAGATGAATCTATACCACACATACTAAAAGGTAAAGATATTGTTGGAATAGCCAACACAGGAACTGGAAAGACAGCAGCTTTTGTCATACCACTTTTGAACAAAATTTTTGAAGATAAAAGTCAAAAAGTTTTGATCATGGCTCCAACAAGAGAACTGGCTATACAAATAAACCAAGAGCTGACAAAATTTGCCTACGGACTATCTATCTTTTCTGTTTGTGTCGTCGGAGGAATGCCTATATACAAACAAATAAATGAACTCCGTAGAGGTTTCCACTTTGTTATTGGTACACCAGGAAGAATAAAAGACTTGGTAGAAAGAAAATCGATAGATCTAAATCAATTTCAAACAATAGTTTTAGATGAAGCAGACAGAATGCTTGATATGGGATTTATAAATGATATGAGATTTCTAATGAAAGGAATGCCGAAAGAAAGACACACTTTGTTTTTCTCAGCCACCCTATCGCCTGAAATAAAGAAAATAATAAATGAATTCTTAAATGATCCTGTCAGCATATCTGTCAAAACCAGAGACACAGCTCACAGTGTAGACCAAGATGTCATCTATGTTAAAAATGGTCCAAAATTAGAAATACTTCACAATCTTTTGATCAAACCAGAATTTAATAAGGTCTTGATCTTTGGTAGAACAAAACACGGAGTAGAAAAACTATCTGTTATGCTCTCAGACCGTGGTTTCAAAGCTGAATCTATACATGGAGACAAAAACCATAGTCAAAGACAAAGGGCTCTTAGTCAATTTAAAGATAACCGAAGTCAAATTTTAGTTGCTACAGATGTGGCTGCCAGAGGACTAGATATCCCAAATGTGAGTCATGTTATAAACTATGAACTACCATCTACTTATGAAGATTACATTCACCGAATAGGCCGTACTGGCCGTGCAGGTAAAACTGGAAAAGCTCTAACATTTGTAGAGTAATATAGAGGAACTGCGGACATATGTCCGCAGTTTTTTTATTCATCAATTATTTAATAAATATCTTTGGTGCCTAAGATACCTGCTTAGACGACAACAACTACTTGTCCAAAAAGGAACATTCGAAGATAGCTCTTCAAAAAAGCCTCTTTGTTTATAACTTTTTTCTCGACTAGCCCTGAGGTATAGAGCTTGTCCTATCCTGTCATAAAAAGCAGGATTGTGTCTTCTTCTCATTTGATCTCGGAAAAACCCAGCAAATAATATTATCTGGGATCCCCCCCACTCTAAAATATCAGCATCAGTCGGCACTTCTCTGTTTATAATAAAGAGGTCAAAAATGTCCGTAAGACCAGCCAAAACTGGTTTTGACTCATCACCACCTCTTGTCACTTGGGCGTAATGAGCCAAGACACTTGAGACATAAAGAAGCTGAGATTCTTTATATGGTTTCTTATTATTTACTAACACCTGGAGTAAAGAACTAAAAAAGAATCTAAGGGTGTCTTCAGAATCAACTTTCAACATTTCTTGAAATTCAGACATACTTCTCTCCTCCCCATTTCAATCCTATAACAAAACAAATTATATGCAAAGTGGCAGAATACTATATAATTATTTGTAGAGGAGGTTTTGAAAATGCGTGAATGTAAAATGCGTTTTATATTTTACCCATTTGAAGATGAAAAAACCTCTTGTATATTACCAAGAGGACATAAAGGAAACCATTTGGGTAGGTTTGGAAACTCTTTTATAGAATGGCAAATCAATGTAGTGGAATCTATCATAACAGTCAAAGAAGCGATATTGAAATGTGGAGGTTTCAATAAAGAATAAAGTCCTTTCCTATGCGATTGGACTTTTTTTATTAAAAAATTTTATAATAAAGTCATGGAAAAAATAAAAATAAAAAATGATAGCGGTTGTCTTGGTGGTCTTTGGATAGTCGGGTGGCTATTCACACTGGGATACCTTAAACTTGCTTTTTGGCAAGGTGTTTTGGCTATAGTTTTGTGGCCATACTACTTGGGAGTATTTTTTAGTTTGACCAGCTAGACCACTACAACACACTTCTGTCGCACCCTCACAAACTCCAGCGAGTTTGTTTGGCTGTCCTCGGCCTTGATTCGTCAAGAACGGGGTGTCTTGACGAAACCATGCTCAAGGCCTGCGGAGGCTCCAGAAATGTGTTGTTGTAGTGGTTATTAAATATTAACTCTTAATTGTTTTAGTTCTTAATTTGTATAAGAATCTAAAAAACTTTTTTGGAATAATAAAAAAGCCGTAGGTGTAAACCCACGGCTTTTGGTTGAAAGGTACTCTCCCTTATGAGATCTGGCGACGACGCCAGAGACCGAGACCAAGAAGTCCCAGTCCGGACAGAAGCCAAGTCCCAGGTTCCGGAACCTGGGATGCATTCGCCCAATTAGCGTCGTAATTTCCGACACCACCCGCTGTTACAGAGTTAGGGATTGAAGTATCCCCGTTGAAGTTGTAGGCCTGCATGATCAGGCCTTTAAAACCAACAGTCCCAGCAGGAACAGTGTTGCTCCAGCTATTCGTACCATTCACATGGTACTCGTAGTCTGTCCCGGTAAAGACAATTGCCAATGAGTTCCAGGCTCCGTACTGGACATTGTCGGACAAAATTTGCCAACTTCCAGAGCCAGAGTCGTTCCATGCTCGGAACATCCCAACTCCTCCGTAATTGGTGAATCCCAAAATGGGATAGCCGGATACATTTGCTGCACCGTCTTGCATGATGCCCCACATATCCGTACGACGCGAGCCATTTGACTCTATGGCCCATTCCTCTGGTATCCAGAGGTCAGCCGACAATACAGATCCAGCTCCACCTGACACAAGGTATTGCATACCCTGCGTGTTGTAGAATTGACTGTTCTGACCGCCACGGTTGCCGAGTCCTTGGGCGGCATCAATGCCGATCCGAAGAACATCGTTACGTCCCTGAAATGTGCCGATGTCGGCAAATGTATTGGGTTGATAACGGTCAGTTGTCCACCCTCCCACCGGTGCACCGTCAAACGAAGGCATGATTGGTGTAGCATTGCCCGAAAGGACAAGGCAGAAAAGGACGAGCAAAAGTGCGACATTTCGCATAAGCACCTCTCAAAGAACTGAACTAGTGCCCTCTTGGGCAGCGCCATAAACCTACACAAAATCAGCTTATTTGTCAACCCTTCGGTCTAATTTTTTCATAAAAAAAGCAGGCCGTTTCCGGCCCGCCAAAGTGGTTCAAACAAAGACAGGAGAAATAACCTTCTCCAACAACTCCACCCTAACCTCTTCAATAGGAGGTTCAGAACTAATCTTCACCACAGTCTGATGCCTCTCCTTTAATTCTTGTATGATATGATCTATATTTAGCATATACTCATTCAACCTTCTGGATATTATTTCGGGCTTGCTGTCAGACCTGGGTCTAGAAATAGCCCGATTGAAGGCTGTTATCCATTCACAATGCAGAAGGATGTATGTTACAAGACACCCTTCCAAAATATTCATAACAAGACTAACCTGATCTCTATTTCTCGGAGCGCCATCTAAAACAATGTCTTTAGAATCGGCTTTTCTGACCTCTCTTTCTAAAACACTCTTTACCTTCTCAAATGGACACAGTATACCCTCGCTTGTATACGGTGATAATTCTGGATCCTCTTTTAGGATGTCTCCAACGGGCACATGATGTAGCCCGTGATATCGTTGTAAGTACGAACAGTGTTCGCCTTTGCCAGATCCGGGAAACCCAATGAAAACGAAAGCTCGCTTTTCAAACGGCAAAATAACTCTCCTTCAAAGAACTGAAATCAGTCAAGAATTATAATGCAAAAAGACATTTAAGTCAAACTAAGAAACCAACACTTTTCCAGTCATACAGTCTGGTACAGGTAAACTCAAAATAGTTAAAATTGTGGGAGCAATATCCGCCAAATTTCCTGTATTTAGTTTATAGTTTTTATCTGTAATAATTGCCGGCACAGGGTTTATTGTGTGTGAAGTATGTTTGTTGCTTGTCACAGGGTCTATGTTTATTTCCGCATTACCATGATCTGCTGTTATAAGTGCTACTCCATCGGTTTTGTCCAAAGCCTCTAGTATCCTACCGAGTTGCCTATCTGCTTCCTCTACAGATTCTATTATGGCTGGTACATTTGCAGTATGCCCAACCATATCCGCATTAGCGATATTTATAAAAATAAACTGTGTGCCTTTTCCTATTTGTTCAATGGCTTTGTTTGCAATCCCTTCTGCTTGCATTTTTGGAGCCAAGTCGTGTGTTGAAAATTCCTTCTGACTAGGAATAAGAATGTGTTCCTCGCCTGGATAAGGTTTTTCTACACCACCATTTAGAAAATATGTGGCGTGTGGGAATTTTTCTGTTTCAGCAATGTGGGCCTGTGTCATTCCAGCAACTGAAATCTCCTTTGCTAAAGTAGAACAAATAATTTCTGGAGGAAAAGCCACCAAACATTTAAACTCTATTTCATATTCTGTAAGAGTGACAAAACAAATATCTTCTTTGTCTGTCTTTTCCAATATTTTTGAAGAAATCATCCTAGCTCTATCAGACCTAAAGTTGAAAAAGAAAACACCGTCATGTGCTTCTATAGCACAACCTTTTCCATCTGGGCCAAGGCAGACTATAGGCTCCAGAGTTTCGTCTATTTTATTTTCTTTATATAAACTTTCAACATATTCAGAAGGTTTTAAAGTACAAACATTTCCTTTACACTCAAAAAGAGCTTTTTCTACTTTATCCAACCTGTCCCAGTTATTATCCCTATCCATAGCATAAAAGCGTCCAGATATAGAAGCAATAAAACCGATACCAACCTGCTCTAAAATCTCTTCCAATTTCTTAATATAACCAGCACCACTTTGTGGAGCAGTATCACGACCGTCTGTAAAGACATGAATAGCCACTCTTTTTACACCATTCTCTCTAGCCGCTTTTAAAAAAGCAAAAAGATGTTCCATATGACTATGCACACCCCCATCAGAAAGAAGTCCTTGGACATGTAAAGTAGAATTATTCTTTTTTACATGATCAAACAAAGCCAAAAATGCTGGATTTTTTGCATATTCTCCAGAATCTATAGCTTTTTTTATACGAACCAAATCTTGATCAAGTGGTCTACCCGCGCCAATAGTCATATGTCCGACTTCACTATTTCCCATTTGTCCAACAGGTAACCCGACAGCTTCACCAGAAGCTTCTAAAAGTGAATGAGGATAATTTTTCCACAAGTTATCAAAGATAGGAGTGTTTGCCTCAGCTATGGCGTTGTCCTTCTCTTCTTGTCTGTACCCCCAACCATCCAAAATAATTAAAACCACTTGTTTGTGTTTATTCATAGCACTTAAAATTATACTACAATTTACTTAATATCAGTTATCTCTGAAAAGCTTTTTTACCCAAGTAGATTGCTTTTTTACCAAGCTCTTCTTCTATACGCAAAAGCTGATTGTATTTTGCCACTCTTTCTGACCTACAAAGAGAACCTGTTTTTATTTGTCCAGCTCCTAGCCCTACTACAAAATCAGAAATAGTCGTGTCTTCTGTTTCTCCTGACCTATGAGAAACCACAGCTGTCATATTGGCCTTGTGGGCCATCTGTATTGCACTTATTGTTTCGGATACTGTTCCTATTTGATTTAGTTTTATCAAAATAGAGTTTCCTGCTTTCTTCTCTATACCCATTTTAAGTCTCTGAATATTTGTCACAAAAAGATCATCTCCTACTACTTGAATTTTTTTACCGAGTTTTGCAGTCAAAAGAGACCAACCTTCCCAATCATCTTCAGCCAAACCATCTTCTATTGAAACTATCGGATATTTCTTGACCCAGTTTTCATAAAAAGCAACCATTTCTTTACTAGAAAGAATTTTACCTTCTGTTTCCAAATGATACCTACCATCTTTGTATATTTCACTAGCAGCAGGGTCCAGAGCCAAAGAAATATCCTTTCCTGGTTTATATCCGGCATTTTTTATAGCTTCCAAAATAATCTCTATAGCTGCTTCATTTGATGGAAGTGATGGAGCGTATCCCCCTTCGTCGCCTACAGAAGTATTAAGTTTTTTAGATTTCAATATTTTCTTGAGTTCATGAAAAACTTCTGCACCATAACGCAAGGCCTCGGCAAAAGTTTTGGCTCCTATCGGAACGATCATAAACTCCTGAAAGTCGGTAGAATTTTCAGCGTGCTTTCCACCGTTTAAAACATTCATCATAGGAGTTGGCAACACAGTTGTCTTTGTTTTGCTTATTGTTTTGAAATACCCATAAAGAGTTTTCCCCGAAGACTTAGCCATTGCTTTTGAAAAAGCCAAAGATACTCCGAGCATAGCATTTGCACCAAGTTTACTTTTGTTTTCAGTTCCGTCTAGTTTTATCATTGCATCATCTAAAGTTTTCTGAGTCCACTCTTTCCCTCTTAGGAGTTTACCTAAAGATGAATTTACATTTTCTACAGCTTTCTTTACACCTTTACCTCCATATCTCTTTTTATCTCCATCACGAAGCTCTACCGCTTCGTAACTGCCTGTAGAAGCTCCAGAAGGGACAGAAGCTCTACCCATAGAACCATCTGCCAAATACAGATCTACTTCTACCGTAGGATTTCCTCTAGAATCAACTATTTCTCTTCCTATTATTCTGCTAATTTTTTTAGAACTAATCTTTTTTTTCTGTGTTGCCATTTGTATAAATTATTAAATGATTAACGGAAGACATTTTAACACGCAACAACAGAAAACAAAAACTAGTTTCTCAAAGATAGATTTTGTTGGTTAAAAATAACTCTTCTCAAAGCCTCAGGATTTGCTACAGTAGACATATAAAAACTGGTAGAATCCTCTGCTGCTGTTTGAACTCTTATATTTCCAAAACCAAAAAGTGTTGCCCAAAAACCATGAGTATCTACAGTGACATCTTGTATTCTGTCAAACCGTAGATTTGATACTTCTCGCGAAAAAAGACTTCTTTGGTCTATATCTATTATTCTTTTCTCTGTGACATACCAAACATCCAAATAATATTTTGTCCACTCCACAAAGAAAGAAACCCATAAAAATAAAAGCCAAAGTGAATAAAGAAAAGTAAATAAAGCATAGTTGTTTCCTTGTATTGTTACTAAATCCAAAAAAGAAGGAGCAAACATCTTTAACATAGTAAATATAATAAAAGGTAAAACAGCTGAAAATAGCAAAGCGACAGCATGACCTAGAAAAATTATCCAATGCCTTCTGACTTCTATTAAAACATTTTCATCCGGATCCAAATTTAAAGCTTTATGTACCATATAGTTTAAAAATAATATAAAGATAATACTGCAATGGAGAATAAAGAAAGAGAAACAAATAAATACAATATCTCAGCTACTATGACACCTTGAGCCCTCATACCATAAGTATTCCAATGATAAATAAGTATTGTAGAAACTACCAAATAGCCCAAAAAAAATATTCCCAAGATTATATAAAGTATTGAAGAATGCAAAACAAGAAACGAACCTACCTCTGGAATGTTTTTTATAAAATTTGGAGGAGTAATATTTTCCATTCAATTATTATACCAAAAGAAAAATAAAATAGTGAAAAGAAATACACAAAAAAAGACCCTCTGTCTGCCAAAGCAGACCGAGGGTCTTAAAATGTTAACTACTTAACAAAAAACACAATCTCCGCTATGCCAAATTGAATTTCCTATAGGATAGGCATAAATACACAACCTATCCTCGTACACCTCAACATCAATGACGCGAAGTGCTCCAGAGATGTCTTTAATATAAAAAATATTGCGACATCTTCTTAATATATCTCTTTTCTTTTTATCTTTCATTACAAAAAATATCTCAGAGAGTGTTGTTTCCACCTTCTCGAGACCGCCAAGTTCGGCGATGATTAGATCATCCGGTGATGATCGTCTCAACTTATAGTGACCTAAAATATGTTCACCCACCGGGTTTTCAATCTTGCTGTCACATTGTAGAAACGATGTGATGAAGTCATCATTGAGATAACTAATCTTTACCGGAGCGTTATGCTTGGTACCGACCATAAACTTCTCTTTGGCTACGAACTTGCCCGTAGTTGCGGAGATTGTGGTCGTCCCGACGAGCTCGAGGATCGAGGGCGTGGGTTTCGGTTGGGTCACTTGCGTGACTTGGCCACTACCCCAGCAGGGTTCCTTGCGGAGGAACTTTGCCAGATTTTCTCGCCACCTTTCCCCTTCTACGGAATTCATCTTCTCTAGGAGGTCGAACACGAGTCCGAGCCCCTCGGTCATTTTGCAAAGCAAAACGACGGTCTTTCCGAGCATGGTGTTGTTTTCCATCATGGTCAGTTTTCCTTTCTGTCAAAACAGGCTTTATTTTGGACTTTCGCCCTACCTGATTTCTACCTTATATTATAGCATATTTAGCATCATTTTGTCAATCCCATATTTTGATACAAAATATTGTTATAAACAATTAAGTTATTATGGGACATAACAACAAATCATTGACCAAAAGCCCTATTTTATGCTTTAATAGGATTTCGTTTGGCTTTCTCTGGAAACGATTTTTAAAAACACTAATTTTTATTATGGAAATAAGAAATATCGCAATAATAGCTCACGTAGACCACGGTAAGACAACTCTGACCGATGCTTTGATGCGCCAGACAGGTATGTCTCTTGAAGGAGCTACTATGGACTCCAATGCTTTAGAGCTTGAGAGAGGTATTACTATATATTCAAAAAACACATCTATAGACTACAAAGGTACAAAGATAAACATCGTAGATACACCAGGCCACGCTGACTTTGGTTCTGAGGTAGAAAGAGTTCTCAGGTCTATTGACTGTGTTTTGCTACTTGTAGATGCTCAAGAAGGTCCTATGCCCCAGACCAGATTTGTGCTTAAAAAATCTCTAGAACTTGGATTAAAACCGATTGTAGTTATAAATAAAATAGACAAACCAGCAGCTAGACCAGATGAAGTTCACGAGATGATTTTGGAATTATTTATGGAACTTGGGGCAAACGATGAGCAACTGGATTTCACTACCATATATGCTATTGGTAGAGAAGGTATTGCTAAAAGAAAACTTAGTGATGGTTCAAAAGACCTGACTCCTCTTTTAGATACGATACTAGAAATAGTACCCATAGCAAACGGCGACTTAAATGCCCCAGCCAAACTTCAGACTTTCAATTTAGCTTATGATAACTTTATGGGCAGACTAGCTATATGTAGAGTCTACGATGGCGTCATAAAAACCGGAGAACAAATTTTTTTTAAACAACATAATACTGAAACAGTTTCTGGAAAAATAACAAAACTCTTTACATTTAAAGGAACAGAAAGAGTAGAAGCCAACGAAGCCTTTTCAGGAGATATTGTAATGATCGCTGGTCTTCCGACTATTTATATTGGAGATACAATTTGCAAAGATGAAAATGCAGAACCACTTCCTACAATTAAAATAGATGAACCAACAATATCTTTAAACTTTCTAGTAAACAACTCTCCTTTTGCCGGACTTGAAGGAAAATTTGTTACAGGAAGACAAATAAGAGAAAGATTGGAAAAAGAACTCGAAGTTAATGTCGGGCTAAAAGTTGATTGGAATAACAATGAATATTACACAGTATATGGTAGGGGTGAACTACACATCGCTGTACTTTTGGAAAATATGAGAAGAGAAGGATATGAAGTTCAAGTATCACAGCCTCAAGTTATTTTGAAAGAAGTAGACGGTGTCCAAGTAGAACCCTTTGAAGAAGTAATTATTGATGTTCCAAATGAATCTGCAAGTACTGTGATAAGTACACTGACAAGTAGAAAAGGAATAATAACGAATATAAAACAAGAAGATACCACCCAAAGACTAACTTTTGAAATACCAACTAGAGGACTTTTGGGTTATAGAGGACAATTTGTAGTAGATACAAAAGGTCAAGGGATACTTTCTAGCAGATTTGTAGAATTTAGAGCTTATGTTGGAGAAATAAAAAAGACTCATTTAGGATCTATGGTTTCTATGATGAAAGGAAAAGTTTTAGCTTTTGCTTTGGATAACCTACAACAAAGAGGAACTCTATATGTAGAACCCGGAATGGAAGTCTACGAAGGGATGGTTATTGGAAATGTTTCAAAAGGAGACGACCTGCAAGTAAACCCTATAAAAGGAAAACAACTTACAAATATGCGTGCTTCTGGCTCTGATGACGGCATCTTTCTTGCTCCAGCTTACAAACTAGATATAGAAAAAGCTATGGAAATAATGGCTGAAGATGAGTTTATAGAGATAACTCCAAAATCCGTCAGATTGAGAAAAAAGGTTTTTAAGAAGTAAATCCACAAACACATAAAATAAAAACCATTCTCGGTTTTTTCCGCAACACACTTCTATCGCACCCTCACAAACTCCAGCGAGTTTGAAGAACTGTCCTCGGCCTTGATTCGTCAAGAACGAGGTGCCTTGACGAAACCCTGCTCAAGGCCTGCAGAGGCTCCAGAGATGTGTTGCTTCAAAAGCCTTGCCTACTTAAATAAAAATTTCATCAGAAAACTAAACCTACCAAAATAACCTGGAATGATTCTAAATTTTCCTAAATTTAAAAGCCCCCACAATTGTGGGGGCTTGGGTTTACCGTGCGCGATAGCAGGCGCACGGACGACTCCTTGGAGGCTTCATCTCTGTGCCCCTGTGATTTCTACTAGGCCTTTTCAACGGACGAACTTTTTTTTCCTCCTTCCTCTCTCCGTCAAAGTTAAAGAGTTCCCTCACGAAATATTCGATATCCGGGTTGAAACTGGCCATGAATCCCTTTCTACTTTGTATTAAACCATCTTATAGAAATAATTACAAGGCTTCGTAATTCCCAACTTTTGTTCGTAATATATGACTTGTCAAGGCAACTGTACTAAGTTTTTCTGCTAAATCTTCTGTAAACTGTCTTATGTAGAAACCAGAAGAAACCTCAACTTCAATTTTATCAATAGTAAATCTACTTTTCTTATCTTCAAATAAATCACTCCACTTTGAAATTATTTCTTCTTGTCTAAAATCACCTTTAACTTTACCTATCTTTTCTTTTATTTCTTTTAATAAAAGAATGGAATCAATTTCTTTTCTTTCTAAAAACCTTGCTCTATACAGAGAGACTTCATGTTCTGGAATTTCTATTTCCTCAAGCTTCCCTTCTCTAGCCCAAAGAAAAAGAGGTTTTCCATTTACTGGTTTTGAAGAATAAGCTGGATATTTTTGAATAAAATCGCCTAAACTTTTTTCCAAGACACCTCTAACATCTTCTTCTTTTGGAATTTTTTCTTCTTCTTTATCGATAAGACCAAGAACATCTCCTGTATCAGTTTTTACTCCCCACAATATTTCAAACACATAAGTTTTGGGAAGATCTAAAAAATCTTCTTTTTTTTCTATGGCTTCTCCTGAAAGTAAAATTAAAACCCCTTCGGCCATTGGATCTAGCCTGCCAGCGTATGTCATAGGAACGCTCTCTAGATTAGGATTTTCGGATTTATACCTTTCTAAGCACTCTTTTGGTGTTTCTCCGGTATTTTTATAGGCCAAATGGATATTATCTTCTTGTATATTGGTCATTTTTTATATAAACTATAAAAGATAAACTTAAAAAGAGATTCTATCATTTTATTTATATATACACTATGTCACAAAAAATCAGCACAGAAAGTTACAAAGGAGTAAGGGATTTTTACCCAGAAGATATGTTTGTCCTAAACTACATATTTGATATATGGAAAAAAACGGTAGAGTCTTTTGGATACACACAATACGATGCGTCTATTTTAGAATCTGCCGAACTTTACAAAGCAAAATCTGGAGAAGAAATTGTAAATGAACAAACTTATACTTTTATAGATAGAGGCGAAAGAGAAGTCACTTTGAGACCAGAAATGACTCCCACTGTAGCTAGAATGGTCGCAGCCAGAGAAAAAGAACTTCCCTTTCCCCTAAGATGGTTTTCAATTCCAAATCTTTTCAGATATGAGAAACCACAAAGAGGAAGGCTCCGTGAACACTGGCAGTTGAATGTTGACCTTTTTGGTATTGAATCAAAGAATGCCGACAGTGAAGTAATAAAAATCGCCTATACTATAATGAAAAATTATGGGGCAAAAGATGAAGATTTCATAATAAGACTAAACAGTAGAAAGATACTAAAAGACCTTTATAAACATTTTTCTATTCCAGAAGATAACAGTCACAAACTTTCAAAAATAATAGATAAGAAAGATAAAATAAGTGAAGATATTTTCAAAACTAGTGTTGAGGAAGTTTTAGGAGAAAAAACTAAAGATTTTATAAGGATGATATCTTCAAACGAAATACTACTAAATACACTTGGAAGTGAAAATAAGAATGTGGAAGATCTGGTTGTTCTCATAGAAACTTTAGAAGCAAATGGTATAAAAAATATTAAATTTGACCCAACTCTTATGAGAGGTTTTGACTATTATACCGGAACTGTTTTCGAGGTTTTTGATACATCACCAGAAAATAACCGATCTATATTTGGAGGTGGCAGGTATGATGATCTTTTAGATATTTTTGGTAGTCAAAAAGTACCAGCAATAGGATTTGGTGCCGGTGATGTAACCGCTAGAGATTTTCTAGAAACACACAACTTGTTACCTCATTATACTTCATCATCAAGACTATTTATTGGTACTGTTAAAGAAGAATTTATCCAAAATGCGCAGTATTTAGCAAACGCTCTTAGATCGGAAGGAATAAATGTAACAGTGAACCTAACAAATAAAAAAATTGGTGACCAAGTTAAGTTGGCTCTGAAACAAAAAGTTCCCTACTTCTTGGCTATCGGAGATTATGAAATAAAAAGTGACAAGTACACATTAAAGCATCTAGAGTCTGAAAATGAAAATAAAGTTACTGTTTCTGAAATCGTAGAAATAATTAAAAAAACACAATAATGCGTAAGATTGTATTTGATATAGAAACTAAAAATATATTTCAAGATGTTGGTTCAAATGATCCTGTAGATTTGGACATATCTATTGTCGGACTTTATGATTACGAAACAAATTCTTATGCAAGTTTTACACAAGAGGAGTTTGGGGGAATGTGGGAAATAATCGGAAAAGCAGATTTATTTATTACTTACAATGGAGATCACTTTGACATTCCTCTTTTAAATAAATACTACAAGAAAGCTGGTTTAGGAGATTTAAACCAGATAAGATCGTTGGATATCTTGAAAGAAATAAAAAACACTTATGGTCGCAGAATGAAGCTGGATCAAATTGCCGAAGGAACTTTTGGATCACATAAAAGTGCAAACGGCCTAGAAGCTGTGGTTTGGTGGAAAAAGGGTGAGATAGATAAGATAAGAAAATATTGTCTAGATGATGTAAAAATTACCAAAGATGTCTACGAGTATGCAATGAAAAACAAAAAACTCATTTTCAAAGAAGGACCTTTCACAAAAGAAATAAAACTAGATACAAAACACTGGGAACCTGTTTTGGAAGTAAAGACTCAAAGTCTGTTTTAGAACTGCTAAAGACTTTTTCCTAAAGATATTTTCTCCAACTTATCTATATCTTTCTTTATACTTTTTATACCTGATTCAAAAAATTTCATATCAGTAGTATCTATACCAGCTTTGTTAAATATATCCTCAGGACTCATTGAACCACCACTACTTAAAAATTTCTCAATCTTTATCGCATAAGATTTGTCTTTCTTCCAATTTTCAAACAATGACCGACTTATAAGTTGTCCGTAAGCATATGAATATACATAAAAAAACCTTCTGATATGAGACCAGCTTACAAACTGATAACCATCATCTTCTGTAACTTCTACAATATCTCCTAAATAAGCCCTCATGTGTTTAGCAAGAAGACTTGCCATTTCTTCCTTTGAAAGTTCACCTTTTTCTCTTATTTTATTATGAAGTTCAAGTTCAAAATTGAAACAAGCAATTTGTCTAAATATAGTTGAAATATCACCCTTAATTTTATTATGAAGTAATATTATTTTATCATCATCAGATAAATATTTTTCAAGTTCGTCTATGACAACCTGTTCAAAAAATGTGCTAGCCACTTCGGCAACAGCCATAGAGTAATCCCTATACTGAACAGGTTGAGATTTGGATAGTTCAGTATGTATGGCATGACCCATTTCATGAGCTAAAGTTTCAACAGATCTTATGTCGTCTGTATGATTTAAAAAAACAAAAACAGGCAAATCACCCATTCCCCAACAAAATGCTCCACCAGATTTTCCTTTTTTTGGGTAAACATCAACCTGCCCATTTTCAAAAAACATAGAAACTATTCTACCGTATTTTGGATCAATCTTATTGAAAGATTCCATAACGATTTCTATTGATGATTTTAGGTCAAATTTTTTATTTATTTTACCTATACTTGCCACCCTATCAGAATAAGTTAACTTTTTCTTCTTTAAAATTTTTGCTTGTATACTATAAAATCTTTTACTTAAAGAAAAATACTTTGTAACCAATTTAACCAGTTTTTCTATTGTCTCCTCGTTATTTTTATAATTCAGTATTGTATTGCTATAAGGTTTTTTATAACCTCTGCGCTTGTCTAAAATATTTTTGTAATTGTAAACAGCATTTATTTCAGCTTCTGCAAAATGAGAAACTGATTTTAATGACTGATTTATTTTTTGTCCAAGAATCCTTCTATCTCTTGTTTCTAAATCAGACATAATAGATATAGCTTCAGAAAGTGGAATCTTTTTATTTTTATAAATTACCTGTTGTTCGTTAACTAACTTACTTGAGCCTTTTACCCACATACCATAACTTGTCTCGGAAAGAAGGTCTATCACTTGCTCTTCTTTTTCTGACAATTTGAATTCTGATTTTTTAAAAATAACCTGTAGAACATACCTAAACTCAGTAAGCATCGGGTTATTTAAAAATTTATTTTGATCTTTCTTGTTTATTTTTCCTATTTCTAGATTAAAAAACATTATCTTATTGAAAGCTTCAGTAATACGTGCGCTTAATTTTGTAGAAGAAGCACTTGAAAACTGGTCAGAGGAATTCAACCTAACCTTAAGAGCAAAATACCACCAAGATTTGTTTCTTTCTAATTTTTCAAGAAGTTTATTAAAATCAACTAAAGTTATCAGAAGTTTTTTAGGTGAAGATGTAAAATCCTTATTTCTATATTTAATCTCAAAATTATTACACAGTCCTTCTATCTCCTTAATATCTTTTTCTATCTTAGGATCTTTATTGTTTCTATATAGAAGGCTTAGGTCCCATTCTGTTTTATGTTTTTTCATAGATAACTCAGTCTATTATTTTGTAATTAAGAAATCAATATATTTTATGTTATATAAAATATGGCTTAAAATAAGACTAAAATACAAGTAGAATTAAGATTGCTAGAACAATTCTATATATTATAAAAATATTTAGATTGTGATGCTTCATATATTTTATAAAATAATGGATGACTAAAAATCCTACGAGAAATGCTGTGATAGAACCAAGTAAAAGATTTAGATCAAATAAGGAGCCGACAAAATCAACTTCCAAAAGTTTTTTTGCTCCAGAACCTAGTAAAATAGGAATAGAAAGAACAAAACTATACCTAACGGCTTCATTTCTTGGAAGCCCGGAAAAAAGTCCCCCAGATATTGTTGAACCAGAACGGGAAATGCCCGGAACAAGAGCTAGACTTTGAAAAAGACCTATGATAAGTCCCCTACCTAAAGAAATCTCTTTGTCTTGTTTGCCAAAATATTGAGCAACATACATTAAAATACTTCCAGCAATTAAAGTAATAGATACAAGAAAAATATCTCTAAAAATAGTTTCCATATAAGATTCCAAAAGAAGACCTAGTATTACAGCTGGTATTGTTCCTATAACAATAGACCAAGACAAAATCTTTTCATTTTTACTAACATAAAATCCTGACAGACTTCTTAGGATAGATACAAAAACATTCCAAATATCTTTCCAAAAATATATTACTAAAGCTATGACCGTAGCAAACTGAAGTATGGCGTCAAAAGTTAAAGTGTGTTCCAATGGTAGGTGCAAAAATGATCTGGCTATAATTAGATGACCAGAAGATGAAATGGGCAAAAATTCTGTCGCTCCTTGAACTATTCCAAGTATGATTGCCTCAAAAGGTGTCATGAGATATAATTCTAGCACACATTAAAAATAAATAGAAAAAATATGGATACAAATAAATTTACAGTACCAATCGCAATAATAATCGCAGGATTAATAATAGGCGGATCCATATATCTATCTGGTAAAAAACCCTCAGAAGCTCCAGGAAATAACCTGCTTCTAGCCACAGGGCCAGAAGCAAGCAGACCTGTTACTTCAGATGACCACATCCTTGGAAACCCAAATGCTGACATAGTTATAGTAGAATATTCAGATACAGAGTGTCCTTATTGTAAAGATTTCCATAAAACATTAAACCAGTTAGTAGCAGAATATGGACCTTCTGGTAAAGTTGCTTGGGTTTACAGACACTTCCCTATAGACGGGCTCCATCCTAAAGCCAGAAAAGAAGCCGAGGCTACAGAATGTGCTAGGGAAATAGGTGGAAATAATAAATTTTGGGAATATACAAATGCTATATATGACAGAACACCATCAAATAATGGTCTACCGGTAGAAGAATTACCTAAAATAGCTAGTGATATAGGTTTACCCCTAGATACATTTAATCAATGCCTCCAAAGTGGTAAATTTGCAGATAAAATAGAAGCAGACTATCAAGAGGCAGTCCGAACAGGTGGACAAGGCACTCCTCACTCGATAGTAATCATTAAAAGTACAGGAGAAAAGATACCTGTAGAAGGAGCCCTTCCTTATACAAATCTAAAACAAGCAATAGATTCTCTATTGGCTCAATAATTATTTTATTGAATACTTTTTAAGAGGACACCATTTACAATCTGGATCATCACAAACTCTGTCCAAAAACTCTCCAGAATAGACATTTTCCAAAAGATAAGAAACTTCGTCTTTTACTTTATCTGCATCTTCTTTTGATACAGAAATAGATACTACAGGACAACGTCCTTTTTCATCTGGCTTGATAAAAACTAAAGCTAGTTCCATATTTTTACCAGCAAACTGACTGTTACCTTCTACCAAAATTTTATAAAAAATAAGTTGTCTAAAATAATTACCGTCTGTATTTTTAGTTTCTCCTTTTATAGCATTCTCTGACATAACTTGTCTTGTTTTATAATCAAAAACAAAACTATTTTCACCTTCAAAAACTAAAACATCTAACTGTCCATGTAATTTTAATTCTATTTGTTTATTTTTATATTTTGTTTTAAATATAAAATCCATCCATTTATCAGTTTGCACAGTGCCTTTCATAGAAAAATGATTCTCCAAAGATTTTGCAATACTTCCGGCAGATAAAATCAATTCTTCTAATATGATTTCCTTTTCTGCTTTTGGCAAGAGAGACGTTTCAAAATAAGATTTAACAGAATCTTCTATTGTTTTCGTTATAGAAGAAACTCTCTTGTCTTCATTCGCCCAGACAGAAGACATAGCTTTATGCATAGCCGTACCTTTTTCAGAACTCGCATTTGGTGCTTCCGGAACTTTTAATATACTTTTATAAAGAAACTCGCTCGGACATTTCATAAAATGGTTTAAAGCTGTGACAGATAAACCGTTCTCAATTAAAACTCTTTTTGAATATTCAACCAATTCCGACTTTCTGTGGGAATTCAAGCTTTCGCCTTTTAGTATTTTTGGTAGACTCTTTATTTGCGGAGCTTCTATCTTATTAACACTACCCGGATGCAACTCTTCCACAAATCTGAGTGGAGTAAAATCTTTACCTAGATTATCATTTGTTGGGACAATTATAACAAGATGTTTTTTGGCTCTAGTCAAAGCTACATAAAAAAGCCTCCTTGAATCTTTTATATCGTCACTATTATCTTCCTCTCTAGGAAGAACAAAGGCTCCAGACTGAGGTCGCCTTATCCAATATTCTTCTAAAGCATAAGGAACGAAAACATAGTCAAATTCTAAACCTTTGGAAGAGTGAGCTGTCATTATTTGTATTTTTGCATCTACTGATCCACTACCTATTTTTATGACTTTATTTTCAGAAGTTTTTTTGTAATCTAATAACTCCTTTATTAAATCAAAAGAATTTTCTATTTTAGAGTTCCCGGCGATATTTCTGGCTAAATCTATAATTCCCCTCCAAACTTCTACAGACAGAGGGTCGGTCATTTTGTCAGGAGAGATGAGCCCTGAAACTTCACCTACAAAGATCAAATAAGCAATCGGGCTCAGTATATTTATTTCTTTATGCAAGACAGAAAGGACTTCTATCTCTTTTTCAATATCTTTTATATTTCCACTCCTGATTCTTTTAATTAGATTATTTGATTTTTCAAAATCTAGACCCCAAAGATTTAGTGCAATAGTTTCAGTTAGACTATCTGTTTTTGATGGGTCACTTAAGTATTCTAATATCTTAAAATACAAACTGCCCAAAGGATGAGAAAATATATCTGCGCCACGCTCGGCCGAAACAAATACTCCATGTGACTCACATAAAGACAAAATATGGTCTACATCTCTGTTCCACCTCAATATTACAGCTACGGTTGCCTCAGGTTCATTTTTAGAAATATTTTGGAGTTCCTCTATGAGATAAGCATCTGCCGAATCAGTATCGCCTGAAAAGATAACATCTATTGGTCTTTTTTCTTTTTTTAATCCTGATTTCAATTCTACTCTTAGATCTTCTAAATCTCCTTCTTCATAATTTTGTTCAATCATCTTAAAAGTAGCATCCAAAATATCTTGATGACTACGATAATTTTCCTCTAGCGAAATAACCTTCATATCTTTCCATATATTTTGAAATCTAAGAAAGTTCGCGACCGAAGCTCCTTGGAAACGATATATAGCTTGTTTCTCATCACCGACTACAAAAATATTTGGAGTTTCAAAAAAATTAGAGAGCATAGAGACAATTAAATTTTGCGAGTCATTTGTATCCTGATGTTCGTCTACAAGAATATATAAAAATTTTTCTTGGAGCAATCTCAAAAGTAACTCGTCATTTTTAAGTGATTTATTCAGTTCAACTAGCAGGTCATCATAATCTATCTTTTTATTACTTATCTTACTCAATTCATATTCTTCAAAAACATCAGCAAACAAAATAGTCCTCTGACACCTTTCTATTCTCTTCAAGCTATCTGCTTTTAAACTACCTTTACTAGCACCTCTACTAGATAAAGAACTTGGATCATTTTCTATTCTATCAATTTCTTCTTTTGCAAATTTTCTTATAATTTCTGGATCCCAATCCTCTTTTTTAGAATCTCCTATGGCACTCAATATTTTATGTATATAAAAATCCGTATCGCCCAAAGGTCTAAGTTTTGCAAATTTTTTATTTTTCAAAATATCCCTAATCATTGACTCAGCTTCTACATCAGTAATTTGTTTTGATTTTGATAGATGAGGAAAATGTTCAGGAAATTCTGAAATAATACTTGAAGCAAAGCTATGGAAAGTATGAATTCTAACATCATCTGCCCTACTTCCTATTATCTCACGAAGTTTCATTTTTATAGCTTTTACTCCAGCATCAGTAAAAGTAAGTGTTAAAATGCCCGAAGCAGGGTTATCTGTTTTTTTAAGTATATTTCCTATCCTAAGAGTTAAAATGGTCGTCTTGCCCGTACCAGGACCTGCTATGACCATTACAGGCCCCTCTATAGCATCAACCGCCATTTTTTGCTTATTATTTAAGCTTTTATATTTTTTCTCAAAAATGAGATCCAATTCGTTTTTAAGCATAAGTATAGAATAACACGAATAATATTTTTAAAACCCAGCTAATAATTTAGCTGGGTTTTAAAAATAATCTATGAAATTTAATAGTAATTCTTTAAACGGTTTATTTTATCGTGCTGACGGATTTTCTCGTGAGCCTTTGCCTCTATCTGACGAATACGCTCTCTGGTGACACCAAACTCTTTACCTACTTCCTCTAGTGTATGCTGAACTCCGTCAAGAAGTCCATGACGCATTTCCAATATCCTTCTTTCTTTTTCAGGTAAATCATTTAGTATTTCTTTGACTTGATCGGAGATAATTCTTCTTGCAGATTCTTGCTCAGGAGAGAGAATTTTTTCATCAGCGAGAAAGTCTCCAAGTTTAGACTTGCTTTCATCTCCTTCTTCACCGATTGGAGCTTCTAGCGAAACAGTACTCTGATCTATTTTTTCTATCGTATAAACTTTATCAACAGGCAGATTCATTTCTGTGGCAATTTCCTCTGGTAAAGGATCTCTTCCGAGATCTTGTGAAAGTCTTCTGACAACTTGTTTATATTTAGCTATAGTTTCCACCATATGAACTGGCACCCTAATAGTACGAGATTGGTCAGCCAGAGCTCTGGTTATTGCCTGTCTTATCCACCAAGTTGCATAAGTTGAAAACTTATAACCCTTTGTCCAATCAAATTTGTCTACAGCTTTAAACAAACCCAAGTTACCTTCTTGAATAAGGTCTAACAAAGTCAGATCCGCAGACCTTCCTACATATTTTTTGGCAATAGAGACAACAAGCCTTAAGTTTGCTCTAGCTAATAGGTTTTTAGCCTCCTCATCTCCTTGTTCTATCCTCTTAGCCAAATCTTTTTCCATACTACCAGATATTAGAGGATACTGACCAATTTCTTTCAGATACATCTGTATTGAATCATAAGAAGAATCTCCTCTAGGAGAATAAGGATATTTTTTACTAATCAAATCATCTAATGGAACTTCTAAAAGTCCTCCTCCTTCTAAAATATCTACACCAGAAGAACTCAATCTCTCATACAATTCATCTAAAAACATAATGTCTTCCTCAACATGAGGAAATTCTTTCAAAATTTCATCGTAAGTTACATACCCTCTCTCTTTTCCTTTAGTTACCAACTTTTCTAAACTTTCTTTATGTCGGTCTTCTTTCTTTAACTTCTTTTCAACTGTTATTTTTCTAGTTGAAATAGCTAGAAGTTTTTTAGGTTTCTTTTTTGTTTTAGTTTTAAGAGCAGAAACTTTCTTTATTTTCTTCTTTAGGGGTTTCTTCTGGGCCTTTGGTTTACTCTTTACAATTTTTTTCGGGGATATTTTTTTATTTGTTTTCATATTTGTTTTCATATTTGTATTTTAAATTATTGATTTTTTGGGAAATAATCTGACATTCTTCCAAATATTTTAATATTTCTGGTTTATTTTTATTTTGCTCTGCCTTTTGTAATAAAATCATTGTCTCAGTAAATTTTTTCTTTAAAAGATCCTCTTCCAATCCTATCAACAATTCTCCCACATCTTTTTCTAAATAATCAACCCCATTATAAAAACTCTCCGTTTCAAAAAGCAACATTTCCTTATCTTTTTCTAGAAATTCAAATATTTTTTTAGCTTCTTCATCTCCTAAAATAGAAATAAATTTTTCTCGGATTTCCTCTACTTTTAAACTAGAAGGTTTTAGAGTCTCTTGCCATAAAATAATTCCGACAATCCTCCTCTCTGTTCCACCTGATTTTCTCTCTCTAGACAAAACTGCTTTGTCAGATGGAACATTAGGAATATTTATATTTTTTAAATCTTCCCACAAGGCATCCTCTTTTATAAAAGTCTTCTTGGCTATATTTTTTATAAAATTGGATTTATCTATTGTACTTTTAAGTAAAGAAACGTATGGCAATATACTGCGATTTATTTCTTTTCCTAAGGCTATTGGGTCTAAATCTTTTGATAATAAATGATCTACATAGAAATCTATAATATGTTTAGAATTTTTTAGACGAGAGATGAGTTCATTTTTATCTTCTTTACTCAGATCAGCCGGGTCTTTCCCTTTTGGCATTTCAGCTATTTTTAATTCCATATCCAAAGATAAGGCTAAATGAGCGCTCCTGTTTGATGCCAAAAACCCTGCTTCATCACCGTCATAACACATAACTATTCTATTTGAGAACCTCCTAAGTGTTACAAGGTGTCCAGAAGATAAAGCTGTCCCTGACGAAGCTACTGTATTTTTTATACCTGATTGATGAAGCATTATTAAATCCATCTGTCCTTCAACCAATATTGAATAATCTTTTATTTTTATTTCACTCTTGGCTTTATCCAAACCAAAAAGAACCTCTGACTTATTAAATAGAATAGTATCAGGACTATTTAAATACTTTGGAGATTTTGGATCTGAAACTAAAATCCTACCTGAGAAACCAACCGCTCTGCCAGATGAATCCATTATAGGAAACATTATTCTTCCTCTAAAGGTATCATAATACATACTTTCAGAACCTTCTTTCTTTTTTATGAGACCGACTTTAAGCATATCATCAGCAGAAACATTTTTTGAACTTAAATGATCAAAGAGCTGTCTCCAATCTAGTGGCACATAACCTATACGGAAACTATCTATAGTACTATCTAAAACCCCTCTTTCTTCCATATACTTTTTAGCCTCTAGAGATTCTCCAAATATTTTTTGATAAAACAAGACAGCCTGTTCTATTATTGAATAATACTTGTCTCTATCTGATTTAAGGCCAGACTCATATTTCTCCAATTTAACACCAGCTCTCTCAGCTAAATTTTTTAAGGCTCCAACAAAATCAAGTCCTTCAAACTCTTGGATGAAACTAAAAATATCTCCTTTTGCATGACAGCCGAAACAATAATAAGTCCCTCTATCTGGAGATACGAAAAAGGAAGGCGTCTTCTCATTATGAAAAGGACACCTGCCTTTAAAATTAGACCCTGCTTTCTCTAGTTTTATATAGGAACCGATAAGTGAGCCTATATCTATTTTTGATTTTATTTGTTCGACTGATGATGACATATACCATGTGTTTTAATTCACTGAATAAAGTCCCGACGAACACTTACCTTATCTGGTCTAATCTAGTCTAGATTTTCAAACTGAGTATTCTGTCTAAGATCTTCTATCATTTTTGATTTTGGACTTCCTTTAAAACCTGTACCTGCAGGGATAAGTCTTCCTAAAATAACATTTTCCATAAGTCCCGTTAATTCATCGTGATTACCTCTAATAGCACTTGATATAAGCATTCTGGTTGTATGTTGGAAAGAAGCAGACGCAAGGAAACTCTTCCTAGAAAGAGAGACTTCTGTAATACCCATAACAACACTATCAGATTTTGCCTCTAATCCTCCCGTTTCTTTGATTCGAGCATTTTCTTCAGCCAAAAATGAGCTTTCAACAACATCGCCTGGAGAAAATACGGTATCGCCAGATTCCTTTATCCTTCTTCTTGCAAACATTTGTCTGACAATAGTTTCAATATGTTTTCTAGAAACAGTTTCTCCTTGTAATTCGTAAGGTTTATTTATTTCTCTAATAACATAATCAATTGTTTTATCTTTTCCTGCATATTTAAACAATTCATCAATATCAGCCGATCCATCGGTTATAATATCCCCCTTCTCAACTTCATCACCAACTCTAACAAGAATCATACGATTTAGAGAAACATTATACTCAACCGTTTGTTTTGTCTTTGTTCTATCTTCAAGATTTGGAGTAACAGTTATAAGTTTTTCTTTTGGAGTAACCTTTATATATGTGACAACTCCAGAAACAGAAGAAACAACAGCTGGGTTCTTTGGTTTTCTTTTTTCAAACAATTCTTCAACCCTTGGTAGACCTGCAGTAATATCCCCGCCAATTGTAGCAGCACCTCCTTGGTGAAAAGTACGCATAGTGAGCTGAGTTCCTGGTTCTCCAATAGCTTGTCCTGCAACTGTTCCAACGGCTTCACCCAATTCAACTACTTTATTTTTACCAAGATCAACTCCGTAACATTTAATACAAATACCATTTAATGTTTTACATGATAAAGGAGATCTAACAAGAACAGATGATACTCCCTCATCTTCTATTTTTTGAGCATCTTTTTTACTTACAAAGTGGTCCTTTTTGAACAAAACTTCGCCTTTTGGAGAAACAACATCATGAGCCAAAAATCTTCCTTTAATATGTTTAGCTAATGATATTTCCATACCACCCTTCTCTTTTTTGTTTATAACAATACCATCCTTTGTTCCACAATCTTCTTCTGTAATAATAGTATCTTGAGCAACAACGAAAAGTTTTCTAGTCAAATAACCAGCTTTAGCTGTATTAAGAGCTGTATCTGTAAGACCTTTACGGCTTCCATGAGTGGTAATAAAATATTCTAGAGGAGTTAAACCTTCTTTTGAACTTGAGATAATAGGAAACTCAATTGTCTCTCCCGCCGTATTTGTAATCAGACCTTTCATGCCTCCCATAGCGGTAATGTTTCCCATAGATCCTCTGGCTCCAGAAAGAACCATATCTGCCACTGGACCATCTTTAGGTAATGTCTGGGGCATAATACTTTCTACTTCAGCTTTAGCTTTGTGCCAAATCTCTGTTGTTTGACGTAGCCTTTCATCTTTTGAAATAAGACCTGAATTAAAGTGATCAGCAATAATATTTACTTTTTCTTTTGCTCCTAAAACTATAGCATCCTTACCTTCTGGGACATTTATATCATCTAACCCCCAAGTAACACCTGAATAAGTAGCATACTTGAAACCAAAAGATTTTATTTTGTCTATAATATTTGGAACTTTTTCTATACCATATCTTTCTATCAAATCATCAATCAAAGAAGTAACCTTTTTTCTATCTATAGTGTAATTTAAGAAAGGATAATCTTTAGGCAATATACTGTTGAACAAAAGTCTTCCTACGGTAGTTTCAAATAATTTACCTTGATATTCTGCGTATTTTGGAGAGTCTGTAGGCAAAACTTTTACCTTTGAACGGAAAGATACTTCTTCAAAATCATGAGCGGTAATAGCGTTATTTGGAGAAGAAAATATCTTACCTTCACCTTTTTCACCTGAGATCTCTTTGGTCATCCAGAAACAACCCAATACAATATCAAGCATCTTGGCTGAAACCGTGGGATCTCCAGATCCTGGTTTTAGTATATTTTTATCAGCGGCCATTATTTCTCTAGCTTCACCTTGAGCCTCTTCAGATAGAGGAACATGAACTGCCATCATATCTCCATCAAAGTCGGCGTTAAAAGCTGAACAAACAAGAGGGTGGATCTGAATAGCATTTCCTTCAATCAAAACTGGTTTGAAAGCTTGAATACCCAATCTGTGGAGAGTTGGAGCTCTGTTTAGCAAAACATATTTATCTGTAATAACATCTTCCAAGATAGCCCAAACCTCTGGAACTCCATCTTCTATCAATTTATTTGCCCCACGAATATTATAGGCCAATTCTTTTCTAAGTAATTGTGAAATAACAAAAGGTTTAAAAAGCTCCAAAGCCATATGTTTTGGTAGTCCGCACTGATTTAGTTGTAATTCAGGACCGACCACGATAACAGAACGTCCAGAATAATCTACACGCTTACCCAAAAGGTTTTGCCTAAAGATTCCTCTTTTACCTTTTAAGTTATCTGCTAGAGATTTAAGAGGTCTTCTTTGGGATTGGTTAATTGCAGACCCAGCACTTCCGTGTCTTATAGAATTATCTATTAAGGCATCTACAGCTTCTTGCAAAATTCTTTTTTCATTACGCAAAATGACATCAGGAGCCATTATCTCTTTTAGTTTCTTAAGACGATTGTTTCTATTTATAACTCTCCTATATAAATCATTCACATCAGATGTAGCATATCTTCCGCCATCCAATGGAACCATTGGTCTCAAAGCTGGAGGTATTACAGGAATATAATTTAGAAACATCCACTCAGGACGAATCTCTGCATGAATCATAGCCTGTATAGTAGCAATTCTTTTATTTATTTTTACAGAATCAACAGAACTAGCCTTTTTTAATTCTTCTTTTAAAGATTCCAGCAAAGCATCCATATCTATTTTTTTGAAGATAGAATAAATAGCCTCAGCACCAATGCCAGCTTCAAACATAGTTCCGTATTTCATTCCAAAATTATGGTATTCAACTTCATCTAATACCCTTCCTTCATGTATTGATTCTATATCTTTCTTAGCATTTACAAGCATTTCTTTCACAGCTTCTTTTGTTTTCTCATCTTGAACAGATTTAACTTTAGCTTTATACTCAGAATCCAAGTCTTTCAAATATCTAACTCTTTCTGCTTCATCAACTTTTGTAACTATATAACCAGCAAAATATATCACCTTTTCTATATCGGCTGTTGTTATACCCAAAATAAGAGATATCCTAGATGGCATTGATTTCAAAAACCAAATATGTGATACCGGTGTAGCAAGCTCAATATGACCCATTCTTTCGCGTCTAACTATGGATCTTGTTATTTCTACACCACATTTTTCACATACAATACCTTTGTATCTTATCCCCCTATATTTTCCACAATAACACTCGTAATCTTTGTCTGGTCCAAAAATTTTCTCATCAAACAAACCGTTTTTTTCACTTCTTTGTGTACGGTAATTTATAGTTTCAGGTTTTGTAACCTCACCAAATGACCACTCCTTTATTCTTTCTGGAGAAGCAAGTTTCAGTGTGATTGTTTCAAAATCATTGTATGAATCTTTGTTTGTTTTTGTTCTCATAGTCATTTTATTTAGTCATTTAAACCATCACCTAATAAATCTTTGTTTCCTTTTTTTATTTGAATATCTAAAGATAATCCTCTTAAGTTATTCAATAAAACATTAAATGAAGCAGGTGTGTTTAGCTGAGTAATCGGTTCACCTTTCACTATAGCGTCAAAAGCAGCTGAACGACCTAATATATCATCAGATTTTATAGTCAAAACTTCCTGTAAAGTGTGAGCTGCTCCGTGACCAAGGAGTGCCCAAACTTCCATCTCTCCAAATCTCTGACCTCCGTTTTGAGCTTTTCCTCCAAGTGGTTGTTGAGTAATAAGAGAGTATGGACCAATTGACCTCATATGGATCTTATCTTCAACCATATGGTGGAGTTTCAATATATACATATAACCAATGGCAATATCTTGATCAAAAGATTCGCCCGTTCTACCATCAAATAATTTTATCTTTCCAGTTTCTGGAAAACCAGCTTTTTTAAGCTCTTCTTTTATTTCATCACCTGTTGCCCCGGCAAAAGGAGGGACTATAGCCTGATAGCCCAGAGTATGTGCAGCAAGACCCAAATGAAGTTCCAATATTTGACCAAGATTCATACGAGAAGGCACCCCAAGAGGTGTCAAGATAACATCTATAGGTGTTCCGTCTGCCATATAAGGCATATCTTCTTCTGGTAGTATTTTAGAAATAACTCCTTTGTTACCATGTCTACCGGCCAACTTATCTCCAACAGAGACATTTCTAAGTTGAGCTACTTCAATATGTATTCTTTTTATAATACCTGATTCAAGTTTGTCTCCCCTTTCTCTTGAGAAAATTTGTACTCTAACAACCCTACCTTTCTTACCCCCTTCCATTCTCTTTGAAGTATCTTTAACATCACGAGCTTTCTCACCAAATAGAGACCGGAGTAATCTTTCCTCTGGGGTTAGTTGAGTTTCACCTTTTGGTGTAATTTTTCCTACCAAGATATCTCCTGATCTTACTTCTGCACCGACACGAATGACCCCATCCTCTGCCAAGTTTTTAAGTTTTGATTCTCCGACATTAGGAATATCACAAGTAGTAACTTCTGGACCCAATTTTGTATCACGAACATTTACGACAAACTCTTCAAGGTGAATAGAAGTAAATTTGCTATCTTTTACAACTCTTTCTGAAAGAATAATAGCATCTTCATAGTTTGATCCAGACCAAGACATAAAAGCAATCAACATATTTTGTCCAATAGCTGTCTGCCCCCCTACAGATGCAGAAGTATCCGCAAGAATATCTCCTTTTTTGACATGATCACCTATATTAACAGATGGTCTCTGATGAAAAGCTGTAAAACCATTTGTTCTGGCAAATTTTACTAAGTTATAAATATCTTCTTTTCCATCAGATTTTTTGACAGTAATTTTAGAACCATCTACCTGAGTAACTACACCATCGGTTAAAGCGACTTTCAATCGGCCTGTGTCTCTAAGAGCATAAGTTTCCATACCTGTAGCAACTAATGGAGCTTCTGGAACAATACAAGGAGTTGCTTGTTTCTGCATGTTACTTGCCATAAGGGCTCTGTTTGCCTCATCATGATTTAGAAAAGGAATCATAGATGTAGCTATAGAAAATGCTTGGTTTGTTGCTACATCTATATAATCAACTTCATCTCTAGAGACAATACTTGGGTTCCCTTCTTTACGAACTTCCACATCAGAAACTAGAATCTTACCATCTTCATCATAGGGAATAGCCGCATGAGCAATAGAATAACTTTCTTCTTCGGAAGCATTCAAATAAACAATCTCTCCTGTTATTTTACCATTTTTTACTTTTGCATAAGGTGTCTCAATCATTCCAAAATCATTCAATTTTGCATACACAGCCAAACGCAAAACCAATCCAATGTTTGGTCCTTCTGGTGTGTGGATAGGACAAATTCTTCCGTAGTGAGAAGGATGAACATCTCTAACTTCAAACCCAGCTCTTGATCTGTTCAATCCACCTGGACCTAAAGCAGAAAGAGTTCTTAAATGCTCTATTTCTGATAAAGGATTTTCTTGCAACATAAACTGTGAAAGCTGGTTTGTTGTAAAAAATTCTTTTATACGAGCCTGAAGAGGTTTAGGTGAAATAAACTGGACAGGCAAGGTAACATCAGTGTCTATCGTAGACATTCTGTTTTGAATATTTCTTTTTATTTGAGCCATACCTGTACGAATTTTTTGTTGGAAAAGTTCACCTACAAATCTAACTCTTCTCTGACCCAAGTGATCAATATCATCTTCTTCAGCGTGAGGAGTATTGTTTAGAAGAGAAATATGAGAAACAATAGTAAATAAGTCATCTTTTGATATGGTTCGACGAGCCTTTTCTTTTTCATCTAATTTTTTATCAAATCTTTTATTGAATCTATATCTTCCTACCGGAGATAAATCATACCTCTCTCCATCAAATATACTTTTGATAAACTCTTTAGCATTTTCAGCGGTAGCTAGGTCTCCATCTCTAAGTTTTTTATGTATATCTATATATGCATCCTCTATAGTCTTAGTGTGGTCTTTAGACAGAGTTTTCTTTATAGAATCAGTAGCAAATTCATCTCCCTCAAATGATTTTAATATATCTGTGTCTGTTTCTGCTCCAAGAATGCGCAACAAAGCTGTCGCAGGAAATTTCCTTTTTCTATCTATACGCACATAAAGTACACCGTCTGCATCTGATTCTATTTCAATCCAAGCTCCACGAGCCGGCATAATTTTTGCCCCGAAAAGCTTTCTACCTTTTATTTCTGCTGCAGTAAAAAATACTCCATATGATCTTGCTAACTGAGGAACTATAACTCTTTCAATACCTGATATAACAAAAGTTCCATGAGGAGTCATAAGAGGAAAATCAGCCATAAATATTTCTTGTTCCTTTTCTGTACCTAAAATAAGATTTTTCAGCTTTATTTTAACTTTCAAAGGAGCTTCGTATGAAAACTTATTATCCTTTGCATAGTATTCATCAAATTTTGGTTCTGATATTTCAAAACCAGTAAAATCCAACTGGAATTTCTTTTCAGAAAAATCTTTTATAGAAGAAAATTCCTCAAATATTTCTTTGAGACCTTTTTCAATCAGCCATTTAAAAGAATCCAATTGTGGTTCCACAAAATTTGGAGTACCCATCAAAGGTTTCTTAAATCTGCCGAATGTTTTTTGAGCACGAACCGCCGTATTTTTTGTAGACATAATAAATAAGTGTACTTAAATATGAGAACTTATAATTTAGAACATTTTTAATTACAAACAAAAAGAAACCTCTCCCTAAAAGGCTTCTTCTATTTTATTGGTTTTAGCGATTATTTTTTCGCAAAATAGTATGAAAATAAACCAAATAATTGTAATGTCTTCTTTGCCGGAACTCAATCAAAGTGAAGGTAATTTGAAGTATAGCTTATCGCTATATAATCTGTCAAGTAAAGTCAAGCTATTTATCCACATACTACTCACAGCTCATTTGACACTTTACACATACCCCTCTCTTTTTAGAATAAGTCTTTTCTTATCACCTCCTCTATTATAACCACCAAGCTTTCCATCTGACCTAACAACTCTATGGCAAGGTATGTTTATACTATAATTTTTATTTAATATATTTCCTACAGCTCTATAAGCCCTGGGTCTCCCAGCCTTATAAGCGACCTCTTTATAAGTCAAAACTTTGCCTTTCGGTATTTTTTTGACTATCTCATAAACTTTTTCTGTAAAAGTTTTCATAATGAATGAAAAGCCAGAATACAGCTAATTAATTCAAAGCAAACTCAAACTTGTAATCTTTTGAGGATATTTCACTGCCAGAATAAGGCAAAGGCTCTACTGATTTTATAGTTATTGTTTTCCCATTAAAAGATGTTTTATTTGTTAGGTTTAATGTGGAGTAGACAACATCATCTAAATCATTCACATTTTGTAACTTTACTTTAACACTCAAAACTCCCGCCCAGACACAAGTCACATCAAGTGGACACCTACTATCCTCCAATATCTCCTCTGGAGTAATTATAATATCTCCCATAACAACACTATCATTTAAACCAGGATTACTTACTTCCTCTTCATCTAAACAACCAAAAACACTACAGCCACCATTTGTTGTATTTCTAAAATAATAAAATCCTCCCGAAATGAGAATGACTAGTAATATCAAACCTAAAACTAAATTTTTCTTCATATAAATATATTATCATATAAAATAAATTCTTTAACAAAAAAAGACTTGCCTGAGTATACCCACCCAAACAAGTCCAGTTTTTCTACTTATCTACTTTAAATTTTTCAATATTATAACTATTTCCAATCTTAGAGCTACAAAATATTTGATAATTTACTTCTTTTTCCAAACAATCTAGCCTTTTATTATCCGACCTACAAAGAATCAGATGATACTTTTGGTCTTCTTTGCTAAAATGAGTGTCCCCAACAAGATAATCTGGAGAGGATAATTTTGGATCCGCTATGAAGACCACATTTATTTGGATTGGAATAATATCTTTACTACAAATCATCCAACTAGCTTTATCTATCAACTTTTTCAAGATAAAAACAGGTTCTCCAATTTCTTGACCCAAGCTCGGCAAGACAAAACCCAAAAGTAAAACACAAACTCTTGTAAAAATCATATACCCTCCTTTTCTATATAGATCATATATAATTCTCTACTTTGGTCAATAAAATCACAAAAACAGTCTGGCTAATCTCAGTTTTAAATATGTTGGTTTTTTCTTGTTTTTAGATAGAAGGTTATACACTGGAGCTAGAATCTTTACGTCCAAATCATTGAAAGCGTCCAGTATATCGTCTAATTCACTTCTCTTGAATTCTTTTTTTAGATAATCCACATCTGGACATTTTCCTTTCTCTATAAGTCTCTCTATATGAGAAATAATTGTATCCTGAGTTAAACCTCTCTTCTCGGCTATTTTTCCCAAAGACACCTCTTCCAACAAAAACTCTTTTGTTATTTCCTCCGTTGATTTTTTATTATTTTTATTAAGCTTTTTAATCCTTATCTTTTCTTCTGGCTCTATTTTTTTTAGATATTCTTTTTGTAATCGCTCTATCTCAGACACAGACATATTTTTCAAATCATTTATTGTATTTGTAGACATATCTAGAAACTTCATATCCCAATCTAAAACCTCTGGATCAACTTCTACAGCCAAATCATTTAGGCCAAGTAGTTTCATCCCACTGAGTGATCTGACACGAGACAAAGCTACATAACCCATCCCACGGACAAAAGACTTCGAAAGATCCACTTCCATAGTATCAAGTGACATCCCCTGACTTTTATGAACAGTAATAGCCCAAGCCAGACGAAGTGGGTACTGAACTATCTCAGCCTTAACTTTCCCCTCCTCTTCTATTTGCCAAGTAGTCTGACTGACATTTATGATAGTACCTTTTGGTGTTTTGACCACAGGGTCTCCAAAGGAATTAAAATCAGATATTTCCCCCAAAGTGCCATTTACATATAAACCCTCAGGATGGTTTTTGGTAAACATAATCTTAGCCCCAAGCTTTAAATTTAAAATTTCCGGAGATAAACAACTTTTTTTGAGAGTTTCAGATAAATGATCAGAGCCTTTGGATATCATTTCAAATTTCTTTATAGGCGAAGAAATCAGATCTAAGTGTTTATTATTTATCTGATCGACATCAATATTATGAGTAAATAGTCTTGTTGGTTCAGAATCAAATTCCAAATCCTTACCTAAACGGTTTTCTAAAATCCTTCTGGTTTCTTTACTTACTTTATTAGCCCTAATCTCATTTAATATTGAAAGATATTCTTTATCTTTTTGACGATGTTGTTCAGATAAATAACAAATTGAAAGCTCTGCCCTTTGCCAAGCATCTGATTTCCAAGCAAACTCCGACTCAAAAACCACGCCCCGAGAGACAGGAGGCAGTTGAAAAAAATCACCACACAATACGACTTGCATCCCTCCAAAAGGTTTTTCAGATCTTTTAAATTGTCTACATATCCAATCAATCAAATCCAACCGGAAGTGATGAAGCATTGATATTTCATCTATTATTAGAACCTTGGTTCTCTCAAATCTTTTATACAAATAAGATTTCTGCATTAAATCCTCTATATCCCTATCTGTCAGAGTATCTTTTACTCCTAGTCCAGACCAAGAGTGAATTGTTTGCCCTCCCAAGTGCGTAGCGGCTATACCCGTAGAAGCGGTAACAGCCACATCTACACCACTTTTTTTTAGATAATTTATGTAGGAATTCAAAACATAGGTTTTACCACTTCCGGCAGGACCAGTTAGAAAAACATTTTTACCCATTTTTAAAATATCTAAAGCTTCCTTTTGAGTCATTAAAGTATTGTAGCAACTTATAAGACGAAGTGACAAACATTTATATTTGTGATAAAAACACAAAGGAGGTCTCTGTGGTTTTAAGATTTATGGGCTATACGGCTCTTTCCACTATTGCAGTTATTTTTTTGAAGTCACTTATTTGGGTCTGGCAAAATCTAAAATTTGATATATTGGATGTTTGCGGGATACTAGGACTTGTAGTGCTCGTCGCTTTAATATACTTTATAATATCCGACAAATTCAACGAAGAAATCAAAAAGGTAAACAAAAAACAATACCAAATAGAATTCTTCGGTATATTCATTTTGATATTTATAATAATCACTTTTAGCCCCGGTCTATGACCGGGCTCTTTTTTTATTTTTCCAATCCTCTATCTTTTTATGATCCCCCGAAAGCAAAATCTTTGGAACTCTATATTTTTTACTCTTGTATTCTAAGACTTCTGGTCTAGTGTAAACATCTGGAGATGATGCTCTACTCTCCTCCAAAGAATCAAAACTTCCCAAAACACCTTTTACCTGTCTTGAGATAGAATCTATTAAAAGCATAGCCGGTAATTCTCCACCAGTTAAAATAAAAGGTCCTACAGAAACCTCTTCCATTTTAAATACTTTTTTAACCCTTGCATCTATTCCTTCGTATCTACCACAAACAAAAATGATATCTGTATATTTTTTAGATATATTTTTTGAATATTTTGTATCAAACTGTTTACCTGAAGGAGAAAAAAATATTAATTTATACTTTGTATTTTTTCTTTTGCTGATTTTAGATAATGATTTTTCAATAGCTTTTATGACAGGCATAGCTTGTATGACCATTCCCGGCCCACCACTGTATGGCTTTTGGTCTATGCGTTTAAACTTATTATCTGAGAAATCACGTGGATTATAAAAAGATAAATGTATCTTTTTATCTTTTATTGCACGAGATAAAATAGACTCACCTAGATATGAGTCAAAACTTGCTGGAAACAATGTGATTATATGGAAATTCATAAAATAAAAATATGGTACTAGAATACCATATTTTTATTAGTTAGTCTATATGTGATAGACTTAAATAATCTGAAATACATTCTCTTAATCCTAAACTTGGATGAAATCAGATGTGGAAAATTAAAAACACAAGAGGCCTTACTTGTGGTAAGGCAACGAGAATTTTTAATTTGGGGACGGAGAGTTCACCGAATTTAAGATTAAAGCTTTAGATCGGCCATTGCCTCGTCCACTGTCTTTGAAGCCGATCCTCTAGAAACACCCTCTTCACCCGCAGGTTCATTTATTTTAAGGTTTACTCTAGCGTTATTCTTCATACCTACCACTCGCAAAAGAGTTCTAATAGCTTTAGCTGTATTTCCCTCTCTTCCTATTATTTTACCCATATCAGCTCGATTCACATCAAGTGTCATTAAAACACCCATTTCATCAACCGTTCGGGTAATTTTTACATCAGCTGGATTTTCTACTAGAGCTTTTATAACAAAGTCTAAAAATTGTGCATCTTGTTCCATGAATTCAATCGTTAATGATAAAATCTGACACTATTAATTATAATAATAGTCGGAGATAGAGTCAATAGTTTATGCAACCTCAGAATCCTCTTTTACATCTTTTACAGGAGTTTCATTTGAAGCTTCTTCTGGTTTCACTTCTTCTGTTTTAGTTTCCACTTTTGACTCTTTAGGAACTTCCTCTGTTTTAGGTGAAGTTGCTACTTCTGGAGCTACCCCTGGTATTGCTTCTTCGGAGACAGGAGCTTCTACGGGAGTTTCTATCTTTACTTCTCCGGCCTTTTTCACTTCTTCTGTAACTTCTTTCAAGATTGGTTTCTTTTTAGGTAAATTATTGATTTTTTTACCTTCTATAATTTTTTTAGAGACAAGTAGGTTGTTTAATGTATCCGATAGCTTAGCTCCCTTGGAAACCCAGTAACTTATTCTATCTGATTTTATAACAACATCTTCCCCTCTTCGTGCATCATAATTTCCCAAGTTTTCTAGAAATTTTCCGCTCTTTGTAGAGTTTTTTGAGTCAGTCAAAACAACACGAAAAACAGGTTCATTCTTCCTTCCAAATCTTTGTAATCTTATTTTTAACATACCGCGTATATTAACAAAATAAAACTAATTGGTCAACAACAGTTTTTTTTGCTAAAATGCCTTGTATGGAAAAAAAACTTACAGGACCCATTAGTATCAATACCAAAGGTATTGGTTTTTTTGTCATCCCAGATACGGATGAACGCCTAGAAATACAACATGAAAACCTAAATAAAGCCTTTCATGGGGATATCGTAGAAATTGAAGAAACAAAAAAAGTCCTCTTTGGTCGCAAACAAGCGAAAGTGACCAAACTAATATCACGAAATAGAAATGAATTTGTTGGAACAATAGAAAAAAATAATGGCTCAGCTTTTCTCATACCTGATGATAAAAGAATGTATGTCGATATATTTCTGGATGAAAAAGAGGCCAAAGATATAGAAAATGGAACAAAAGTATTAGTGGAAATGGTTGAAGCTAAAAAAAATGAGAACGGACCAAAAGGCAAAATCATAAAAATAATAGGAAAATCTGGCGAAAACAATACAGAAATGGAATCTATTGTTTTGGAAAAAGGTTTTAAAATTGAGTTTCCAAAAGAAGTTGAAAAAGAAGCTGTAAAACTAAAAAATGAATACAAAAATTCTTTTAGTGAAGAAGTTAAAAAACGCAGAGATATGCGAGATGTGATAACCATGACTATAGATCCTTTTGATGCTAAAGACTTTGATGATGCTATTTCTATAAAGAGTTTAGACAGCGAGAACTATGAGATAGGCGTGCACATAGCAGATGTTTCATATTTTGTAACGCCAGAAAGTATACTGGATAAAGAAGCTGAGAAAAGAGGTCTATCTGTCTACTTGGTAGACAGAACAATACCGATGCTTCCCGAGATACTCTCAAACGATCTTTGCTCTTTAAATCCAAACGAAGACAAGTATACATTTTCCGCTATCTTTAAAATAAATAAAAAAGGTGAAGTTTCAGATAAATGGTTTGGTAGAACAATCATACACAGTGATAAAAGATTTTCCTACGAAGAAGCTCAGGAGGTTATAGATGGAAAAATAGAAAGTCCTCACAAAGAAAATTTGGATATATTAAATGAAATTGCAAAAATTTTAGAAAACAAAAAATTTCAAAATGGGGCAATAAATTTTGAAACTGATGAAGTTAAATTTGTTTTAGATGAAAAAGGAAAACCTATAAGTGTTTACAGAAAAGAAAGACTGGATACCCACAAGCTTGTAGAGGAATATATGCTCTTAGCAAACAGATCTGTAGCAGAGTTTATTTTTATGTCCCAACATAAAAATATTGCAAAAAAAGGTAGCCAGTCCGTGTACAGAATTCACAATGTACCAGATAAAGAACGTATAGAAGAACTAGCAATATTTTTGAAAGCTTTAGGATTTAACCTCAAGAATAAAGATGGGGAGGTTACATCAAAAGATATAAATAAACTTTTGAAGGAAGTAGAAGGTACTCCAAATGAAGAACTCATAAAAACAGCTACAATAAGAAGTATGGCCAAAGCAACATACTCTACAAAAAATATAGGCCACTTTGGTTTAGCTTTTACTTATTACACACATTTTACCTCTCCTATTCGCCGCTATCCAGATCTTTTGGTTCATAGATTCTTGGAAAGAGAACTGGAAGGAGGAAAAATAGAACAAAATGAATACGAAAAATTTGAAAGAATTTGTCTGCAATCTGGGGATACAGAAAAGAAAGCTGCTGATGCAGAAAGAGCAAGCATAAAATATAAACAAGTTGAATATATGCAAGAGCATATCGGAGAAGAATTTATGGGTACAATAACCGGAGTGACAGATTGGGGTGTCTATATAGAAGAAAAAGAAACAAAATGCGAAGGAATGATAAAAATAAAAGACTTAGGAGATGATTTTTATACATTAAATGAAAAAACTTACACCATAAAAGGAGAAAAAACAGGAAAAACTTTTACACTTGGAAACACAGTAAAATTTAAAGTAGTT
>JBAYWK010000002.1:0-145215 GCA_041674105.1 Minisyncoccota bacterium | reverse complement strand
ATAACAAACAAAATAGTAATCACAGGTACAGTAGATACAAATACAGTAGGTACATACACACTTACATACACAGTCACAGACAGTGGTGGACTTTCAGCTAGTACTACAAGACAAGTGGTGGTAAGTTCATCAGGTGGAGGTGGTGGACAGTGTCTAATCCCTGAAATAACTTCTCCACTTACAGCAAGTGTCCAAGTAAATTTAGCATTCACTTATACTCTGACAGCATCTTCAACGGCTACAACAACATTGTCTGTTGCCACAAGCACATTACCAGCCGGCCTTACTTATTCAAACGGTGTTATATCAGGAACTCCGACAGCAGTTGGTACATACAGTATCACTTTGGAAGCGGGAAATAGTTGTGGGGTTAAAAACAAAACTCTTGTTCTGACAGTTACAGACGTTCCTCCTCCAGTTTGTGTAGGTTGTGGAGGTGGCTCCGGTGGTGGGGGTGGAGGAGGAGGTGGTGGCAATGGCCCGATCATTCCAAGTCTTTCAATCTTTAATGAATATGTAAGAGAAATAGAACCAGGGGTTGCTATGGTGACTTGGAATACAAATATTCCAGCTACAAGACAAGTTGTGTACGGAAATAATTCAAATCCTATAACAGGCTCTGCTCCACTTTACGGATATACATCTAATACAGAAAAAATAGAAACTCCACTTGCTACTTCACACGGTATGGCTATACTCATAGACTCAAGTAAAGTGTACTATTTTAGACCCATATCTTCTGATAATGGAAGAATAGTTATTGGAAAAGAGTTGACTATAACTAGAGGTACAGTAACAGCACCAGTAACTCCAGGAGGATCATGTTACTACTTGTACGATTTCCTAAGAAAAGATTTCAACAATAATCCTGTTGAGGTTAGAAAACTTCAGGTTTTCCTAAATACTCTTGAAGGATTTACAAGCTTACAAATTACAGGTGTCTATGATGATGCTACTGTAGCAGCGGTTGATGCATTTCAGAATAGATACAAAGCTGACATTTTGACTCCTTGGGGACACACAGCTCCTACAGGATACACATATATTCTTACAAAGAAAAAAGTAAATGAAATATATTGTCAAAGAGCTTTCCCTGTCACTCCTCTTGAACAACAAGAAATAGACTCTTTCAGAGCATTCTTACTAGGACTTAAAAATGCAAATATTCAACTAGACAATGGAGTTGCTACTCCTCCAGATAACAAAATAGATGTTCCAATTCAAAATGAAATAATTGGCCAAAATGGAGGAAATACAAACGGGAATGTTGTAGGAGGAAATGGAACTTCTACTATTACAACCCTTGCAGGAGTGTCTTCTACAACTAGAAGTATCGTTTCAAGATTAACAGCCAATGTTTTGGAGGGAGGCAAGTCATTTCTAAATCTTGCTTTGGGTGTCTTCGGTTGGCCTCTCTTTGGAATGAATAATAATGATTCAAGGATATTTAACGGAGAATGGAAATGTAAATGGTTGATTTTATCTTTGGTAGTTCTGATATTAGCAATACTATATTTCTGGTACAGAGAATATAAAAATAATAGAAAGATAGAGGAGATAAACAAAGAGATTGATTTAGAACAAAAATAGATTAAATAAGTAAAAAGGAAAGACTCACATACTATGTGAGTCTTTCCTTTTTTGTACTTCCTGGAGAATTTTACTACAGAAGTCCATTCTGGTCTATTTTTAAATTTCCATTTGCTCTAAAATCTTTTTTATTTTTTAAAATTTCCGGATCTAATAGATATTTTATGTATCCAGAAAAGGCAATCATCAAAGCATTGTCACTAGTTTTATCTTTATCTGGGATCAAGATCTTTATATTAGGAAAAACAAGATAAATCATATCAAAAAATGATTCTTTAATAAATTTGTTGGCTATTACACCACCACCAATTATAAAAGTTTTGTATTCATTCTGTTTTAAAGCTTTGGAAGTTTTAGTCAGCAAAACCTCAGTGACAGCATCTTCAAATTCCTTTGCTAAACTTAGTTTATTTTCTTCTGATAATTTTTCTTTATCTCTCAAATAATAAAGAACAGCTGTTTTGAGTCCTGAAAAAGAAAAATCAAGATTATCAGAAATAATCATTGGTCTAGGTAAAATGACATCTCTCACAAGGTCTGGCATTGTTCTAGCCTTTTCAGCCAGTCTAGACACTTCTGGGCCTCCTGGGTAAGGTAGTCCTATCATTCTTGCCACTTTGTCAAAAGCTTCGCCAACTGCATCATCTCTTGTTTGACCAAGTATTTTATAATCACCCCATTTCTCTATATGAACCAGCTCTGTATGACCTCCAGATATAAGCAAGGCCAGAGCAGGGAAGTCTAGCGGTTTGGTGTTTGTGGCTTCTCCTAGGACAGATGTAATATGACCTTCCATATGGTTTACTGGAACTACTGGAGTACCCCAAAGAAGAGACAGAGCTTTAGAAAAAGATATTCCTACCCATAAAGCTGGCTCAAGCCCAGGTCCGTAGGTGACAGAAATAAAATCTACTTTTGGATTCTTAATATTTTCAAATATTTCTCTAAAGTTTTCATATAATCCCTCTTCTCTGTGGCAAATCTCTTTTATTTCTGTCCAAACTTCCTCAGGATATTTTTCTGTAGATTCTTTATAAAGTCCTGACTTTTCTAAAGCTTGTTTCAGAAGTGGAGCTAGGTTTCTTGCATGCTCTCTTTTTGCTAGGTTTGGATAGACTCCGCCATATTCAGCGTGAATGCTTATCTGAGAATACAGAGCCTCACCCAAAACTTTTACAGTCGGTTTTTGTAAATTTCCTTCGGCTTCTACTATACCGATAGCTGTCTCATCACAAGATGTTTCTATAGATAGTATTTTCATGGTGCGCGATAGAGGATTCGAACCTCTGACATCGTCAACGTCAATGACGCGCTCTACCAACTGAGCTAACCGCGCTATATATTAAAAATAACAGATTTTGGTCTATTTTTCCAGTAAAGCTTTGTATAGTTTATAACCTTGCATTGCTCCATTTAGAGCTCTGTGAGGCATCTCCTCAGGCTCTATACCAGACAATTGAGAAACTTTAGACATAGATAAACTTTCTATTTTATCTATGTATTTATAGAAGGCCATAGACATCACATCTATTCGATGATAATCCATATTATCTTTTACCCCAGTTTTTTTAAAAGATTCACACATAAAACCCCAGTCAAAACTAACATTGTAAGAGCAAAAAATAGCATCCTTTGTCTTTTTTGAGTAGATTTCCATAGCGTCTTTTAGTGGTATTGAATCTTTCCAATTTTCTTCATCATAACCATTCCTCTCTAGTGCCGCCGGTACAAAAATTTCTGGATGTTCTGGTTTTACTTTCATCTCAAAAGTATCCACGATTTCAAAATTATCTTGTCTAAATAAGACTAAACCAATTTCTAATATTTCATGAGTGGTAAAAATATCTCCAGTGGTTTCTAGGTCTGTTAACGCAATAAGTCTATCTTTTAAATTCATCAAAATACTATATCATATCGTACGGTGTATAATTTTGTGACCCTACGGGGATATCGTCCGCAACTTTTTCCTCGCCGTCGCTCGGAAAAGTCGTGTCCGCAGCTCGCGACCAGTCCTACTGGACTGGTACCCCGCTCCGCTTTTCGATTCCCCGCGAAATTGCATAACATGCAATTTCTGTAGGGTCATGCAAAAATCGCCTTTCGGCGATTCTGCTTTGCATGACCCTACGGGGAATCGAACCCCGATTACCGCCTTGAAAAGGCGATGTCCTAACCGTTAGACGATAGGGCCAATAACCGCAATATTCTAACATTTTTCTATAAAAATGCAAAAAAGATTGTATAAGTTGTTCTAGGTACAAACATTTTATTTGTGGAGTCTTCCTTTTCTGTTACAATTATCTAAATGAGAAAATATATTATTGTCGCGGTTTTAGCCACCTTTGCTTTGGGTGTTTATTTTTTCTCCAATTCAAGTCCAATAATCAAAAATTATCCTCCAAAAAATGACACTATTGTAGCTTTTGGCGATAGTTTGACTAGGGGAGTCGGAGCAACAGACGGAAAAGGTTTTGTTTATCTTTTATCTCAAAAATTAGGAAAACCAATAGTAAATCTAGGTGTATCTGGTGATACTACTAAAGAAGGTTTGGCTAGAATAAATGAGGCGATTAAAAAAAATCCAGGTACAGTCGTACTACTTTTGGGAGGAAATGATTATTTAAAAAAAGTTCCTCAAGAAGAAACTTTTAATAATTTGAGGCAAATTATAACCAAGTTTCAGTCTGGTGGATCTATGGTCGTTTTGCTCGGAGTTCGTGGGGGAGTTTTGTCAGATAAATTTGAAAAACCTTTTGAAAATCTGGCCCGAGAAACAGGGTCTATTTATGTTTCAGATGTCTTATCGGGGGTAATAACTAAGAAAGAATATATGTACGATACAGTGCATCCAAATGATGAAGGCTACGCCATAATTGCTGATAGAATTTACCAAAAAGTGGCTAAGTATATAAAGTAACTACTTTGTCTTTATATGCACATATATGTCCTCCAGGGCCCTCACAGCGTCTCCTGAGGCTATGTTGTTTTGGTGGTACATAGCGTCTGTACAGTCTCCAGCTGCCCAAATACCATAGACTTCAGTTTGCTGGTCTTTTGGGTTTATTGGTATTTGGTTGTACTCGTTTAGTTTGATTATATTTTTAGCAAAATAGGTTGTCGGAAGGAGTCCTATTTCTACAAAAATAGCTGGCACAGTCAGTGTATGTTTTTCTTTTGTAACAGTATCTTCGTAGATCAATCCTGAGACAAATTTGTCTCCGAGTACTTCTACTGGCACAGCATTTTTTATTATTTTAAAATGACTATTTTCAGAAAGTTTTGAAATGGTTATTTCATCCCCACGAAGTTTGTCACTTCTGTTTAAAAGAGTAACACTCTTGCAATATGATAAAAGTTGGGCAGATGTCTCTAGCGCCGCATTTCCACCACCAATAACAACCACATCTTGTCCAGCAAAAAGTGGTCCATCACAAGATGCGCAGTAAATTATTCCTTTATTATCAAACTCTTTGGCTCCGGGTATTTCCAGCTTTCTTCTGTGACTGCCTGTAGCTATTAGAACAGATTTTGATTGATAAGTAGATTTTTCAGTTTTAACTTCAAAAACAGATTCAGATTTTGAAATATTTTCAGCTGACTCATTTTTTATCTCTACAAAATCTCCAGCATAGGCTTTCAGGTGGTTTTCTAAGTTTTTGGCTAGGTCAGAGCCAGAGAGTTTTATCGTACCTATCCAGTTTTCAATACCTTCGGAAACAATACTTTGCCCACCAAATTCTGGGGTTATTAAAAGTGTTTTTAATTGTTTTCTGGCAGAGTAAACACCCGCAGAAACACCAGCTGGTCCACCACCAATTATTATTAAATCGTAAATCATAGTCAGTTTATTATATATTAGTTTGGTCTAATGACCAAAAACTAACCAGAGAAAATAATCTTTTTAAAAACATTGCACAGGATATTAATTTTCACAGTCACCAAAAACTACAATAATTTAGAATCATTCGCAGATTTTTAGCTAAAACAAAAGCGAGAAGCGCCAGCCGAAGACACTGTTTGAGCGACATTGTTTTCTTATGAACAAAGTGAATTAGAAATACAAGAAGTACTCTTGTGGTGCGTAGCGAGTTTGGCAGGAGGCAAGCTTTGAGCTTATTGTTTTATAAAAATCGAGGACGATGAGAAATTATTGTAGTTTCTACTTTACTTAATTTTTGATCTCCTAAGAAATGCAGGGACAGCTCCCCATTCGTCATCATCATCGTCATCCTTTTTATTTTCTTTTACTTCCTCTTCTATTTTTGGAGCCGGTACGGAGTTGTATATTTTGCCTTTGTCTTCTTCAAAATCATTTGTGTCAGAAGATTGTCTCATTGGTTGGCTTTGGAAAAGAGTTTTCTTTGTAAAATTTTCTGGGAAGTTTGAAGCAATAACAGTTATTTTAACTTCTCCTTTTTTAAGTTTGTCATCTTTGACTGTTCCAAAAATAATTTTGGCATTTGGATCTACAGATTCAGTAATTATTTTGGCTGCGTCTTGTATTTCAAACATTCCTAGGTCATCTCCACCAGCAATGGAAAACAGAAGACCTTTTGCTCCGTTTATAGAAACTTCCAAAAGAGGTGAGTTTATAGCCATCTTTGCTGCTTCTTCAGCTCTTTTCTCTCCTGTAGCAGTACCAATACCCATAAGGGCAGGTCCGGCATTTTCCATAACAGCTTTTATATCGGCGAAGTCTATGTTGATTATACCCGGGTTTGTAATAAGGTCAGATATACCTTCTACAGCAGATTTCAAAACATCATCACAAATAGCAAAAGCATTTTTAGCAGTCGTTTCTTTTGAAATAGTGGACAAAAGTCTATCATTTGGAATGACAATAATAGCATCTACAGCTTGTCTTAGTTCATCTAGTCCGGCTTCAGCCAAGTTCATTCTTTGTGGTCCTTCAAAAAAGAAAGGCTTTGTCACTACAGCCACAGTTAAAGCTCCCATTTCTTTTGAAATGCGAGCCACAATAGGAGCGGCTCCAGTACATGTTCCACCACCTAATCCACCAGATATAAACACCATATCTGCTCCTTTTACTGCTTCTTGGATTTCTTCTTTAGTTTCTTCCACAGCTCTCTTTCCAAGCTCGGGATTCATACCAGCACCAAGACCACGGGTTAAGTTTTTACCAATGTGGATTTTTTTCTTTGCAAGTGAATGATGCAAGTCTTGTGAGTCTGTGTTTATAGCAATAAAATCCACTCCTTTTACTTTAGAGTTGATCATGTAATTCAGAGCATTTTTTCCAGATCCTCCGATACCTAAAACTTTTATTCTTGCGAATGCTTCTACATCTGTTTTTATTTGTGGCATAGTGGTGTTTGTGTATTAATTTGTCCAGTAAAATCGAACATCTGTGTACTAGAAATTCCACCCTATAGTATCAGAAAAGTTATCAAATAGAAACAATTGACACCCCTTGTCCAAAAGAGTATAATAAAAGCCAGAAATGTAGCCTTTTTACGAAAGTAAGAGGTTGCAAACATGTTCACTGGAAGGAAAATTGAAAGGAAAATTTCATGTTGCATACAATAATTGGTTCCTGGAAAAAGCCGGGATCTGTCGCTCTGCTGGATGTTACGCCAGCAGACCTTGCCGAAGATTTTGGGGTGGATCCAGACCCCGAACCCAGCCCTTTACGAGGGTTTTCCGTGAGAGAACCCAAAGAAAGTTTTTTTCATAAGAAAAAGGCTTTTGAGAGGATCGCCCAGCGCGCAGGTCTAACCTGCGTTCAAAAGGAGATCCTATTCCAGCACATTTTGTGCGGAGTGCCTCTCGAAGAGGTTCGCCTCACAACTTGCGGGGGGGACGCGGTGTACTCAATGGGTTGTCTCCGGCTGGCGCTCGGCGTCGCCAAAGATGCCATAAGGGCATCTAGAACGAACTGAAATCTGGGAAGGAAATTTAAGTTCGCAGAGGGGATTTTTCAAAACCGGTACCAAGGAAGGGGTACCGGTTTTTTTATGGAAGAAATTGCTTAAGCCATTTACCTATTTTACCCCAAGCATCAGAAGCTTTTCCTCTGTTTCCAAGAGTATCTTTACCTTCATCAGAAAAACCTAGTACGCATAGTCCATAGGCCACAGCCCAAGTAGAATCTTTGACTCTGTTTTTTTGTTCGGGCAAATTTAGTTTTGCAATACGAGAGGGTATTTTTAGAGCTGCTTTGGCTAAATCTTCTATTGTTCCAATATTTCCACCACCACCTGTGATAAGGATACCGGCTGGCAAAAGTCCATTTCTAGAAATCTTTTTTAAATGGTTTTCTATAAGCTCAAACATATCGGAGAGTCTAGCATTTATAATTTCCTCCAATTTCTTTTTTGGGTAGTTTTGGCTTCCTACACTACCGATTTTTATATTTTCAGCTTCTTCAAGAGGAATTTTTAAACCTAAAGCAATGTCGTTTGTAATGTCGTTTGAACCGATAGGAAAAACTTCCAAAGATATTGGGATGTTATTTTCATAAACCACTATGGAAATAGTTTCGGCACCTATATTTGCCAAAACACATCCAGCAATTTTCTGGGTTTTATTTAGGGTTACAAAACTAGCAGCGAGAGGAGAGGCCATTACATCTGACACATAAATATTTGCATCGTCCAGTGCTTGCATTAGGTCGTTTAGATGAGGTTCAAGGCAAGTAACAAAAAGAGTTTTTACTTCCAGTTTTACACCTTTCATTCCTAAGGGTGTTTTAGTTGGGACAGATTTGCCGTCTATTTTATAGGAAAGAGGAATGGCGTGGAGTATTTTTCGGTTTTGAATTAGGGTGGGAGGAATATCTTGCTCGCATATTTCTGAAACTTTATCTATATCCAAATTTGTTATCTCCAAGTCTGCTCTGCTAATAACAATATTTCCAGTAGAAGTAATCCCTTGTAGACCAATACCACCTATTGCTATAAAAGCCTTTCGGATTTTTATTCCTGCTGTTTTTTCTGCTTGAGCTACTGCTGCGTTTATACTCGCTGTGACATCAGCAACATTTAGAATATAACCATGACGCATTCCTTTTGATTCTGTCAGTCCAGTAGCAATAATACGCGGAACGCTTTTGTTCCCGTTTTTAACGAGTTCTGCTACCACCACTTTTATCTGGTAGGTACCAATATCTATACCAACTGTAATGTTGTGCATCATAATTAAACAAAGAAAGTAGAGGGGTATTATTTAGTGCATCACTAAATACTAAATTGTTTTCGCAATTTTTCCTCTGCTTTCTCCATTGTACTACCATGATCGAATCCTTTCAAATGCATTAAACCGTGGATAAATAAAAATGCTATAAAATTTGTGAAATTTCTGTCAAATTTTTTTGCATCTCTTTCAGATTTTTTTAGTGTTATAAAAATTTCTCCTTCATCTTTGTCTAGGGTAAAACTTAATATATTTGTCGATTTATCTTTCTGTCTGTAAGTTTTATTTAGAGTTTTGGATTTTCTCTCTCCTATAAATACTAGACTGAGATTATATTTTTTACCTAAAGCTTTATTTTTTATGGCCAGAAAAGGCACGCTAGGAGGCGTGCTTTTCGTTTTGTTTGTTATTCCAAATGTCTCAAAAGTGGACATTATTTTCTTCCTCTACTAAATTCAGTCATTTTACCCAGTTTGATAAGTTCAGCCACTTCTTCTCTTCTTTTCAAAACTTTCAAAGCTTTTTTCTTTTTTACATATTCAGATGCTTTTCTAGAAGAATATCTGATACTTCTAACACGGGGTAAAACACCTGACCCTTGGACTCTTTTTGTGAATCTGCGGATAAGGTTTAGGTTGTTTTCGTTGCCTGTTTTTGTTACTTCTACGTTTACTGTCATGGGGAGTACTATAACATAGGGAACTATTGAATTCAAGTTATTTAGCCAATTTCTCTAATTTTCTCAGAAATTCAGGTAAATCCTTTACGGCTACAGTTTCTTGTTCTCTGTTTGATATATTTCTAACAACTACGCTGTCTTCTATGGCTTCTTTCTGTCCTATTATTAGTACATGGGTAGCGTGCATATATTCTGCTCCGGTGAGCTGTCCGGTTATCTTGTCTTTTGTTAAAGAATGGTAAACCGGGATTTTATTTTTTCTCAAAAATTCTACAATATTTAAAGCTTTTAATTTTGCTGTATTTCCAAGTTGAACAAGATAAAAAATAGGTTTTTTAATATTTTTAATTATAACTTTCTTTGTGTTTTTATTATTTTTTAGTATCAAGGTGCATCCTATGCAGGGTATTTCCTTTTTTAATCCTATTTTTTTAGCTAGGGAGTTATATCTATAACCGTAGGCCAGCAACTCACCTTCTTCCTTTTTATTTGAAAATGCTCTTATCTCAAAGACTGTGTGGGTGGAATACATTTTATTACTGATGATTTGAGATCTTATTTTGTATGGCACTTCAAAAGCTTCTAGATATTCCAATGTTTCTTTAAAGTAGGCTCTGCCTATTTCAGATAAAGATCCTATAGATTGAGGAAGTCCTTCTGGAAGCTCACATGTTTCTCTGACTATGGAGTAAATGTTTTTTTTAGCTTCATTTTTTATTTTAGAGTTAAGGGTTTGTCCATTTTTCCTGCAATAGTTATGAAGCTCTTTTTCAAATTTAGAAATAGATTCTTTGTCTCCAATACTGTTTATATCTACATAAATATCTTTATGACCCGAGTCATTTAGTATTGCAATGGCAGTTTTTATACATAAAGCCTCGCTAGTACTTCTATTTGAACCCATTATTTCTAGACCGTACGAATCTTCTTTTGGTTTCTTCCTTTGGCCACTTCCTTGGAGAGGTTTTTTGTAAAAAACCATTATTGGTTGTTGCTCAGAATAAAGCTTTTTTTCGTCATACCAATCCAGCATAGCTATTTTTTCCTCACAATCTCCGTAAAAATCAAATTCCTTAAAAGTTTTAGCTTTTTTATGTATATCTGGTGTTATTGTCGGAGGGATTATTCCTGTAAAACCATATTGAATAGCTGTTTCTCCAACCTTATCTGTCTCAGTAAGTAGATATTTTTTTTCCGGTTTGTTGTTATTCATATTTTCTTACTTTTATATGTGACCTGGTTTTAAACTGATTTTTTGAAAAGGTAGGAGTCTAAACAACGGCTTACCTACAATTTCTTTTTCATTTAAGGTTCCCCAAGATCTAGAATCATAACTTTTTGGTCTATTATCTCCCATAACAAAATATTCATCAGCTCCAAGTGTCACAGTAAAGCTACTAGGAGATTGGTTTACAATATAAGTTTCTGGTAAAACGAAACCATCTGGGTTAGAGTCATTTTTGATAGTTATTTTTGTTCCGTCCATAGTTAGGGTTTCTCCAGGTAAGCCGATTACTCTTTTTATTAAATTTCTTTCACCTTGAATACTATTATTTGGGTCAGGGAAGTTAAAAACTATAACATCATCGCGTTCTGGACCGCCGTTCTTTACGGAAATTTTTTCTACTATAAGGTAGTCACCTGATTCAAAAGTAGGACTCATTGATTCACCTGAGACAACATAAGGTTCAGCTATGAAATATCTAAAAGGCAATACTATTCCAAAAGCTATAACAGAAAAGATAATGATTTCTTTTAAGATAGATTTCAGAGTTATCTTTTCTTTCTTTGGTAGAGGAGTATTTTGAGAAGTATTTAATTCTTCATTCATTCAGATAGTATACAGACAATCTTCGGTTGACACAATATCTTTTTGCATTGTATATATTTTTTTTTATGATATGATATTTCTCAAATGTCTTACATATTTGTTGGTCTAGGAAATCCTGGAGAAGAATATGAAAATACTCGTCATAATGTAGGCAAGATGATGCTTAGCTGGTTTGCTGAAGACAAAAAAACCTCTTTTGTTTACGATAAAAAAATAAATGCTCAGGTAGCAAAAACCAAAATAGGTAAAAGTCCCGTGACTTTAGTTTTACCAGATACTTTTATGAATAATTCTGGTAAAGCACTAAAAGATTTAGTGAATAATCCTAAAAAAGCAGAAAAACTCGTGGTTATTTACGATGACCTTGACTTACCTTTTGATAAAGAAAAAGTTTCTCACAATAGATCTTCAGGAGGACACAGAGGACTGGAGTCTATAATAAAATCAATCAAAACAAAGAATTTTACGAGAATTAGAATAGGAATATCTCCAAAAACCCCAACTGGAAAAATAAAAAAACCAACAGGTGAAGAAAAAGTAATGAAATTCATATTAGGAAAATTTAGTCCTGATGAAATTAAGGTTTTAAAAAAGAAATCAAAAAAAGTATCCGAAGCTTTAGTGAATCTAGTGGAATTTGGATTGGAAAAAACAATGACCGAGTTTAATTAAAAAACACCTTTCGGTGTTTTTTAGTTTTATTTTATTTCTTCTACAGCTTCCTCTTTTTTATTAGGATCTACATAGGATAAAGTCATTTTTTGTTCTTTTGGTTCAAACAAAGTTATTTTAAACTTATAGCTTTTACCAAGTTCAAGTGTACTTTTTACTTTTTCTTCACTACCGAATTCTGAAATGTGAACAAGCCCAGCTACACCTTCTTCAATAGAAGCTAAAGCTCCATGTTTATTGAATTTTATTATAACTCCATCCACAATATCATCTTTTTTATATTTCTTTTCGGCTTCACCCCAAGGATTTTCTTTCAAAGCTTTTATAGAAAGTGATATTTTTCCGTCTTTTATTTCTATTATTTTAACTTTTATTTTCTCTCCGATTCTAAACAATAGTTTTGGATTTTCAACTAAAGCCCAGTCTATTTCAGAAATGTGAACAAGCCCTTCTAGGCCTTCTTCTAGTTTTATAAATACTCCAAAATCAACCATTCCTGTGACTTCTCCTGTGACAGTATCTCCAACTTCGTATCTATCTATTATATGTTCTTTGCTTTTTTGTTCAGGATTCTTCTCAGAGAATATAAGTTTTCCTTCTTTTGGAGAAGCTCCTATTATAGAAACTGATATTTTTTGACCAACCAATTTTCTAAGTTCTTCTAAAATCCTGTCTTTATCCCCATCGGCAACTCTAGGATAATGTTCTGTCTTTAGTTGTGATGCTGGAAGAAAACCAGATATACCTTGCCATGAAAGGAGCAGTCCTCCTTTGTTTGCTTCTTGGACAGGAATCTCGTATATTCTTTTTTCTCTGATAGCCTCTTCTGCTTCACCCCAAATAAGGGCCTGGCGAGCTTCTTTTAGAGAAATTTCTATATAACCATCTTTGTTTGAGATACTGACAACCTTGCCGGCAACAGAGTCTCCGACATTTATCTTTTTTATTATATCTCTAGCGTTTATAAATTCTCTTCCGTATATAATACCTGTGCCAAAAGGTGGTATGTCTATATATACAGATGATTTTTCAATACCAATAACGACTCCCTCTATAACATCTTCCACAGATGGTGGTGTGCCAGTAGAGTTAATCATTTTTGACATAAAACCTTCTTTTTTAGGTTTTATCTCTTCTGCTACTTCTAAATCTTTTTCTTCTTCTATTGTTTTAGCCATTAGATTGTATATTGCTATAAACGGCTTATCTCGGAGTGCTTTCTACCATAATTGATAGATTAGGACTCACGGTCTACATTTGGTAGGTGAGAGAAGTTTAGCGCTTATTGCATGCTTATAATATACAGGTAAGTATTATACATATATTTGTATCTTTAGCAATTTTGTAATTTTTATTTTTCTCTTTTTTATCTGTTTCAGGTTGTGCTATAATCTTGTAACTATGATAATTACACACCATGGAGTAGATTTTTTTAAGGTTTCTTTTGGAGATATAACTTTAGCTGTAAACCCTATCTCAAAAGATTCAAAGTACAAAAGCTCTCGTTTTGGGAGCGATATAACTCTTATTTCCCTTATTGATTCTCCAGAACATAATGGTAGTGATGCTACTTCTAGAGGCGATAAAGAATCTTTTATAATTTCAGGTCCTGGTGAGTATGAAGTCTCTGGTATTTTTATAAAAGGTTATGCTACGAGTTCTGAGTATGGCGGACAGAAAAGAATTAATACTATATATAGTGTGAACTTAGAAGGAATGAATTTGTGTTTTTTGGGAGCTATGTTAGATGAAAAAATACCAGAAAAGATGACTGAAGAAATGGATAGTATGGATGTTCTCTTTGTTCCGATTGGTGGAGACGGTGTCCTGTCACCTTCTTTGGCTCGTAAAATAGCTGTTCAGTTTGAACCAAAAATTATTATTCCGAGTCATTTTGAAGGAATAGGGGATGATAAAGCCTTAAAAACTTTTTTGAAAGAAGCTGGAGCTGAAAAAGCCGAGGAAATGGACAAACTAACTCTAAAGAAGAAAGATTTGGAAGGTAGAGGAGGAGACATTATGATTATAACATCCAGTGTTTAAGTATGTTAAATTTCTTATATTATGTTTAATTATTTAGATAATTTAAGGAAAAAACCAGATTCTTATAAAAAAAGATTTTCAATTCTAGTTTCTTTTCTTGTGGTAGGATTGATTTTTGTTGTATGGCTCTCTGTTATTTATCCAGATGTCAGAGATATGGGTAAGAAAAAAGCTGAGATCAGAAAAGATCCAACTCCAGCCAATGCTTTTTTGGGTAATATGTGGGAGGGATTCCGTTCTTTAGAAGAAAGTTATGGAAATCTTGGTAAAACAGTTTCAGATTTAAGTAATAATATAGAAAATTATTATTATTCAACTTCTACCACAAATAAGACTGATGAGATTTTGGGACAAGACACTCTTTCTTCATCTTCTACGGCTTCTAGTACCATACAAATAGAAGGGGAAAATGACTTATCTACAACGACACAAGGAGCGATTAATACTAATAATTCCAATTAAAATCGCTACCAATTTTTGGTCTAATATGATATAATAGAAGGAAATATGGCAAAAAAAGATACAGACAATTCTACCAAAGGCGAATCAATGATTCCTGAAAGAAAAAATGTGATTTCTCAAGAAATCACTGACGAAATGAAGAGGTCATTTATTGACTACGCTATGTCTGTCATCACAGATCGTGCTCTGCCGGATGTTCGTGATGGGCTAAAACCTGTGCACAGGAGAATACTTTATGCAATGAATGAGCATGGTCTTACTATTTCAAGTAAGACTAGGAAGTCAGCGACAGTTGTCGGTTCTGTTATTGGAGATTACCACCCGCATGGAGATGTGGCTGTTTATGACTCAATGGTAAAAATGGCTCAGGATTTTACTATGCGTTACCCTCTTATTATAGGCCAAGGAAACTTTGGTTCTATTGATGGTGACAACGCGGCTGCTTATAGGTACACAGAAGCCAAAATGGCTCGCCTTGCTTCTGAGCTTTTGCGAGATATTGAAAAAGATACTGTAGATTTTACTCCAAATTATGATGGTACAAAAAAAGAGCCGAGAGTTTTGCCGACAGCTGTTCCAAACCTTTTGTTAAATGGAACACTTGGAATTGCTGTGGGTATGGCTACAAACATACCTCCGCATAATCTAGTAGAGGTTATGGATGCTGTTTGTTTTTTGGTAGACAACCCAGAAGCTACTACAGAAGATCTGCTTCAATTTATAAAAGGACCAGATTTTCCTATTGGCGGAATAGCTTTCAATCAAAAAGATATTGCTCATGCTTATGCCAACGGAAAAGGTGGTGTGGTAGTCAGGGGTGTTGCTGAAGCTGTAGAAAATAAATCTGGCCAATTTCAAATTGTTATCACTTCTATTCCTTTTCGTGTAAACAAAGCTACTCTTATTGAAAGAATTGCCGGGCTTGTTCAAGAGAAGAAACTAGAAGGTGTAAAAGGTCTAAGGGATGAATCTGCAAAAGATATTCGCATTGTTATTGACTTAAAAGGGACCGCACACCCACAGACAGTTTTAAATTATTTGTATAAGCACACACAGCTAGAAGAGACTTTTCACTACAACACAGTGGCTTTGGTAGATGGTATTCCTAAGACTTTGTCTCTAAAAGATATTTTAGAGCAGTTTATAATACACAGAAAAGATGTTGTTCGTCGTAGGACGGAATTTGATCTAAAGAAAGCCCTGGAAAAAGAGCATATTTTACTCGGTTTAAAGAAAGCTTTAGACCATATAGATAGAATAATAAAACTAATCAAGTCTTCAAAAGACACGGAAGAAGCACACAAAAATTTGATAAAAGAATTTAAGTTTTCCCCTATTCAAGCTACAGCTATTTTAGAGATGAGACTCCAGAGACTTGCTGGCCTTGAAAGAAAAAAAATAGAAGATGATTTGAAAGCAATACAGTTGCTTATAGAAGAGTTAAAATCTATTTTAGGAAGTGTAAAAAGGATAATTTCTATAATTAAAAAAGAATCAGAGGAAATAAAAGAAAAATATGGTGATGAAAGGAGAACAAAGATCATAAAAGGTGGAGTTCAGGTTCTCTCTGTAGAAGATCTTATACCAGATGAAGAAAATGCTCTTGTTTTGACAGCGGGAGGGTATATAAAGCGTACAAACCCAGATGAATTTAGAAAACAAAAGCGTGGAGGTGTTGGGGTGGTTGATCTGGATACAAAAGAAGAGGATTTTGTGACAGATTTGCTTATAACAAGTACACACAGCGACCTCTTGTTTTTCACAGATAAAGGTAAAGCTTATCAGACAAAAATGTATGATATTCCCGAGGGTAGAAGAGCAACAAAAGGTAAGTCCGTTATGAATTTCCTACCTTTAGCCGAAGGAGAGAATATAACTTCTATATTGCCTATGCCAAAGGAGATCAAGAAATCTGATTCTTCACTTATTATGGTTACAAAACAAGGTGTAGCTAAAAAAGTATCTGCTGCTAGTTTTCATGATGTTAGAATATCTGGAATTATAGCTATAAAGCTAGATGATGGAGATGCTCTGATATCCGCTTCTTTTGTTAAAAAAGGAGATACAAACATAATAGTGACCGCCAAAGGACAATCTATACACTTTAAAGAATCTGATATTAGAGAAATGGGAAGAACTGCTATGGGTGTTAGAGGTATAAAACTTTCCAAAGGTGACTACGTTATTGCTTCGGAAGTTGTCTTGAAAGAATCAAACAATCCAACTCTTATGGTTATATCTCTAAATGGGTATGGAAAAAGAACAGATGTAGACGAATATAAAATACAAAAACGCAGTGGTTCTGGAATAAAAACAGCAAAAGTAACTTCTAAAACAGGACTTCTTATTTCAGCCAAAATATTTGATAGTGAAGAAGCTGAAATAGTGGCTATATCTAAAAAATCTCAGGTCATTCGTGTAGATGGAAAAGAAATCCCTGTTTTAGGTAGACAAACTCAAGGAGTTCGTGTAATGAAGCTTCGTGAAGGGGATTCCATTGCTTCACTTATTTGTTTGTAAATATTTTTCTCAAAAACTTCTTCCTCCTCAACACACTTCTGTCGCACCCTCACAAGCTCCAGCGAGTTTGTTCAGCTGTTCTTGGCCTTGTTTCGTCAAGAACGGAATGCCTTGACGAAACCATACTCAAGGCTTACGGAGGCTCCAGAAATGTGTTGTCCCGAGAGGCTTTTCAAGTCTTTTAGTTTTTAATACCAGACATTTCAAACCATTCGCAGATTTTTAGCTAAAACAACAATGAGGAACGCCAGCCGGAGACACTGTTTGAGCGAAGCGAGTTTGGCGGGAGGCCAGTGACGAGCGAGTTGTTTTATAAAAAGCGAGGACGGTTTGAAATGGTTGGTATTTATTAAGATATAGTGAGATGAGGTTTTTCTTCAAAATTATGATAAGTCAATAAAGTTTTTGGTATTTATTAAAAATGTGTATTTCTTTCTTTGATATTAAAAAATAACATAGTACAATAAAGTTGTATGTTTTCTGACCCTCAAAAAAATATAGATCAATGTGGTATTCAAGCTGGTATGGAGATTGCTGACCTTGGAGCCGGTTCAGGGTTTTATACTATTGCCGCCTCTAAAGCACTGATTTCTACAGGAACAGTCTACGCGGTGGATGCTCAAAAAGAACTTTTGACCAAATTAAAAAATAACGCTTCCAAAGAAGGATTATACAATGTAGAGGTTGTTTGGGGCGATATAGAGAAAGTTGGAGGAACTCACCTGAGGGAAGGTTCTATAGATTTTGCTCTAATATGCAATGTTTTGTTTCAGGCGGAGGATAAAAGAGGAGTTATACAAGAAGTGAAAAGAATACTTAAGCCAAGTGGTCGTGTATTAGTTGTAGATTGGACGGACTCTTTTAGCGGTATAGGACCTAGGCCAGAGGATATTGTTCAGAGAAATGTAGCTTTAGAAATGTTTGAAGAAGGTGGTTTTCATTTAGATAGAGAAATAAGAGCTGGAGCTCATCATTATGGTATGATTTTAAAAAAGTTATGAAAGAAATGAGTAATTTTCAAATTGGGCTCATAATAATTTTTATTCTATCTCTTGTTTTAGGGTTAGGTTTGTTTGCCACCCAGAAGAGCGGTCTAGGTGAAGGATCTGCTTCTCTTCTGATTTGGGGCACAATACCTGAAGATACTTTCAATAATGTTTACAAAGCTTCAAGTATAGCCAAAAATAAAAAAGTCGCTGTTACTTATGTCAGAAAGGATTCTGCGGATTTTGATGATAAGTTTATAGAAGCTTTAGCCGACGGGGTTGGTCCAGATATAGTTATTTTGAGACAAGACTCCATCTATACTCATAGAAACAAGATATTTGTTGTACCTTATGAAAATTTCAGTCAAAGAAATTTTAAAGATATCTTTATAGAAGATGGTGAGATTTTCCTGACTACTAAAGGTATTACAGCATTTCCTTTTATAATAGATCCGATGGTTATGTATTGGAACAGAGATATGTTTTCAAACAATCTCATATCAAGTCCGCCAAAATATTGGGATGAATTTTATGGACTTATAGATAAAGTGACTCGTAAAGACTCTTCTGGAAATATTATGCAAAGTGCTCTTTCTCTCGGAGAATGGAAAAATGTAACTAATGCTAAAAGTATTTTCTCTTTACTTTTGCTCCAAGCTGGTACTCCTATAGTTTCTTACACTGATTCTGCTGGATATAAGTCAGTTTTATCTTCTCAGCTAAATTATACTATTGCTCCTGGTCAGTCAGCTTTAAATTTTTATACTCAGTTTTCTAATCCGACTTCAGTTTATTATACTTGGAATAGGTCACTACCTTCTTCCTTGAATTTTTTTCTTTCTTCAAATTTGGCTACTTATGTTGGTTTTGCTTCCGAACTGTTTTCTATTCAGCAGAAAAATCCAAACTTAAATTTTGATGTCACTTATGTTCCTCAAATCAGAACAGCAAAAAATATGTCAAACTTTGCAAATATCTATGGACTTTCTATTGTTAAACAGTCCAAGGCTATAGGAGCAGCTTTTTTGCTTGTGACAAGCTTGGTTGAGCCTGATGCTTTGAAAGTTTTGGAATCCAAGACAAATCTTCCTCCAGTTAGGAGAGATCTTTTAGCGGACAAGCCAACGGATGCTTATAGATCTGTTTTTTATGACTCGGCTCTCATAAGTAAATCTTGGGTGGATCCTTCTCCTGTAAATACAACAGAAATATTTAAAACTATGGTAGAGTCTGTGACATCTGGACAGCAAAGAGTTTCAGAAGCTATTTTAAAAGCCAGTGATTCTATTGATTCTTTGTTTAAAAAATAAAATGAAAAAATTTCTAATACATTTACTAATTACATCAGTTTTATTGTTACCTGTGTTGTTTACAAATAGTGTAGTCTATGCCAATGGAAGTACTCCTCCACCGAGTGGACAGACACAAGGTAGCGGTAGTGGTTATACAGGAGTCGTTCCAAGTTGCGAGGGAGACACTTGTAATTTTTCTGATATTATCGTGACCATAAAAAGTTTAGTAAATTTTGCTACAGGAATCGCTTTGATGTTTTCTGTAGTTGTCATAGCTTATGCTGGTTACAACTATATGACTTCGGGAGATAATGCTGGTAAAAGAGCTGAAGCAAATAAGATGCTTTGGAAAGTTGTTGTTGGTATAATTTTAGTTATGGCAGCTTGGCTTATAGTCAACTTAATAGTTTCTGTTTTGGTGGATGAAAATTTGCGTGAAAGCGAAAGTTTTCCAATATAAAAATAAAATAAAATGAAAAAATTTCTAATACATTTACTAATTACATCAGTTTTATTGTTACCTGTGCTGTTTACAAATAATGTAGCCTATGCCAATGGAAGTACTCCTCCACCAAAAAGTCCTGGTGGTAGTAGTCAGGTTATAAGGATTACAAATCCTTTAAAACAATCAGTAGGAAATAATCTTCCTGATCTTTTGGTTGCAATACTAAACAATGTGGTTATGCCCATAGCTGCTGTAGCTTCTGTAATGTATATTATACTAGCTGGTTTTAAGTATGTCACAGCTAGAGGAAACTCAGCTAAAATACAAAGTGCTCATGAAAACTTGCTCTGGGCCCTTGTAGGGGCGGGAATTTTGCTCGGCGCCGCGGGCATTTCTAAGGTTTTACAAAGTACAGTTAGTCAATTTATTGAAATAAATTAGATATATGAAATATTTTTTTAGTTCTATAATTTTTTATAGTGTTCCATTTTTTACTTTTGCCTTTGGGAATGAAGGGGGTACTTTCAAGAGCGTAGTAGCTTATGTGATTAGTATCCTAAATCTTATGGTCCCTATTATGTTCGGCGCCGCTTTAGTTGTTTTTTTCTGGGGATTATCTAAATTTGTTATAAATTCAGGGAATGAAGCGGAATTAAGTAAAGGTAAAAATTATATGCTTTGGGGTATTTTAGCTTTATTTATCTTGTTTTCTTATAGAACAATAGTTACTCTTGTTGTAAATGATCTAGAATTTGGTAAGGGTGGCGATGGCAGTGCTATGCCTTTTTTGCCCACGGGAGGGCAGATTGAGTGGGTGGATAGCACGATTAAATTTTAATAAAATTATGAATACAAAAAAAATACAAATATTATCTACACTTTCTTTATTTTTATTTCCTTTAGTTTCTTATGCTGCCTTGGAAGGACTTAAAGGGTTGCTGGTAGGTTCTATATCTCTTATAAATCTTTTAATAAAAGTTTTCTTTGGACTAGGTTTATTACTGTTTTTTTGGGGTGCAGGTCAGTTCATACTCCACTCTGGAGAAGATAAGGCTCGTACAGAGGGTAGAAATAGAATGATTTGGGGTATCATAGCTCTTTTTGTTATGGCTTCTATTTATGGAATTTTAGGTTTTATAGGTTCAACTGTAGGAATAAGCCCAAATGGTTCTGGGGGTAATAGTTCTGGAGCGATGAGCAATGACTGTCTTGTAAACGACAACTTGGGCGCAGATTGTAATTAGTCTTCAATTTATCCACATAGACCTTGTTTTTTACTCTTGTTTATACTATAATACAGAGGTACTTTATTTTAAAAGTGGTCGTTGGTTTTTATAAAAATTATTATAATATATTATAAAAATAATGAAAAAAATCGTTTATGCTGCACTATCATTATCACCGATGCTAGCGTTTGCTCAAGAAGGTAACCTAGGTGGACTTGAAAGATTAGTTCAGCAGTTTGGAGATATTCTAAACAATTTAGTTATCCCAATATTGTTTGCTTTAGCTATAATTTACTTCTTCTGGGGTCTTGTAAAATATATTCAGTCAGCAGGTGATCCAAAAGCTGCATCAGAAGGTAAGTCAATAATGATCTACGGTATTATAGCTCTAGTAGTTATGGCTTCTGTATATGGTTTGATAGCGTGGGTACAAACAGCCTTTGGTATCTCAGGCGGATCAGCACCTACTCTTCCTAAAGTTCCAGGTCTATAATAAATAAGTTTTATTATGACTATTGTCCCTTTTCTAAACAAAGTTAATAGTTTGATATTGAATCCAATTATTTATCTTTTGTTTGCTTTATCTTTTGTTTATTTTGGTTATGGTGTCATTAGATTTCTTTCTTTGGACGCTGGAGACAGCAAAAAGGTAGAAGCTAGAAACTCTATGATATGGGGCATAGTAGGAATGGTGGTAATGTTTTCTGTTTATGGTCTTATAAGATTCGTGTTGGTAACTTTCGGTATAGATCCGGGAGAAGTAAAATACATACAACTCTAACAAATATAAGACAAAAAATAAAAATCGTTCAAAAGAGCGGTTTTTGTTTTGTAAGAAATATGAAAAATATATAAAAAAACCGCGAGTCTCCCTATTTTAGGGATAGACTCGCGGGGTTTAATCTATGATTTTGTAAAGAATCTCTTTGTCACCTAGGGATTTAAACTCAATCCATGCTATTGGTTCGCTGAAATCATACCTTTCCCCGGCCTTGATTTCAAAGGAACCTTTGTCTGTTTTTATTTCTACAGGTTGTGAGTCGCTCAATTGCGACCACGACAAACCTTTTCTATTTAGAACTCTTTCGGACCATTCGCCGACAGGGGCGATAATAATCCGAAAGTTTTTTTTGTTTGAGGCGTCCCATGGTTTGAGACCTCCTCGATTTTGATAGAGATATAGGGCGGCTAGGTAATTGTCCTCTTCTTTGAGAGGATCAATTTCCGAAATTTTTCTTCCGAGGACTTCCTTTTCTGGAAATTTCTCGGTCTCTAATCTCCACCAGTACATATTGATCTGGTGGAGGCCTCTATCCCAACAGTTCTCTCTTCCAACAAGCTCTTGAGTCTTGTCAGCTTCGAGATGGTTGAAGTTCGACTCTCTTGGTAAGATTGTCGAAACCATCATCTCTGCATCCTCTTTTGAGGCGTGCTCGAGCCAAAACTTTTCAGCCTTGGCTTTTCCTTCGGCATTGAACCCAGGGACAGGACCAAGGGGGCTGATAACATCCGAGCAAGCACTTTCTTCACTCGGATTCAATCTCGAAGAGGTTTGGGTCTGGGTGGTAGAAGTTCCTTTAGGAGTCCACCATACCTTGTAGACTGTCCCAGTAAGGACAATCAACAAGGCCATCATACCCCATCCTGTCAGTTGTGAGGAGGTTTTACCTCTTAAGGTCACATCCTTCCTCATAAACAATATGATTAGGATTATCGAAGCTTGCGCCAAGACAATCCAAACATTCCACACATAATTCTTGTACCAGTTTTCCTCGTGAAAGAAGATGGCAAGGAGTATGTGTATGGCTACAAATGACAGAAGTGTCTTTAACCACTTCCAGTCGGTTTTTTTTGCACGGCTCATGTTTATCTTCTTTAACTTGCCCTTGCGATGGAGGATAAACATGAAAGCCAAGAAAGGTGGTGTCAAAATGACTGCAATCAGCAACCACATTGAATTATTTTTTTCCACCGTATTTGTAGCCTCAATGGCTTTGTGAACCATTGAGGCTACAAATCCAAAGACATAGAAAGTGAAGACTCCTCCTAATCCTAGGATTACTAGGATCAAGAGAGTCCATAGCGCCGTCTTTTTAATGGTAGAAAAAGTCTCCTTTTTAAACCACTTCATTTTTTTCCTCCTTCCGGAAGTGTCAACTGGACACCGCTTCCACCAGCCACATAAACATTGAGTTTCCCTATAGCCTCCGCATTAAATTCCGCCGAGACCATAGAGTTTGCCATAACCACTGCTTCTGGTGCAGATACACCCTGAGCTTTGTAGAACTCTACTAGCTGTCTGTAACGATCAGCTTTCGCTGTGGCAATTCTCTCTATGGCCCGACCTTCGCCATCAGCCTCTGCTGATTTGGCGTTGGCCCTTTCTTTAGCGATGCGAGTTGCCTCTAGAGCTTTCTGCATCTCCTCCGCCCCCTTAGAGATTTCCGGGTCGCTTATGAAGAGATGTTTAACAATAACTCCTAAAGGAGAGAGTCTGCAGTTTAAATCATCCATACTTTTTGCAAACTTCTCTGTACCAGTCTTACCTGTCTGGTTCTCTGACCCTTCGTTTTTGTAGTTCTCCCAATTCATTTTGAGAACTTTATTTGAGATAAAGGTCTCAATTATATCACTAATGTTTTGAAGTAAACTATCGTTGTAGATAGTAAATGCTTGTTCTGCATCCTCTACAACCACAATAGCTGTGCTGATTATGTTGAATCTTACCTGATCGTTTGTATCTAACTCATGATGGTATGTTGGGCGCGGAAACTCCGCGTACAAGCCATAACTTGTTTTTTTTGAAGCGCCTAAGACACCAGAGAGTTTCAGTTTTTCCTGATCCGCATCTTGTGTATCTTTTTTTACAACACGATCTATATCAATCGGTTTCACATTTCGGAAAAAAGGGAGGCCTATCCACCTTTTGCCGAAGGTGTGTATGGTAAAAAGTTGGAATGGGTTTAATCCACTCTGTTGGTCTTCCTCATCTTCTAAATGAGTTAGTCTTCCTTTTTTATCTATTTTTTTACCTCTTACATTGGCTGTATAGTAGAGTATGGGACCACTTTCTGCGTCCCCAGCTACCACAGCTCTTATTAAATTGGGAGTTTCATCTATAAACCCCAACTTTCTCCAAATACTTGAGTCCTCGGAAAAATTTTTGTTTTTGGCCTCCTCGTCTTTTTTTGAGGAAGATGAGAAAAGTGCCACGGCGATGAGGGCTACGGTCAAAATGACCGAAACCAGTCCTGCTGTCAGAATCCACATATAAGCTCCTTTCAAGATTGAATTTTCAAAGAACTGACTAAAAGTTTTACCTTTTGAGGCAATTCTCATTCCGTTATTCATTCTATCACAAAACAATAAAAAAGTCAAGCTAAGTTTTGCTCAAAAAATGGTTTGTCAGAGCAATATTTCTTGGTTTAAAGCATAAAAGTATCTTTGCATCAAATTGGCCTAGTAGGGGTTACTTTTTAAAGTTTTTCCACAAGTTATCAACTTTTTGTATTGATATTTTATAAAAAACTTGTTATAAATATATATTATACGCTTAATTAATGGTTACTATAGAGGAGTTTATTCTTCTTGGTTTCAATTTTTATTGGCATCTCTTCATTAGACTATAACAGTACATCCTCTATTTGACAACTTATAGGTTTATTTGTATATATGTGTTATAAAGCAATTTAACTGTTAGTTTGTCAATATTAAGTGTATAATATAGAAGTCGCAAGAGTCTCTAATAAGTGACTTTCTGGTTTGTTGATATTAAAAAGTCGACTACAATGGTTTTCTAGCTAATATTTGTAGTAAAAGGTATACAGGTTAACACTTTGAAATTATTTGCGATGTTCTATCATTATAATTAAATAAAAAACTATATGAAAAACACAAAAATCTTAGAGTTTTCTCCAATGACAATGGCTGGTATACTAAAAATACCAATCACCGTTATCGCATTAATCCTTATGTTTGGTTTGGCTGTTACAGCTAGCGCAGCCACACTAACACGTTCATTAGAAGTTGGCTCAAGGGGTCAAGATGTTTCAGACCTCCAAACATATTTAGCTTTGGACGCTAGTGTCTACCCATCTGGTCTAGTAACAGGGTATTTTGGACAACTTACAAAGGCCGCTGTAGAAAGGTTTCAGGCCAATAACGGAATAGTAAATTCCGGAACACCTGCAACTACTGGCTATGGACGCGTTGGTCCAATTACAATGGCTGCACTTAATCAAAAAATGGGCGGATTTACAGGAAACAGTAGCTCTCCAGCTATTCAGTCTGTAAATGTTAGTACTTCAAATAATACTGTAAGTCTAAATTGGAATACTAATAGAAATGCATCAGCAATAGTTTACTACTCCACTTCATTTCCAGCTATGGTAGAGGCAAGTCCAACATCAGGAGTTACTATTGGGGGTTCAAGTATGTTAGTTCACAGTGATCTGAGAACATCCCATTCAGCAGTTATTTCATCACTAGTTCCAAATACAACATATTATTATGTAATATATGCTAGAGATGCTTCTGGCAATGAGAATATAACTTGGCCTTCTACTTTTCAAACATCAAACTAATTGAGGTCTGGAAATTACTATAGTTATATAAAAATATCCATGCAAATGGATATTTTTATTTGCTTTGCTCTAAAACTATCTCAGACAGTCTCCAAGTCTCTAAAAGTCGTACATGCGCTTTCACACCGTCCCGTATTTTGGTTTCTAAAAAACCGATAAGTTCCATTCTGGTAGACGAGAGAGGAATTTAGATTCTTACAGAATCTGTATACCTGTTCTGTTTTTTTATTTCACTTTGTTCATAAAGACCTGTGATAGGTTTTCAAGTCTCCACGAAAAGTCTCCCAGACTTTTCTCCTTGCCCCAAAACAAAAACACCTTTCGGTGTTTGTTGTTTTGTGGGCAAGGGGAGACTCGAACTCCCAAGCCGTGAGGCACTAGTTCCTAAGACTAGCGCGTATACCAATTCCGCCACTTGCCCAATGATTTATACTTTATATTATTTTTTCAAAAAATGGAAGAGGTTAAATGAAATGAGAGGTCTTTGTTTTGCTACTAAGGTGAGATTGTAAAATATGTAAAATAGTAGCTCCTACTTCTAGTAGTTCATGTTTTATAGCTACAGCTGCTTATGGAAGCCCTATGGAACCAGAGGTCGAGATGCTGAGGAATTTTAGAGATGAAAAACTATTAACCAATGAGGTAGGTCAAAAATTTGTAGAGGCTTATTATAAAACCAGTCCTCCTATGGCCAAGGTAATAGAAAATAATGAAACGCTTAAAATGATGACTAGGACAGCTCTAGCTCCAATAGTTTATGCTGTGAAGTTGATACAGGAGTAGATTTTATTCTTTGGTTTGCACTTTACACAAGTATAAAAAATTTGAAACAGTCCTTGTGGTCAGGAATAATTTTAGTTCATGTGTCCTGGATAATTTTGTTTTCGTCAAAACAAAATTTCCTTGGACTCCAGTATTATTGTGGCAGGATATCGATCCTTACAGGATTAGTACCCCAATTGGGTATTTTATTTAGTTGTCACTCAAGAATCATGTGTCCTGGATAATTTTCTCGCCGTCGCTCGAAAATTTCCTCGGACCCTGACCTCGCGACCAGCCCTAGTGAGCTGGTACCCGCTCCAGTCTGCACATGTAAGAAAAAATCTGGAAGTTCTTGTGGTCAGGAATAATTTTTTGCTAAAAATTTTCCCGACCTGGACTCGCGCCGTCGCGCTCCGTCTTGCACACGTAAACAAAAACAGCATAACATGCTGTTTTTGAATCGTGTGCACCCAGCAGGAATTTTCCCTCAAAAAATTACTTGCCGTCGCAAGTAATTTTTCTAGGCACCAGTTTGTTGACAAGCCTTGCTAGGTTCGTAGACCGACAAACTGTTCAAATCCTGACAAAAAGTAATAAGATTACTTTTTTCTGTGGTGCACCCAGCAGGATTTGAACCTGCGACCATCTCCTTAAGAGGGAGTTGCTCTACCAACTGAGCTATGGATGCGTGGTGGGGAATCTTCCGCGAGTAAAAATTTTCCGTCGAAAATTTTTCTCGTGTCCGCAACTCGCGACAGTCACTGGTGTGACTGTAGACCGCTCCGCTTTTCGATTCCCAACGCAAGGCAATAACATTGCCTTGCTCTCTGGGATCAAAAAATCAACATTTGATTTTTTGGTGCCCGGAGTGGGAATCGAACCCACATCCCTTGCGAGACACGATTTTAAGTCGTGCGCGTATACCAGTTCCGCCATCCGGGCATATTATTTTTCCAAAAATAAAATTATTTGGGAGGCCTGGGGCGGAATTGAACCGCCGTATATTCCTTTTGCAGAGGAATGCCTTACCACTTGGCTACCAGGCCTTATTTTATTACCCATTCAGGAGTTCGTCAATTTTTTGTCTATTCTTTTCACCCATATCTATCTCAAAATCCATAAAAGGAATTCTACCTAATTTTGAGTTATTTTGCACATATTTTTTGAATTCACTTCTCTTTCTTTTGGCAAATTCTAAAGCTGTTTTTTGTAGAGTTTCAGGAAATACAGTAAAAAAGATAGTACATCTTTTACCATCTTTTGACATATTTAAACTGGTTACGGTTATCAAGGAAGACTTGTTGCCTTCATAGGTCAGAAATTTTGCAGCCAAATCTTTTATAACTTCTACAGTCCTTTCGTTTTTAATAGACATTTTATTTTTCTACAATTATGAAGTTTTCTATATAATCTCCAGGAACTATTTCTACTCTAGATTCGAGCATAACGCCACATTCTTTTCCAGAAGAAACTTCGTTAGTTTTATTTTTTTGACACTCAAGTCCTTTGATTTTTCCTTCGCCTATCTTTTCATCTCTTCTCAATATGTTTATAGTAGACCCTACAGAGAGAATTCCGTCTTCCACTCGGCAGCCGATTATTTGTTTATCTCTTATTTTGCTAAATGATTTTAAGACTTTTGTTTTTCCTTGAACTTCTTCTTCTTTTATTTTGGGAGTTAAATTTTCTAGCATTTCTTTTATAAATTCACTTAGTTTATAGATAATCGTAAAATGGTGAATCTCTATATTATTTCTTTCAGCCAAGGTTCTGGCTGGAGCATCTGTCTTGGTATTGAAACCAATAACTAAAGTTCTCTCGCTACCAGCAACCATTCTTATGTCATTTTCAGATATAGACCCAACTCCAGATAAAACTATTTCGGGTATTATTCTCTCATTACCTAGTTTTTCTATCTCGTAAATAACAGCCTCTAGACTACCAGCGGTATCAGCTTTCAAGACAATTGGTATTGTATTTTCAATTGTTTTGGATTTCATCTCACTTTTATTATTTAAATTTTTCGCTTTGTTTTTTTCTACGTATTCTAGAGCTTCATTTTTAGAGTGAAAAGATTCAAATGCTTCTCCGACTTCAGGCAATGTATCCCAACCAATTATTTTTATTGGTTTAGAAAAAGAAGCTTCATCTATAGGTTTTTCTAGATAATCTTCTATTATCCTAAGAGGAGCCATACTTTCTCCAGAAGCCACAAACATCCCCTTTTTTAATGTTCCATTTTTTATTATACAGGTAGAAGATATCCCTTTTTTGATATCTCGGTTGCTTTCAATAATTACGCCACTGGCATTTAGACTTCTATCACCAGAAAGTTCTTCTAATTCAGAAACTAAAATTATCATATCCAAAAGATCTGGAATGCCTTGTCCTGTTTTTGCTGATATTAAGACTACAGGAATATCTCCTCCATAACCTTCAACATATATCTGGTTCTCAGCTAGACTTTGTTTTGTCATATCTACATTGGCTCCAGGTTTGTCTATTTTATTTATAGCCACAATAAAAGGCACTTCTTCTTTTTTTATAGATTTCAAGGCTTCTATTGTTTGGAGTTTTACTCCGTCTTCAGCAGAGACGACAAGTATGGCCATATCGGCTACTTTTGCACCTCTTGTTCTTATTCCAGAGAAAGCTTCATGGCCCGGTGTGTCTAGAAAAGTTATCTGATGGATTTTTCCGCTTCCGTCTTTATGCTCAACTTCATAAGCAGATACATGTTGAGTTATACCACCAGCTTCATCTAGAGGTTTTAGGTTCTTTCTTATAAAAGATAGTAGGGTAGATTTACCATGGTCTATATGTCCCATTATAGCAATCACCGGAGCCCTTTCTGTTTTGTTTGTCTGTGTATTCATATATTTTTGATATTTTAAATCCCATAATGGTAAATCTAAATATTATTTCGACCCGATTGTTCTTTTAGATTCTTCTATAACTTCTTTTTCTTCGTCTGTTAGTTCAAAATTACTTTTAAATTTTTCAAGTGGTTTTGAGAAAATACTCACCCTGTCTCTTGAGTGGAGACTAGAGATGACTACGCCATCACCACTTTCATCTATAAATGATGTCGCAAAGCTTTGGTTACCACCATCACCAGTTCCTTTGAAGGGATTAAATCTGATAGTTTTTATACCCTGGATACTTCTATGTAATCTCATTTCAACATTTTTGAAGTAAGAGATGGATTCTTCTTCAAATCTTTTTAGGTCTGTAATTTCTTTTTTCATTAAGATAATTGTATCCTCTAAAGATTTCGCGGATTTGCCGGACATAAATTTTCGCAATTTCATTTCAAGACGGATAATCCAAATAAAAAGCAAAAGGCTTACTCCTCCAGCAATATATGCGATAAATAGTGGATCAATGACCATTGGTGTGAATTATACATAAAAACTAGCATTTTGCAAAAAATATTGTGGAGTGATAATGTTTAATCATTATGTTTCTGAGTAGTAAAAACAACTCTAAGAAAGTTTTTTTGGATTTCGCTTCTAGCACTCCTATAGATAAAGGGGTTTTAGACAAGATGGAATCTTATAATAGAAAATATTTTGCAAACCCGTCTGCTATTTACTCGGACGCTTTGGCTTCTAAAGAAGAAATAGATATTGCCAAGAGAGATTGTGCAGGACTTATATCTTGTAATCCGGATGAAATCATTTTTACAAGCGGTGGAACCGAATCAAACAATTTAGCTATTTTAGGTTTATTTGAATCTTTTAAAAAAAAAGACTTTAAGCCACATATTATCACTACAAACATAGAACACCCTTCTGTTTTAGAGGTTTGTAGAGAGATAGAAAAGAGGGGAGGTGAAGTGACTTATTTGGAAGTCTCAGATGAGGGCCTTGTTTCTGCGGAGGATGTTTCAAAAGCTATAAAGAAAGAAACTATCTTGGTTTCAGTTATGTATGCCAACAATGAGATTGGTACAATACAGCCAATAAAAGAGATCTCTAAAATTATAAAAAAATGGCAGAGTGAAGAAAAAACTTCTTTGCCATATTTTCATACAGATGCTTGTCAGGCAGTACTTTATTTATCCACAGATGTTTCTAAAATTGGTGTAGATATGATGACTTTAGATGGTCTAAAGATGTATGGACCTAGAAATACTGGAATTCTATTTGTTAAAAAAGGAATTAAACTTCAGCCTGTGATTTATGGTGGAGGACAACAAAACGGCTTAAGGAGTGGTACAGAAGATGTCTCTTCTATTTCGGGTATGGCTTTTGCTATGGAAATAGCAAATATACATAGAGAAAAAGAGACACAAAGACTTACTTCCATTAGAGATTATGCTATAGAAAATATTTTGAAAACCTTCAAAGGTTCATCTCTGAATGGTTCTGCTAAAAACAGGCTTCCAAATAACATAAGTATTTGTTTTGAAGATCAGGATGCGGAATTTTTGGTCATAGCTTTAGATGTGGTTGGAATTTCAGTTTCCTATTCTTCTTCTTGTCGAACCTTGAAAGAAGACTCTTCGTCATATGTTATTTCCGCTTTGGGTAAAAAGGAATGCCCTTCTAGTAGCCTTAGAATTACTTTAGGCAGAGAAACAAAAAAAAATGATCTGGATTATTTAGTAGAAAAACTTAAAGAAATAATAAAATAAATATTTACTGCTTTATAAACTAGTGATATTATATTAAGTATGAAAGAGCTCAATCAAAACCAACTGATCTTATTAACCCTTCTTGTTAGTTTTGTTACTTCTATTGCTACTGGAATAATAACCGTATCTCTTTTGCAGGAGGCACCGGTTGAGGTTACTAGGAATATAAATAGGATAGTAGAAAAAACTATTGAGACAGTTATTCCTTCGGACCCAATAATCTCAAAAGAAAAAGAAGTTGTAACGGTTGTAGTCAAAGAAGAAGATTTGATAATGGAAGCCATACAGAACAATCTAAAAAGTGTAGTCCGTATAAATGAAAAGGACTTAAATAATGGTGTCGTATCCCTCTATGGGATGGGTGTAATAACAAGTAAAGATGGTCAGATAGCCACTGCCAGAAAAAATATCTCTTATCAGTATAAATACACCATAACCACTGAAGATGGCCAAGATTTAGTTTTGACACCTATTGGTTTAGATAAAAATACAAATTTCATAATATTTAAAGCTGCTGTACCTGAAGGTGTAAATTATACATTTGTTCCAGCTAAACTAGCTTCTATAGAACCAAGTTTAGGACAGACTCTTATTGGATTAGGGGGAACTAGCCAAAATTCTATTGCTGTAGGTAGAGTATCCTCATTTATAATGAAAGAATCTGGAACAGGCACATCTACTGTAAAATTTGTTTCTGGTGTAGAAAATGATATTTCATCAAAAGATCTAGTTGTAGGCAGTCCATTTTTTAATCTTTCCGGGGAAGTGGTAGGAATGAAACTTTCTGGTCTTAGCTCTAGTGCTTTTACGCCAGTTACCATTTTGAAAGAAGAATTATCTACTATATCTAAATAGTAAATTTATATTTGACTCTCCATGTTTTTGGATATATAGTTTACATGTAAACTAATTTATATTATATATGCCACCATTTAACCAATTTACAACAAAAGCTAAAGAGGCTATTAGAAAAGCTCATGAACTGGCTATTGAGCGTGGTCAAAATCATGTAAACCCACTTCACTTGTTGGCAGCTTTAGTGTTGCAAGAAGATAGTATAGTCACCTCTATATTGGACAGATTGGAAGTTGATACTGTCTTACTTTCAGATTCTTTGTCGGAGGCCATAGAAGGAAATGAAATCGGACAGACTCTATCTGCGTCTTATCAAATGTATTTAACTCCAGAATTGGCAGCAACCTTGGATAATTCGGCGAAAGAAGCCGAGGCTCTTTCGGATGATTTTATTTCTACCGAACACTTATTTTTGTCTGTTATTTCAGTACCATCTTTGGCTAGAGATCTTTTGATGAAATTTAAAATAGATAAAGAAAATATAATAAGAGTTTTAAGTGAACTTAAAAATACAAAAGAAACTTTGAAAGACACTCCAAAAAAATTCAAAACTCTTTCAAAGTATACTAGAAATTTAACAAAACTTGCCTTACAAAATAAACTTGATCCTGTTATTGGTAGAGATACAGAAATATCTCGTATAGTACAAATACTTTCTCGTCGTACAAAAAACAATCCTATTCTTATTGGCGAAGCTGGTGTCGGTAAAACAGCTATAGTAGAAGGTTTGGCTATAAAAATGTCTATGGGAGATGTACCAGAATCTTTGAAAGACAAAGAACTTATTTCTCTTGATCTAGGTCTTTTGATTGCCGGAACAAAATATAGAGGTGAGTTTGAAGAAAGATTGAAGAACATTTTAAAAGAAATAGAGAAGTCTGACGGTAAGATTGTTCTTTTTATAGACGAAATTCACACTATTGTTGGCGCAGGTTCAGCCGAAGGCTCAATGGACGCTTCAAATATGCTTAAACCAGCTTTAGCTAGAGGAGAACTTAGAGCTATTGGTGCAACGACTCTAAAAGAATATCAAAAATATATAGAAAAAGATCCGGCTTTAACTCGTAGATTTCAACCTGTATCTGTAAATGAGCCTAGTGTAGAAGATGCAATAACTATTTTAAGAGGACTTAAAGAAAAATACGAGCTTTATCATGGAGTTCGTATTACAGATGAAGCTATTATTGCTGCTGTAAACTTAAGCAGTAGATATATTACTGATAGATTTTTACCAGACAAAGCAGTTGACCTAATGGACGAGTCAGCTTCATATTTAAAAATTGCTTTGGAAAATATGCCTCCTATCTTGGAAGATGCTCGTTCTAAAATTGTAAAGTTGGAGATTGAAAAAGAAGCTTTAAAAAAAGAGTCAGATGCAAAATCAAAAAATAGAACAAAAGAAATAGAAAAAAAGATTGCTGATCTAAAAGAGGAAACAAGTGAGCTAGAGCTTAAATGGAAAAATGAAAAAGAAACTGTCACAGATATAAAGTCTATAAAAAAGGAACTGGAAGAAATTCGCAGAGAAGCTGAAACAGCTGAAGCTAAAGCGGATTTGTCTAAAGCTGCTGAAATTAGGTATGGAAAAATTCCAGCTTTGGAAAAGGAGTTGGATACAAAATCAAAGAGACTGAAAAAACTTCAAAGTTCTCGTAGAATTTTGAAGGAAGAAATAACAGAAAATGATATTGCTTCTATTGTTTCAAAATGGACAGGTATTCCTGTTTATAGAATGTTAGAGGAAGAAGCTGAAAAATTAAATAGAATGGAAGAAGTCTTGAAGGGTAGGATTGTCGGACAAAATGAAGCAGTCAACAAAATTGCTGAAACAATAAAAAGATCTAGGGCTGGAATCTCTGATCCAAATAGACCAATAGGATCTTTTCTCTTCCTGGGTCCTACAGGTGTTGGTAAAACAGAGCTCACAAAAGCTTTGGCTGAATTTATGTTTAATGATGATAATGCTTTGATAAGGGTAGATATGTCTGAGTTTATGGAAAAACACAGCATTTCAAAGCTTATAGGAGCTCCTCCGGGCTATGTTGGTCACGAGGAAGGTGGAAGTATTACGGAACAGATTCGTCATAGACCTTATTCTGTTATTTTGTTTGATGAAATAGAGAAAGCTCATCCTGAAGTTTTCAATATTCTTTTGCAGGTTTTGGACAATGGAAAACTAACAGACGCCAAAGGTAGAGTGGTAAATTTTAGAAACTCTGTAATTATCTTGACTTCAAATATTGGTTCTCAATATATAGATAAAATGGAAAAGATCGGTTTTGCTTACGATAAAACAGAGAAAGCTAGCTATGAGGAAGCTAAAACAAAAGTTATGACTGCTTTGAAAGATTACTTTAGACCAGAGTTTCTAAACCGTTTAGATGAAATAGTGGTGTTTGATATTTTGAGCAAAGAGGCTATAGAGGAGATTGTAAAACTTCAAGTAAAAATAATTACAGAAAGATTGAAACAAAAAGAAATAAGCATTCTATTATCTGAGGGGGTTTACAAACACTTAGCAAAAGAAGGGTATAGCTCACAATATGGCGCTAGACCTTTGAAGAGATTGATTCAGACTAAAATATTAAATCCAGTGGCTGGACTTATAATAGGTAAGAAAATAATGAAAGGGGGAACAATAGATGTTGATATAAAGAATAACGAGTATGTTTTTGACATCAAGAAAGGTAAAAAAGGATCTTTTGCAAGAGATAGTTTTGTGGAGAAGAGTGTGTTAGCATAGGATAGTCCAAAAATAATGTGGTATATTGAAAAATGTGCTATATTATTTTTAATGCGTCGGTGGTAGAGCTTGCCCCGCCGAGGCGGGGTGAAGTCAATTACAATATATGTGGTATGTTTATATACTTAAAAGCTTGGTAGATAATAAATATTACATCGGTTGTACTAACAATTTAGAACGCAGAATAAAAGAACATAATTTAGGGTATAATTTTTCAACTAAGCTAAGATTTCCATTGGAACTAGTTTACTTTGAAGAATACTCAAATAGTAAAGAGGCTTTTATTAGGGAGAAAAAAATTAAAAGTTATAAAGGTGGCAATGCTTTCAAAAAACTTTTAGAATAATATTATTGCGTCGGTGGTAGAGTGGTCAATTACAACAGACTGTAAATCTGTCGGCTTCGGCCTACGAAGGTTCGAATCCTTCCCGGCGCACAGAAAAATCCTCGTAAGAGGATTTTTGCTTTTGCGCTGGGAGTAAACCTCTGGGAGAGGTTTACGTAAGGATTCGAAAAGCGGAGCGGGGTACCCAGTCAGCAGACTGGGTCGCGAGCTGCGGACACGAGAAAATTTTGCGACGGCAAAATTTTACTCGCGGAATAATCCTTCCCGGCGCACAAAAAGAAAACCCCCTTCTTAAGGGGGTTTTTGTTTTATTGGTCAAATTTTTTAATTAATTTGTTTTTGGAACTGGATTATCCCATCTTATGTTTTGCCCTGCATTTCCCATGTATCTAAGTAGGGCGTAGTTAAGCAGAGTTTGTTTAATCTTCGAGTTGTTAACCATTGTTCCACCACATTTTGTGGCGTAATCCTGTATAACTTCTCTGTACTCAGAAGAAAGTGATGGTAATTGGTACCTTCCGGCATCTTATTCAGTCGGGTGTGCATTAGTAGTTGGGTCTATTATAAAAGTGAAGAGATCTGCATGGTGGGGAAAGACTGAGACATTCTTTTTTTGTGTAGTATGTGCTTGCTTGGGTGTTTGGTATCTTTTACCAGGATTAGCAACTATTATATTTAGTCTGGGAGTGGGATTAGCATTTATCCCACAGATTAAAGATGCTTGGCTATATCCAAAACTCATGCCAAAACTTCTTTATTTTCTGAATAGTTTAGCTGCTTTCATGTCGGTTGTTGGAGGAGCTAATTGGTCAGTGGAACAAAGACTTTTTCCGTTAGTCTGTACGATTGTTCTTTTTACAGTAGGTGTTGTGCCCTATTTGAAATATTTTATAAAACCTCGTGATGCTTAGACATTGCGAGGTTTTCCATTTGACTTGTTATGCATTTTTAATTAAATTACTAAAAGGAGGTTCTTTATGTCTATAATTCCTTTTTCTCGTTCTCAAAAAGAGACCAGGGTGCCATTTGTAGAGGTTCCTATGGGAGCCAAGTTTAGATATGGGGTTCTCGTTTGTATGAAGATTAGCGAGTTCTTGTGTAGAGGATCTGTAATTGTTTTGGGTGCAAATGATTATTACAAGGTTAATTTTGTAAATCTTGGTATAAACCGGGGCACACTTGGGTTTGTGGCGCCAGGAGAGCTTGTGGAAGTGGTTCCTCCTCGTGAAGAGGATTTTATATGAGGATTCTGGGCTTATGCCTGGGATCCTTTTTCTTTTATTTGAACTGGTGATAATATGTAAAGATGTATTGCTATTTGAATGGACGAATCTTAAAGGTCAGCGACGCCAAAGTCAGCATTTTTGATATAGGAATGATGCGAGGTTTTGGTGTCTATGAGGCCATGACTTCTTTTGGCTCAAATATTTTTATGTGGCAAGAGCATCTGGAAAGATTTAGAAGAACTGCCGATTTTTTAGACATAGAGATTCCTATAAGCGATGCAGAGATCCAAAAAGTGTGTTACGAACTCATAAATAAAAATGGTTTTAAAAGAGCCAATATAAAGTTTATCTTAACCGGAGGAGAAGCTATGGAAGGGATTTTATACGACAGGCAAAAACCGACATTTTATATATTAGTTGAAGAATGGAAGCCTATAGAAGAAAGAAATTATACAGAGGGAGCCAGAGTCGATATTTTAGAAAATCTGAGACAGTACCCAGAATATAAAACAACCAATTATATAACAGCTGTAAGAGCCTATAGTAAAATCTATAATAAAATAAAACAGAATAATTTTTTAGAAACTCTTTATTTTAAAAATGGTTTTGTACTAGAGTTTTCTACTAGCAATATTTTTATTGTGAAAGATGGTGTTTTGGCTACACCAGAAGAAAATATACTAAAAGGTATTACAAGGAAAGTTGCTATAGATTTAGCACACAGGATTGGTTTAAAAATTGAAAATAGGGAAGTCACTTTGGTCGAACTTTATGAAGCTGACGAATGTTTTCTAACCTCAAGTTTTAAGGATATTGTGCCAATTGTTTTTGTAGGAGATAAACAAATTGGGACTGGCAAAATAGGTGAAATTACTAAAAAGTTGATGGAAGAGTTCCGTATCTTTACAGAGAGCTAAAAAAGCTTGCTTTTTTAGCTCTTTTTGTGTTATGATCGTTTGTACTTAAGTATATAAAAATATGTCACAAGATAGATTAATACCACTTAGAAACAAGCAAACAGGAGAGGTTTACTGGACTTCTAAGAATAAAAAGAAAGTAGAAAGAAAAATAGAACTCAAAAAGTTTAGTAAAAAACTGAAAAAGAGAGTTGTATTCAAGGAGGCTAAGAAATAGAATAAAACCGCTAAAGGCGGTTTTATTTTTGAGCAAAAAGCTTCGCTTTATTGCGGGCCCACCCCGAATCTCTCCCTCGAAAAATCACTTGCCGTCGCAAGTGATTTTTCTGGTCACCAGTTTGTCGACAAGCCTTGCTAGGCTCGTAGACCGACAAACTGTTCTCATCGGGCCACAAAGATTCTCTTTATGCGGGCCCACCCCGACTCGAACGGGGAACAACGGTTTTGGAGACCGACGTTTTACCATTGAAACTATAGGCCCAAGCAAGAAAACTATATCACAATATTTAATTATTTAGAAACGACTTTATCTCTTTATTTATAGTTTTAAAGTCCGTAGGTTTAAACCATTTTATATTCTTATCTCTTTTAAACCAAGTCATTTGTCGTTTGGAATATTGGATTATTTCTTTTACGAGGTCGCTTATCATTTTATTTTTGTCTATTTTCCCCATCAGAAAATTTGCCAAGTATTTATATTCTAGACCAAGCTCTCGCATTCTTTTCCAAGCCAAACCTTCTTTGTGAAGTTTTTCTCCTTCTTTTATCATTCCCTTTTCAATTCTTTTTTGGAGTCTTTCTTTTATTTTTTGTTCCAAATCTTCTTTTGAGAGAATAAGTCCTATTTGGAAAATATCGTAAGGGTTTTTATCTTTTTTTATTTCGGGTACTTTTCCTAAAGCTTTCGCTATTTCTATAGCTCTTATAACACGGACCTTATTTTTTTGATCTATTTTTTTAAATCTCTCGAGATCCATTTTTTTTAATATTTTTAGTAATTTATCTAAATTTTCATTCACCAATTCTTTTCTTAGTTTTTTATCTACTTTAACTTCTGGCAATGTAAAGTTTTGGACAATAGATTGAACATAGAATCCTGTTCCTCCACATATTATAGGTAGTTTTTTTCTTTCTAAAATATCTTTGATTACTTTTTTTGTTTCTTTTTGCCAATCTACAACAGAATAGGTTTTTTTAGGTGAGATGACATCTAGCATATGGTGTCTTACACCCGACATTTCTCTTTTTGTTATTTTACCACTACCAATATCAAGTCCTTTGTAGACTTGTCTAGAATCAGCAGAGATTATTTCTCCATTGTATTTTTTAGCCACTTTTACAGCTAAATCAGATTTACCTGTAGCTGTTGGCCCTAGGATTACCAGTATTTTGTTCATAGATCAATGTGCCGGGAGGGAGAATCGAAACCCAGATAATTTCCTCACCGTCGCTCAGAAATTTCTGTTGGCCTCACCTCGCCCGTTTTGCTTGCTAGCAAAACATGGCTCCGGTCAGTTCGATTCTCTCGCAAGAGTGCACAGGCACTCTTGCTCCTATCCAGCGTATAAAAACTTCGTTTTAATGTGCCGGGAGGGAGAATCGAACTCCCATGTCTTTCGACACACGATTTTGAGTCGTGCGCGTCTACCAATTCCGCCATCCCGGCAGGAACTTTTTAAGTCTATATTGATTTTTCAAAAAAATCAATTTTATGATAAAATTATTCTTAATAAAGTAATTTAATTTTTATGTCACAGTTTTACAATGATTCTATATTTTGGATTGATGTCGAAAAAATAAAACCTAACCCTTTTCAGCCTAGAAGGGAGTTTGACGAAGCTCAACTGAAGTCTTTGGCTGATTCTATACGCCAATACGGTGTTCTACAGGCCTTGGTTGTGACTAGAAAAGAATTTACTAAAGAAGATGGCGGATTGGCTGTAGAATATGAGCTAATAGCTGGTGAGAGACGTCTGAGAGCTTCAAAACTAGCTGGACTTTCCCAGGTGCCTGTTTTGATAAAAGTCGGTGACGAGGGAAATGATTTGATGAAACTAGAGTTGGCTATTATTGAAAATATACAAAGAGAGGATCTAAATCCTGTAGATAGAGCCAAGGCTTTTCAGAGACTGGTAGAAGAGTTTGGTTTTAAACACGGTGTAATAGGGGATAAAGTAGGAAAGAGTAGGGAATATGTTTCAAACACATTAAGGCTTCTTTCTTTACCGTCTGACATATTGGACGCTTTATCTCAAGGCAAAATATCAGAGGGTCATGCTAGACCTTTGATGACTCTAAATGATAGACCCGAGGAGCAGTCAACTCTTTTTAAAGAAATACTTTTTAAGAGGTTGACCGTTAGAGAAGCAGAAGCTATTGCTCGTAAAATAGCTTATGAAAAAATTCGAAAGAAAGAATATCTTTTAGATCCTGAAACTCAAGAAATAGAAGAGAGACTGACTGAAACACTAGGCACGAGAGTTTCTATTGAAAAGAAAGAAAATGGAGGAAAATTGACCATAGACTTTTTCTCTAATGAAGATCTAAAAAATATTTTGGAATTGATAAAAGCAAATAAAACTAAATCTCCTACGGAGATGTTAGATAAACACATACAAGAAAATCCAGAACCTCCAAAGAATTACAATATTCCAGAATATGTTCATAATCCTGATCTAGATAAAATAATGAATGGGGAAGAAGATTTTCTAGACTTAGACGACCGAACTCCAGAGCAGAAAAAAGAAGCAGAAGATTCTAATCCAGATGAAGATTTATATTCTATAAAAAACTTTAGTATTTAGTTATTTTATATTTTCTTCTAGAAACATCCGTATATGTCTTTTAGCCATTGTAGTTTTACAATACTCTAGCCATTTTCGGCTAGGCTTAGATGTCTTTTTTGTTTCTATTTGGACTCTGTCTCCATTGTTTAGTATTGTATTTATCGCTACAAATTTTCCATTTACTTTTGCTCCAGAGATGTGGTTTCCTATATCTGAATGAATGCTATATGCAAAATCTACAACGGATGATTTTTTTGGTAAATCAATAACATCTCCTATGGGAGTGAAAACAAAAATTCTTTCTTCAAAGAAATCTGTTTTTATATCGTCAATAAAATCCTCTTCACCAGCCTCACCTTGGTATTTTACTAAGTCTTTGACCCAATGAGGAATATCAGATGATACTTTATCATCTACTTTCGCATCCTTTTCACCTGCCCACTTTTTTTGGGCCGGTAGTATTTTTCTAAGCCATAATAAATTTGGGTTTGTGATTTTCTTATTTAAACCTTGTTTATATGAAATATGAGAAGCAATACCATATTCAGCTTCTTGGTACATTTCGTTTGTCTTTATTTGGATTTCTACGATACTTCCATCACCTGTAAATATTGTTGTGTGCAAGGATTTGTATCCATTTGGTTTTGGAAAGGCAATGTAGTCTTTTATTTTTCCAGGTAGTGGCATCCAGTTGCTATGTATTAGACCTAGAACGCTGTAGCAGTCCGTCACAGAAGGTACCAAAACTCTCATAGCGGCTAGGTCATGAACCTTTTCTATATCCATATCGTACCTTTCTAGTTTTTTGTACAGACTGTATAAACCTTTTATTCTGTGGTCCATTTTAAAATCTGTCATACCTCCTTTTGCCAATTCTTTTTTCAAAGACTTACTGAATTTTTCTAGAGCTTCTATTTCTATACCTTGTTTTTGCTTTACTAATTTGGAAACCTCAGCATATTCTTTTGGATAGACATAAGAAAAAGCTATGTCTTCAAGCTCACGATGAACTTTTCTTATACCCAGTCTATAGGCGATTGGGGCATATATTTCTAATGTTTCAGTAGCGATACGAAGTCTTTTTGCTTCGGGTACAAAGTTTAATGTTTGTATGTTGTGAAGTCTGTCACATAGTTTGATTATCAAGACTCTTATATCTTGTGACATAGCTACAAAAAGTTTTCTAAGACTCTCATTGTGTCTGGATGTTCCTTGGTATTTTATTTTTCCAAGTTTGGTTACTCCTTCGACTAAAAATCTTATTTCACCTCCAAACTCTTTTTCTAGATCCTCGCCAGTTTTCTCTGTGTCTTCTATGGCGTCATGTAAAAAACCAGCTGATATTGTTGTAGCAGACATTTTTAGTTGGGCTATGTTTAGAGCGGTAGCAAAGAGGTGATTGAAGTACGGTTCGTTGCTGTTTCTTTTTTGGTTCTTGTGGGCTTCCTCGGCAAAATCATAGGCTTTTTGTATAAGCTCTTTATCTTTTTCTGAGAGATTATCCAATTCCTTAAATATAGACTTTATATCATTCATATATTAATTGTAGTCAAAAAAGCTCACAATACAACATATTTTATTCATTTGACTATATCGTATGATATATGGTATAATATAAGGTGACAAGTTTTCAGTTGAAATCAGTTGAAAAAAGTCTCCGTCAGAGACTTTTTATTTTACTCAGGTTTTTCCTTTTTAGTAAAACCTCTTTTCTTTTTCTCTTGAGCAAATATTTCAAGAGCGCGTGGAAGTTCTATTGTGTAAACATCATCTTCTTTTAGAGATCTGAAATCTTTTTGGTGAACGATATAAGGTCCAAATCGTCCGACATTTGCAGTAATAATTTCTCCTGTGTCAGGATGAGCACCCAAAGCTCTAGGTAGTGAAAGATAAACTAAAGCATCTTTTAGTGTTACACTATCTAAATCTTTATTTTTCGGAATACTAGACATTTTTGGTTTTATTTTCTTCTGTCCTCTTTTGGCTTTTTCTTTTTTCATTTCGCCAAGTTGAACATAAGGACCGTATTTACCAATCATCACAAAAATAGGTTCTCCTGTATCGGGATGGTTTCCTAGAGGTTCAGCTTTTTTAATTTCTTTACCATCCATAGTTAGTGCTCCATCACATTCTGGATAAGTTGCACAAGATAAAAATTTTCCACCTCTTCCAAGTTTTACAATCATAGAGCTTCCACAAATAGGACATTTAAATTCTGAAGGTGCTAATCCTAAGTTTGTTATTTTATCTATTTTTTCTTTACTCTTTATATCTTTCAAAAATGGTTTATAAAACTTGGTCAACATTTTTACAAGTTTTTCTTTTCCGTCCGCTATGTTGTCTAGCTTATCTTCCATTTCAGCCGTAAAGTTGTCACTTATATATTCACCAAAATAACTTTCTAAAAATGTAGAAACCACATCTCCTGTATCTGTTGGAATAAGTGATTTGTTTATTTTTTCTACATAACCTCTATCTTCAATTGTTTTTATGATTGAAGCATAAGTAGAAGGTCGTCCTATACCTCTTTTCTCTAATTCTTTAATCAGTCCAGCTTCTGAATATCTAGTTGGAGGTTCAGTTTGTTTTTCTTCTGAGTTTATAGATTTTAGATTTACATTTTCTCCTTCTTTTACTTTTGGTAATTCCACATCTTCACCTCTAGAAGCAGGGTCTCCTAAAAGCCATCCTGGATAAACTACCCTAGATCCTGTTATAGAAAAATTTGGAACATTTTTGTTCTCTATTTCAGTTATTATTTTTGTGCGCAAAGTATTTGCATCTACCATCTGAGAGGAGATTGTCCTATGCCAAATAAGGGAGTACAACTTTTTTTGTTCTTCATTACTACCAGAATTTTCTAAAGACATATTTGTTGGTCTAATAGCTTCGTGAGCTTCTTGAGCATTTTTACTTTTTGTAGCATATTTTCTAACTTGGATCATCTCTTTTCCAAATTTCTTTTCTATAGTTTTTGTTACTTGTTCTATGGCAGTAACCGATAGGTTTGTGGAATCTGTTCTCATATATGTTATGAGTCCGGCTTCATATAGTTTTTGAGCTATTCCCATAGTCCTGGAAGGTGAAAAACCTAGTCTAGAGCTGGCTGTTTGTTGTAGAGTAGAAGTTATAAAAGGAGCTCGTGGAGATTTTTTAACAGAGGTCTCTTTTACCTCTTTAATTTTCCAGACACCTTCTTTACCTGCTTTGATTATTTTATCTACAGTTTCTTTATCTGCCGGTTCTTCTTCACAAATAACTGTAAAATTGTCTTTATTTTTATTTTCTAAATCAGCTGACACAACCCAATACGCGTGAGAAATAAAACTTCTTATTTCTCTTTCTCTTTCCATAATGATTCTGAGGGCAGGAGATTGAACTCTACCGGCAGAAAGGCCATAACGAACTTTCTTCCAAATAAGTCCAGATAGGTCATACCCTACAAGTCTGTCCAATATACGACGAGCTTCCTGAGCTTCTTTTAGATTCATATCTATGTTCCTCGGATGCTTTATTGCTTCTACGACAGCCTCTTTTGTGATCTCGTGGAATACAACTCTCTTTGGTTTTTTTAAGCCCGCCGCTTCGGCTATATGCCAAGCAATAGCTTCCCCTTCTCGGTCGGGGTCAGTGGCCAAAAGTACTTCACTTGATTTTTTAGCTAAACTTCTTATCTCATCTACAATTTTTTCTTTACCTTTTGATATTTCATAGTGAGGAATAAATCCTCCTTCTATGTCGATAGCTTTCTTGTTTGACTTTGGTAAATCACGAACATGCCCGACAGAAGCAACTACTTTGTAGGCATTATCTAAGTACTTTGAAATTGTTTTTGCTTTTGAAGGCGACTCGACGATTAAAAGTTTCATTTCTTGATTATTACCATAAAAAAATCTTTTGGCAAATTTAGACTAAACGTATCTGTCCCATTTCTTCTTTTATTAGACCTTTTATTTCCATTGTTGCTAGTATAGTCTGAGTTATATAAACAGGTTTTCCAAGAGCTCTTATTATTTCATCGCGAGTCATTGGCTCTCTTATTACATCTATTAGTTCTTTTTCATCAGTTGAACATTTTGAATAATCTTTTTCACTATAAATTTTTTCTAGTTCACGCAATCCTAGTGCAGTTATTATATCAGAGGATCTTGTTATTGGTGTGGCTCCGAGTCTAAGTAACATATGCGGTCCCTCAGAAGTTTTAGAAAAGATAGAATGGGGGATAGTGAAAACATCTCTGTTGTAATCTATGGCATATTTTGAAGTTATAAGCGTTCCAGATTTTAATTCTGCTTCTATTATTAAGGTGGCGTGAGACATTCCAGCCATTATTCTGTTTCTCTGTGGGAAGCTCCAAGGGGTTGCAATAAAATCATCTTCAAATTCTGAAATAAGTGCGCCCCCTTCGTCTACAATCTTGTGAGCTAAATATTTATTTGTAGAAGGGTACAAAACATTTTCTGAAAGACCAGATCCTGGTACAGCGATTGTTTTTATATTATTTTTTATAGCAGATGTGTGAGCTATAGAGTCTACTCCTATAGCCAAGCCAGAAACTATGGTGATAGGATATCCCCTCAAACCTTCTATGAGTTTTTCACAAACAGATTTTCCATACTCGCTGTATTTTCTTGAACCAACAATACAGAGATATTTTTCTGTCTTTGGAAAGTCTCCAACGATTCTCATCTTTTTTGGAGGATCAGGAATTTCTTTTAAGAGTTTTGGAAAGTCTTTTTTATTTAAATCTCTAATTTCCATATTTTTTATATAGGGATTAGTAATTATTATATCAAAAATGGGCAGATATTTATTGTAAGTATTGGGCAGAAGACTTTTTCTTTTTATTGTGTCTTTATGTTAGACTATACATAATATGTTGGATATAAAATTTATAAAGGAAAATAAAGACATTGTCGCTTTAGGGGCCAAGAAAAAACATATGGATTTTGATGTAGATGCTCTGATTTCTGTAGATGACAAAAGAAAAGAACTTATGAGTCGTATAGAAGAAAGGAGGGCCGAGCAAAATGCTATGAGTGATAAGATTGTCAAAACAGAGGATCCAAATATGAAGTCTAGTCTTATCTCTGAAATGAAATTAGTAAAAAACGAACTTCAAAAAGATGAAGAAGAATTAAAATCTGTAATGCTTGATTGGCAAAAGATGATGGTCAGTGTCCCAAATGTGCCGGATATGTCCGTACCAGAAGGTGATGATGATTCTCAAAATAAAGAAATAAGAGTTTGGGGAGAGATTCCGAAATTTGATTTTGAACCAAAAAATCACATTGAACTTATGACGGACTTGAAGATGTTGGATCTGGAAAGAGGAACAAAAGTTTCTGGTTTTCGTGGATATTTTCTTTTGGGTGACGGGGCAAGACTTCAGTTTGCTTTGTGGCAATACGCCAATGATTTTTTCCAGAAGAAGGGAGGTTTCGTTCCAATGATTGTGCCTTCTCTAGTTAGGAGAGAACCTTTTATGGGTACCGGTTATTTGCCTCAAAGTGAAGAAGATTTATACAAGACTCAAGATGGTGATTATCTTTCCGGTACAGCCGAAGTGGCTACTATGGGTTTTTATATGGATGAAGTTTTAGATAAAAAAGATTTACCAATAAAAATGTTGTCATTTTCTCCAGCTTTTCGTAGGGAAGCCGGTAGTCATGGTAAAGATACAAAAGGTCTTATGAGAGTCCATGAGTTTTACAAATTTGAACAAGTCGTTTTGTGTGAAGCTAGTCACTCTATTTCTGTCGAATTACATGAAGAAATTACAAAAAATGCTGAAGAAATAATGCAGTCACTCGGTCTGCCTTATCATGTTGTGGTAAATTGTGGAGGGGATTTAGGTTTAGGACAAGTCAAGAAATATGATATAGAGGCTTTTATACCTAGTGAAAATAAGTACAGAGAAACTCATTCCGCTTCATATTTTCATGATTTTCAAACTCGTCGTCTAAATATTAGATATAGAGATGATGATGGAAAAATGAAATTTGTCCATTCTTTAAACAATACCGCATTATCTGGTAGGCCAATGATAGCTATAATAGAAAATTATCAGCAAGCTGATGGTAGTATCATTATACCCGAAGTTTTGCGTCCTTATATGGGAGGTCAGTCTTCCATAAATAAATCATAAACTATGTCATTTAGAAGCCCGGTTCGCCAAGGGGAGTATCTTAAAAGGAGAAGATCAAGATACTTGAGGATTTTATATCTTATACTATTTACTTCTTTTATTTTAGCTGGTTTAGTTGTCTATATTTCTCGTCTAGATAAGTTTCGGATTCATGATGTGGTTGTAACTGGAACAACCTTGATAGAGCCATTTGATGTTTCAAAGAAGTCTTTGGATTTTTTGGATGGTTATTATCTTTGGGTTTTTCCTAAAAATAATATTTTCATATATAAAAAAAAGGACCTTCATACTTATTTAGAAGAGAATTTTTCCAGAATAGATCAGGTCTCTATTAGACTTGGCGACGGGAATTCTTTACTTGTAAACATACAAGAAAGATTGCCTTACGCTCTGTGGTGTACAAGAATAGAAACTTCTGAAGAGGGGGTTCAACCAGAAGATTGTTATTTTATGGATAAGTCCGGAATAATCTATTCAAAAGCCCCAAGATTTTCCGGTGATGCATATTTTAAATATTATGGCCTTATTGATTCAGAGGACCCTATTGGTAAAAAATATATTCAAGATGAACAGTGGTTTTTATCCCTAGGTCTGTTTATAAAACATATAGAAAAATTAGGATTAAATCCTTATTATATGCTGGCTACAAATGAAGGAGAATATGATATTGTTTTACTTGCCGGAGGAAAAATATTATTTAACACACAAATTACTTTAGATTCGGTTGCATTCAATTTAGAAGCATTATTGAAATCATCTACTTTTGCTAGTACAACGGATTTTTCAAATTTGGATTATATAGATTTAAGATATGGAAATAAATTGTTTTATAAACTGAAATCTAGTAATAATGATGATTCTGTATATAATTTAAAAGACGAGTAGGTCTAGACTATTATTTAGTATGAATTTTTGGCAGGAATTAAAAAAAGAAAAAAAAGATAAGCCAATTTTGGTATTGGCTCCAATGGCTGATGTTACAGACCCAGCTTTTCGTCGTATCATTTCCAAGTATGGAAAACCAGATGTAATGTGGACCGAGTTTGTTTCTGCTGACGGACTTTTTTTAGGTGGCAGGGAGGCTTTGATAAAAGACTTAGCTTTTGCTAAAGAGGAGAGGCCTATCGTAGCACAATTTTTTACTGCAAATCCAGATATGATGAAAAAGTCAGCAGAGCTAGCACAAGAGCTAGGCTTTGACGGAATAGATATAAATATGGGATGCCCAGATAAAAGTGTTGAAAAACAAGGTGCAGGAGCAAATCTTATTAAAAATCCTAGTTTAGCCAAAGAATTGATTTTAGCTGCGAAAGAGGGAGCAGGAGATTTGCCTGTGTCAGTCAAAACCCGTATTGGTTACAATAAAGATGAGCTGGAAACTTGGCTCCCCGCTCTTTTAGAAGCAGAACCATCTGTTATTATAATTCATGCTCGTACTAGAAAAGAGATGTCAAAAGTTCCAGCAAGGTGGGAAACTATAAAAAGAGCGGTGGAGATAAGAGATAATATGAAAAGTAAAACTTTAATTTTTGGTAATGGTGATGTTTTGGATATAAAAGATGCAGAACAAAAAGCAAAAGATACTGGTTGTGATGGTGTAATGCTTGGCAGGGCTATTTTTGGAAATCCTTGGTGTTTTAATAGAAGTATAAAAGTAGAAGATGTTTCTATAGAAGAAAAGCTAAAAGTTTTGGTAGAGCACACTAAACTTTACGAAGAACTTTTACCTCACAAAAGTTTTGCTATTATGAAAAAACATTACAAAGCTTATGTGACAGGCTTTGATGGAGCAAAAGAGCTGAGAATGGAACTTATGGAAACCAAGGATGCTTTTGAGGTAGAGGAAATAATAAATAAATATTTAAAATCAACTTGACATTACTTTTTAAAAATTATAATTTGTATAGTAGATTTCAGGAAAGGAGGATGGTGGCAACAAGTCCACCAAGAATCTCTTCTCTACTGAGCGTATAGGGGCCGTACTTATTTTGTGCGGCCCCTTTTATATTGTGGATAACCATTTGACTCTATAGTCGAGGGGGAGTACTATTTATTTAGAAGCTATCCGAGTTCTCCTTAGGAGGGAAGGAGGTGATCCAGTTTCGTCATTTTAATTTCAGGGTAGCTCAGCCGACCTCCCACATTTGGGACCACTATTTATAGCTGGTCCCTTTTTTTATTATCAAAATTTTTGTATAATCTCTCTATGTCCGAAGTACTATATAGAAAATACAGACCTAAAAAATTTGAAGATGTTATTGGTCAAGACCATGTGGTCAAGGTTTTAGAAGCTCAAGTAAAGTCTCTCGATGTTTCTCATGCTTATGTTTTTGCCGGCACTCGTGGCATAGGCAAAACAAGTGTGGCTCGTATTTTTGCAAATGAAATAGGTACAACCTCAAACGATATTTATGAAATAGATGCTGCTTCTCATACTGGAGTAGATGATATTCGTGAAATAAACGAGTCAGTTCATTCGCTTCCTTTTGATTCAAAATATAAAGTATATATTTTGGATGAAGCTCATATGCTTTCAAAACAGGCCGGGAACGCCCTCCTTAAGACCCTAGAAGAGCCTCCAGCTCATGTTATTTTCATATTGGCCACTACAGAGACTCACAAAATTCCAGAGACAGTTTTGTCCCGTTGTCAGGTTTATACTTTTAAAAAACCCACTCAAGAAGTCTTAAAAAAAACTGTTCAAAATATTTGCAAAAAAGAGGGATTTAAAATAGAAGATTCTTCTGCAGAGCTCGTCTCTCTCTTAGGTGATGGTTCTTTTAGAGATACTTTAGGTATTGTCCAAAAAATAATTTCTTTTTCAAAAGATAAAAATATTTCAGAAGACGAAGTCAGGCTTGTGACAGGTGCTCCAGCTATAGAACTTGTAAACGGAGTAGTTTCTGCTATAGCAAAGGCAGATCTTTCTTCTGCCCTTTCTGTAGTCAAAGAGGCTGTTTCTCAAAATATAGATATTTCTGTTTTTCTAAAATTAATTTTACATATAACTAGAGCTGTTATGCTTCTTTCTTTTGGTGAAGAAAACGTAGTAAAAAATGAAATCAGTCAAAACCAATTTGATTTTGCAAAAGAAATGTCAAAATCAAAAGACAAGTTTACATCTAGTGTTTTAGTAGAGCTTTTAACTGCCTACGAAAATACAAAGGGAGCTTACATACCATCACTTCCTCTAGAAATTGCTTTAATAAACATAATAAAAAAGACATAAGTCTTTTTTTAAAGGGAGGCTTCTTGTTCTCTCCACAGGGCAGCATAAAGACCTCTTTTTTCCAAAAGTTCTTGGTGTTTTCCTTCTTCGCTCAATTTACCTTTTTCCATAACAAATATTTTATCTGAGTGAGATATTGTAGAAAGTCTGTGAGCGATCATAACGGTGATCAATTCTGGATGAAGTTTGGTAATCTCTTTTATTGTTTTAGTAATTTCTTTTTCTGTTATTGAATCAAGGCTAGAAGTAGCTTCATCAAAAATAATTAGGTCTGGTTTTCTGAGTAGGGCACGAGCTATGGCAAGTCTTTGTTTTTCTCCTCCAGAAATTCTAACACCTCCCTCACCAATTTTTGTATCCAGCCCTTTGCCTTCCTTGTCTATTATTGGCATAGCAGAAGAGTTTCTTAGGGCCAGAAGACATTCTTCGTCTGTGGCCTCTGGGTTTACGAACAACAAGTTCTCCCTAATCGTCCCGGCAAAAAGTTGTGTATCTTGGGACACATATCCAATGCGTCTTCGTACCTCATCATAATCAATTTCTTTTGAATCTGTTCCACTAATTAGAATTTTTCCATCTAAGGGCTCATAGAGACCCAAAAGCAGTTTGACCATAGTCGTTTTACCAGCTCCAGAAGGTCCAACAAAAGCCACAGTCTCACCTTTAAAAATATTTAGAGAGATATTTTCTACAGAAGGCTCTCTACCTTCTGTGTATGTAAATTTTATATCTTCAAATTTTATAGAATCAATAACACCTATTTTTATCGGATTTTTTGGTTTCTCTTGTGGTTTTATCTCCAAGATTTCTTGAAGTTTTTCCATACTAGCTTTTGTTTCCTGATATGAGTTTGCTATTGACCCAAGTTCTGCCAATGGTCCAAATATAAAGAATAGATATATGTACAAACTAAAAAATTGACCAAAGGTAATAGCTCTTTCAAATATGAGCCACATCATCAAAAACAACAATGCAGAACGGACAGCATTTATCATTGTTCCTTGTACAAAAGACAACATACGAATTAACTTAATTTTCTTTAATTCTAGTGAGAGGATTTGTTCATTAACATTATTCAATCTTTCTGTTTCCTGTTCTTCAAGACCTAGGCTTTTGACTAGTTCTACATTTCGCATTGTCTCGGTTGTAGACCCAGCTAAAGAAGCTGTTTCTGTAACAATTTGTTTTTGAGTAGCTTTAATTCTTTTTGAAAGAAAAAACTGAGCTGAACCGACTGTTGGTATAATGAGAAGATAAACTAATCCTATAATCCAGTTAACTAAAAAAGCATAAGTAACCACAAATATCATTCCAACAGATGTTAGGAAAATTACACCAACAAAACTTGTAATCAAACCTTGAACATCGGTTCTAGCTTTCTGCAATTTCATTAACAACTCTCCAGACCTCTGGTCTTCAAAAGCTGCGTAGGGGAGAGAAAAAGAGTGAGTGATACTGTGTGAATACAGGTCGGCCCCAACTCTCTGGGTAACCGTACTTACGTAGTAGTCTTGAAAGCTTTTGGCTATTCTAGAAACTAAAGCTACACCCATAGACAAAAGTAGAAGCAATATTATTCCCTGCACAAATTCCGCAGTAGATAAGGAAGCGATCTTGGTAGCATAGTTGTCCACTATCATCCGGAATATTTGAGGGTCAAGAAGTGAAAAGACTTGGTTTATGACGGCGAGTATGAGGGCTAGGGACAAAACCTTTTTCTGTTTTTTTATATAAGAGAAAAGCAATTTCATATCTAAGTTTGTTAAAAATAAGATATTGATTATAACAGTTTTTTTTGGAATAGAAAAAATTTTTATAATCTGCTATACTGCTCTTGTCATTTATTTTAAATATTGCCCGATCGTTTGCTTGCGCAAACAGGTCTAATGCTCCCGATTTCTTAGATTGTACTCAATCTCTTGAAATCGCAGTGCAGCGTAGCTTTGCGGAGCTGTAGTAGGACACTTGGCAAATAGTCCAAAAGCGTCCAAGGTATCGATACCTTTAGAATAAAAATAAATGTAGTAAAAATAAATATGTATTGCCCGATCGTCTAATGGTAGGACACTTGGTTTTGGTCCAAGGTATCGAGGTTCGAGTCCTTGTCGGGCAGCAAAAAACAGCGAAGCTGTTTTTGATGTCCGAAGCAAAACATGTTTTGCGACAAGGACTCGAACGACGGAGCGATTCTTGCTTTAGCAAAACCAAGACGTGAGTCGGTGCCCAGCCCGAAAGTTTGCGACGGCAAACTTGAGAGGCGAGGGAGAGAAGTGTAATCACGATCCTTGTCGGGCAGCCAGCTTGAGATAGTTTCGGACTCCGAGGAGAGTCAAAGAAAATAACCTTACAGACTTTCTCACCAAATGGGCTCCACTCCTTATTTTCTTCGTCATTATTCTTTATTGGGAAGGCTATGTATTCTTATCCTATTATTTTTATAGCAAATATGGTGTCCCAGTTAATCTAGGTGATTTTTTATTTCAGGAAATTTTACTATCAGGGGTTAATACTTTCCTGGTCGCACTAACATGGTTTGCAAAGCAGCTCACAATATTTGATTTTTTTAAAGGATGGTTTCTTGGTTCTGAATCAAGACAACTATTTTTGGACTTTATAGTTTATTCATTTACACTTTCGTTCATATTCGTTGTTTCTAAATTTTTATATAAGGAGTTTTCAAAATATTGGAATATTTTATCTAAAATAAATGGCAAATACTTCCAAATATGTTTAAAGATAGTTATATACAGAAACATCTTTAGAACCATATTGATTGTGACGGCATTTGTGTTTATTGCATTCTTTCTTCCTCGTTGGGCTGCCTTTGATTCAGCAAAGCAAGGTTTAAGTTATCGAGTAATCACTAATTCGGTACCAGCAACTATCATTTACAATGGGCCTGCTCTTGCGCCGCAAGATACTTGTGACAAGGAGAATGTTTGTTTCGGGCTATATACACTAATTTTAGACGGTAAAGACTATCTTTACTTAGATCCAGGTAATAAATGCAAATTACAAAGAGAAGTTGGTTATAATTATGATACAGGGCCAGACGGAAAGAAAATAATTACTAATTATATTGTTGAAAAAGAAACTATTTGTAGTTCAATTACAGTCCCCAAGGAAAGGGTGCTTGAAATCGTTGCTCGTTAGATGTCCGAAGAGGTTAGTAAAAGATAGAATTTTGATTACAGAAAGATTTCATTCAGTGTGTATATTATAATTGCCAACTTTGATTCTACATACTATAGTTAGCACATAAATTATAAGTTTTATTTAAATTTATGGCTCTAATAAAGTGTAGTGAGTGTGAAAGGGAAATCTCAGATAAAGCAGAATCTTGTCCTCATTGTGGTAATCCTATGAGTTCTAGAATAGAATCTCAAGTTATTACAAAAAAAGTAGAAATAGAAAGGACAAACAAAAAATGGAAAAGACAGTATCTGTGGGGTGTAGGATTAACTGTTCTAGGTCTTTTTGTCCTAGGTAAATCTGTTGGATTCGGTTTGTCTTTATTGGTCATTGGATTTTTTACAGTAATTAGTTCTAGAATAGGTGCTTGGTGGACAAATGGTTAAAAAAGTGAAATAATCCGTAAAAGTAATGTAAATATATGTCCATGCCCAAATTTGATGAATTAATGTTTCCAATTCTAAATGTTTTAGGCGACAAAAAATCTCGCCAAATTAGAGATGTTAGTGAGATTTTAGAGAAAGAATATAATCTTACCGAAGAAGAGAAAAAAGAAACTGTCTCGAATGGTTATTCTAGATTTTTTGATCGTGTTTCTTGGGGCAGGACATATCTAAAAAAAGCCGGTTTGATTTCACAAGAATCAAAAGGTTCAGATCTTAAAATAACAGAAGAGGGACTAAATGTTCTATCTTCTGGTGTAAAGAAAATAGATGTCAATTTTCTAAAAAAGTACCCTTCCTTCATTTTCTTTTCAGAAGGAAATAAAAAAACCGCTGAAGAAGTTAATAATGTTTTATCTGAAAAGTTTTCTCCTCAAGACATGATAGATCAGGGTTTTAAGAGATTTTCTGATGCTTTAAAAAGTGACTTATTAGAAAAATTACAAGGAAGTAATCCTTATTTCTTTGAACGTGTTGCTCTGATTTTATTTCAAAAAATGGGGTACGGAGATTTTCAAGAAACTCCAAAATCCGGTGATGGCGGTGTAGATGGTGTTATAAGTCAGGATAGCCTAGGATTAGAAAAAATTTATATTCAAGCTAAAAGATTTGCTGATACTCACAAAGTTAGAGAGCCGGAAATAAGAAATTTTATAGGAGCAATGAGTTCAGACGCTAGTAAAGGAATTTTTGTAACAACTTCATCTTTTGATGATTCTGCTATTAAAAAAGCAAAAGGTGCAAGTCACAAGATTGTTCTTATTGACGGAGAACAACTTACTGATCTTATGATCAAGTACAATGTTGGAATTCAAAGTGCTAACCTATACGAACTTAAAGAAATAGATACAGATTTTTTTGAAGAAATCTAATTATGAACATACTACCAATTTTCATTTTTATAGGAATACTTCTCGGTATAGGTTTGTTGAAAGATCTAAACTGGTTTAAGAAAATTAAAACAGAAGGTATTTCTAAAGGTCCTAGTTATAAGAAAAAATATAGTGTAATGAATCAGAGTGAATCTGCTTTTTTCTTTGAACTTAAAAAACAATTACCAGAAGATTATTATATTTTTCCAAAGATGCGTATAGCTGATATTTTGGATGTACCGAATGGGCATGATTATTACAAAATGAGAAATAAGATTTTACCAAAGCATGTTGATTTTCTGGTATGTGATAAGTATTTTAATCCTGTATTGGCTCTAGAAATAAATGGGGGATCTCATAATAGACCAGATCGTATTGAAAGAGATACACAAATAGAACAAATGTTTAAAGAAGCAAATCTACCACTTGAGTTTATAAAAGTAGGGGATAGTTTCGAGGAGGCCGTAAAAGAAACAATATCTAATTTAATATAAGCATGTACAGGACATCCTTCGCCCCTTCATATCCACATATTTCATTGTGAATATGAAGCTCCGTAGGGCGAGCAGCGGACAGGATGTCTGTACATGCTTTATTTGGTTATAAATTATAAATTTAGAATAAAAATTGGAGATAAAGTTATTTTTACAAAAAAATAACTTTAAAATGAGACCATTACTTAACTTTTCTCTGTCCAATCTTTACACTTTAAAGAATTTATTCCATGAAGTTTGAAATGAATGTTATCCACAGTTTTTTCGTAAAGTTTTAGAGTAAAATAGGTAATGAAAAAGGCTAAGACCTTTTGGTCCCAACCTTTTTCAAGAAAAATTTATTAAAAATCCTTCAACAAGATGTATTTATCTGGTCGAAAGGTTTCAATAGTATTTAGTTTACTAAATACTATTGGATAACTCAAAAAAAAATGTGGATAAGTTCCACACAACAGCATAAATATGAATACAGTTTTAATATCTTATGATCTAAGAGTTCCTGAAACTCCTTCTGATTATAATAGGATTATAAACTATATAAAAAGCTTTTATTACTGGTCTAAACCCTTAAAATCTCTTTGGTTTGTTAAAACAGACAAGAGTACTGAGGTTATAAGAAATGAGATTAAAGCTATTATAGATCAAAATGATGGTATTTTGATTCTAGATATAAATGTTTTGGATTGGGCAACAATAGGTATTTCAAAAGAAGTAACAGATTGGATGTCGTCTAATATTTAGTTAGTAATCTAGTTTTTAAGGAAAAAGACTGTCTTTTAAGATTAGTCTTTTTCTATATTAAAATCATTCGGATATTGTCCATGACGTCCAGCTAGCTTGAGATAGTTTCGGACTCCGAGGAGACTCGAAATGGCTCAAGTACCTATTCCACCATTGCATACCTGCTGAGAGCAGTATTCAAGAAAGAAAAAGCACCTGAATCAGGTGCTTTTTCTTTGTCTTTAAAAATCGAACCAAAACTGGTATAGTTTAAATAATTACTTATGCAAATAAAATCACAATTTACAGATAAAGAAGGTAAGTTAGCAGAAGTAATCTATGAAGACGCTGATTCGTTTGACCACCTTCTAGATAAAAAAGTAACGCAAACATACGGGGTCTGTTTTGTTGGTGATAAAATTGTAGTCGTCTACAGTATCAAGGGCGGTGGTCACTGGATTTTACCAGGCGGGAGTATTGAAGAGGGAGAAACTTTTGAAGAGTGTCTAAAAAGAGAAATTCAGGAAGAATCGAATATGAGAGTTCTTTCATTCGCACCAATTGGATATCAAGAGGTTCATTTTGACGGAAAGATATTTAATCAACTACGTTATGTTTGCATAGTGGAACCTTATGGAGATTTCATTTCTGACCCAGATGGAAGTATTACCGAAATAAAACTAATAGATCCGAAAGATTACAAACAATATTTCGATTGGGGTGAGATTGGAGATAGGATAATAGAAAGAGCACTGGAGTTAAGGGGAAAAATAATTTAATAAATATGGAAATAAAATCACAATTTAAATCACGGACTGGCGGAATGGTTGATTATGTATACAGGGAGGGATTTGATCCAATGGAGGGATTGGGAGACAAAATCCTTCAAGCTGTTCACGGTTTTTGTTTTTATGGAAATAAGTTGGTGGTAGTCTATGCAAACGATAAAGGATACTGGACATTTCCTGGTGGAGCAATAGAACCAGGAGAAACATGGCAAGAAGCTACAGTTCGAGAAGTAAAAGAAGAATCAAATATGAAAGTATTACATCAAGAATTGATCGGTTATATAGATGTGTACGAAAAAGATAGAATTATACGACAAACCAGGTCACTCTGTATCGTTGAGCCATACGGAGATTTTGTTTCTGATCCAGATGTAGATATTACAGAAATTAAATTAGTTGACCCTAAAGATTATGGACAATATGTGAAATGGGGTGAAATTGGAGATCATATTGTCAAACGAGCTTTGGATATACTGAGTAAACACAACCAAATTAATTAAAAAAAATGAAAAAACATATTGTAATTGCGCAAAGTTTCGACAAGAAATCATTTATTATATTTGGCGCAACTAACCCTAAATATTTACATTTATCAAAAAATGTGGTATCCATATATGATAAAGATCGCCATAAACTTTGTTCTCATAGAAGTAGAGAAGAAGAGATAAGTTGTTGTGAGGAGTTTTGTATGGGTAGGATCAGAGTTTCTGGTGTTTTGGATAGAATCAAAATAAACACATGAACGATTTAGAAATGAAAATAAAATTATCATACACAACAGGTTTAAAACCGGTTGTTTTGGATGAATTGAAGAAATTTAATTTTGAAATAATCAGTGAAGATGTAGATTCTGTATTCATAGAATTTTCTGAAAATAATATACAAGAAGTAAAAAAGCTAAGGAGTGTTGCTCGTGCATATCTAGTAGCACAAGACAGTGTTTATCATCCAACATATATTTCAAACCATAAGTCTGTTTTAGGTAACCTTATTGATATTGTTGTTAAATATGATAGTTTCAACACATTCAAAATTAGTTGTGCTGGGTCAGATTCACCAGAAGTTAGAGATACTGCAAAATATATAAAAGATACCTATGAACTACAAGAAAGTGAAGAAGCAGATTTAAAAATACATATTATAAAAACAGATGATATCTGGGAGATGGGTGTACAGATAACTCCACGCCCTCTTTCTGTCAGAGATTATAGAGTTGTTAATATGAGTGGAGCTATGGATCCGACAATAGCGTATGCGGCAAATTCTTTTTGTAATCTTGAGTCAGCTCATTCGTATTTGAATATATTTTCAGGTAGTGCGACATTGCTAATTGAGGCAGGACAATGTTATCCGAATTTGAATAAATTAATTGGATTTGATAATGAAAAGAAGCACCTATCCTTGTCTATCCAAAATATCAAAAAAGCGGGTCTTATAGAAAAGGTTCAAGTAAAAGAGTTTGATATTTTTGATAAGCCAGATCTAGGTAAGTTTGATGTCATTGTTTCTGATTTACCTTTTGGTATGTCAATTTCAAAAGGTGAAAACCTAGAGAAGCTATATGAAACTTTTATTCAATATTGTGAAGGTGTATTAAATACCACTGGTAGATTGGTTATATACACCAGTGAGTATGAAATTATTGAACCAATTCTACTTAAATCTAAATTCAAGGTAGTTCAATCATTGCAGTTAAAATTTATTACCAATGTAGATGCATATCTAAGACCTAAGATAATTGTTTGTGAATTCAAATAGAATATGGAAGAGGTTAATCTAAGGAAATTTTTAGAAAAATACAGAGATAATAGAGTTGATTTTTACCGTTTCCAGGGAAATTATGGAGATTCACTAATCTGGCATGGTACAAAGTAGGCTCAGTGGTTCGCTTTGAACAAAGGCAAGCAGTATCTCCTCATCACAACACACTCTTTTTAATCGTAATCAAAAAAATTCTGGCTGATTTCTCAAAAGAGAAAGAGTTGGGCGACGACAATCTGTAGACGACTGTTCATTAGCTTAGACTCAAGAGGAGTGTACTATAAAAGGCTTAATTAAATAGGGCAATATTTTGGGTATCTTGACAATAACCCTTTAACAAAATCACTGTGTTGAGGCGAGCTTTTTGAACCCTATTTTCACAAGATTAAACTCTAGAGTTGATTTACTGAATTAAGAGTGTCTTGAATAAGGCGCGATGTAACCTATCGTCGACCTTTTCTTTTATCTCAGCCATTTTGTAGATATATAAATTTGGTGCTAGTATTACTTTAAGTAATAAAACTATGATAATCCTCGTTACATTCGGTGCCTTTGTGATGACTTTTTTAGGGGGTCTTTTTGCTATTCGTTTTAAAGATAAATTACATCTCGTTCTGGGTTTCAGTGCTGGAGCTGTAGTTGGGGTAGCCCTGTTTGATCTAATACCCGAATCAATAAAAATCGCTGACAATTTTTGGGATGTTTCTACAGTGATGCTTGTAATAGCTATCGGTTTTGTTTTGTATATGGTTTTAGACAGAATACTTTTGCTAAACTGTCACGAAGATGATCACCACCATAGAGGTCGTTTTGGCGCAGGAAGTTTTTCTTTTCATAGTTTTATAGATGGTATCGCTATAGGTATAGCTTTTGGTGTTTCTAATGTTACTGGGTTAGTAGTAGCTACAGCTGTGCTTGCTCATGATTTTTCTGATGGCATAAATACCGCTAGTATGATAATGAAACACGGAGGTAAAAAATCTGAAGCTTTGAAGTGGGTTTTACTTGATGCAATAGCTCCTGTTCTTGGTGTGCTCTCTACTTTATTTTTTACTATTTCAGAATCTTTAGTCGGACTGGTCTTAGCCTTGTTTGCAGGATTCTTTTTGTACATAGGAGCTAGTGATCTCTTGCCAGAAAGTCATCATAATCATCCAACAATTTGGACAACCATCTCTACCATCTTGGGTATCTCTGTGATTTATTTTGCCGTTACTTATGCTGGCATTTAATTCACTTTTTTATTATTTAGTGTATAATCTCTTTATATGGCAAAAAGATTAGCTACAAACACAAAAAATAAAACATCTCGTTCAAAGAAAACAAAGAAAAGATTGGCTGTAAAGAAATTGAAACTTTCAGCTAAAAAAAGTAAATAGTTTTCAGATAAGCGAGAAGTTTCCTGTTTATTTAAATTAATAAAAATTATATGTTATATAATGTTCATCCATTGTTCGTGCATTTTCCTATCGCACTTTTGCTTTTGTAGCTTTAGCATCCTTATCTGTAACGGGACTATTGGGTGGAGTTATAGCTTATGGGATATCTGTAGATCCCGTAGCTCCATACCAGAAGTTTATTTAGTTGGAGAAAATATTGATATATAATATAAATCAGATAAAAGAAACTAATATGAATGATATTAAAAAATTAATCGATAAATATTTTGATTTAAAAGATTGGAAGCTTTCTCTTGTTGGTAAAAATAATATAAAAGATATAAGATTGAACTACTAAATCTGATTAAAAACAACAAAATATATGAAAAATAATATGAAAGGCTTTATAGATTTTATTAGAGAACAAGGAGTAGTAGGACTGGCTATCGGTTTTATACTAGGAGGAGCTGTTTCAAAAGTGGTTTCTTCTTTTGTGACCGATATAATAAATCCTCTACTTAGTCTGGTTTTAGGCGCTACAGATGGATTGAAAACAGCGACTATTGAGCTGGGATCAGCTAAGATACTTTATGGAGATTTTATAACAGTTATTATAGACTTTATTGTGGTAGCTTTGGTAGTTTACTATGGGGTTAAAATAATAGGCGTCCAAAAGTTAGACAAATCTAAAGCATAGTAATTAAAAGTGCTCTTTTATATACTCCTCGGCTTCACTCATGGAGAGAGGTTGAGTTGAGTTTCCCACTCTAACAAAAAACTCTTCTTTGTTGTCCGAATTTTTTAAATATGCAGGTTTGTGACCTTTTGATACAGATATTATACAAATATCTTTATCTTCCATTTTTTCAAAGTTTACATCTATACTGTTTAGAAAGTTTACCCCTATCATAGTTTTTATTATCATCGTCAGATGATTTTGAAAACCATCTAGATCTTTTCTGGGCAAAGTTTTTATGTCTCTTTCTAGGCCTACTATCTCATTTTCGTCAGATACTCCCACAATTAGATTTCCGCCATTTGCGTTTAGAAAACCTATAATGGTTTTAGCAATGACTTTCTCCAATTCTTTGCTTACTTCAGATTTTTTTATATCAAACCTTAGAGTTTCTTTAAATTCTAGGTTTCTATTTTCTTTTTGTTTTACCAAAGATCTGGCGTCATATTTTAGACCGTTTTGGGTTAAGTTTTTTATATTAAACTTTATGATGTTTACATATTCATCAAAGTCTTGGACATCGGTTATTCTGGTCGGTTTTCCACTTTCTCTCTCCAAAATTATTGTCCCGTTACCTGTTATCCTATCGGCCAAAGACTGGTAAGTTTCCACAGAGTTTATTTCGTTTAAAAGTATGTATTTTTTCCTGTTTAGGAGTATACCTGTTTTTTTTATGATTTCGTTTTTTGATATTTCGTAATATGAAAAATACCAATTTAAGAATATGGCTACGATATATGATATCTGAAATAGGGAAGCAATTATGAGTATGAAGATATCGTATCTTATATAGTTATCTAGACTGATTCTCTTGAAGAGCATTTCATAGTTTCCGAGGAAGGATATAAAGACAAAGAAAATTACCAATACTATCTCCATAACAATAAGTTGTTTCAAGAAAGCCACAGGGCCCTGTTTTATAGTAAATTTTCCCATAATACTTCATATTAGCATATTTTTTGGATTTACTGGTCTTAATATGTGTAAAAACTCATTTATTTTCTCTTGTAAAATACTAGCTTGTTTTGTATATAGGTGTTATAATGGTTAGGTTAATAAAAATTTAATTAAAAATATGCCAAAATCAAACTCTGCGTTTATGAAGCCTTTAAATGTTAGCCCTGAACTAGAGGCTGTTGTAGGAAAAGGTCCTATGCCAAGATCTGAAGTAGTTAAAAAATTGTGGGTCTACATAAAGAAACATGATTTACAAGATCCAAAGAACAAGAGAAATATTGTTGCTGACGAAAATTTGAAAAAAGTTTTCGGAGGAAAAGCAGTAGTAAATATGTTTGAAATGACAAAGTTGGTTTCAAAACATTTGTCATAATTGATGGGGTTATTCAAAACAAAAAAGACAGCCAAGCTGTCTTTTTTGTTTTGTTATTTTTCTTTCCAAAATTCACCCCATTCATGTAAAAAGTCCGAGCTACTCCAAAGCTTCTTGTGTCCGACCTCTGAGATAATCTTTATTTTATGTTCTTTGCACACATCCCACTCGGGTATTGAGTGTTTATCTATTCTATCTCCACCTTTTGTAAAAACATGAGGTTTTAGTTTTTTTAAAGCTTCTGAGACCGTTTGATCATCTTCTATTTCAAAAGGGATCACAAAATCTACTTCTTTTATATGAGAGACGATATGACATCTGGTTTCTAAGTCCATAAAAGGCTTACCTTTCTTGTTTTTTAAGAAGGAGTCACCATTTACTATAACCACTAAAACATCTCCATATTGTTTTGATTCGTTTATACAAGAAACATGTCCTGGGTGAATAGGGTCATAACCACCAGAAGTGCAGACTATTTTACCTAAAGTGTTTCTTATTTTTTCAAAATCTTCAAAAGATATTATTGGAGCAGGTTTCATCTTTTTATTTATTTATGTATACATTATGCTACATCTAAAATAAGTTACAACTTTTTTATTAAGACAATACCACTCTCTTGGGGAGTGGTATTGTTTCTGCAGGTTTTGCTCGATTGGGAGAATGTCTCATTTTATTATATTTTATTTCTAATGTAAGTTCATAAGTCTTACATAAACGAAATTTTTAAAAATGTATTTTTAGGAGACTCTCCTAAGTAAGCTAACCTAGGTAAATTATCTAAGTATTTTTTAAGTTTGTCAAAATAAATCTGTGCAGATCCTGTGCAGAAATTGTTTATAAGTTGATTATGTGTTGAAATATAAACCTTATAACAAAAGTTTATTTATGTGTTCTAATGTCCAAAAAGGATGAGCGCCGTACATTTTCAGTAGGCGCTCATAAGTATATGTTCATTTTTTGAAACTCCTCAGGGCTGATTCTTTATCTGGCAGTATTTCAACCAGATTATGAATCTTGTATTGTTCCAAATGTTTTCTCACTTCTTCTTTCGAAACGACTATTTTCATTAGTTTGATTGTTACTATACTGTATATAATCCCTTGTATGGAAATCTCGTTTAAATCTTCCGGTCTAAGAAATGTCGTATCTAGAACGGTTTTCCTTCCCAATTGCCGTAACATTGTTATCATGTGGTAAAAGATTACAGCATTGTACCCAAATAGAACAGAAGTGAGCCTGACGACAGTTATGTCGCCAAAACATTCTTCGTGTACAAGCAGAGACATTTTCAGACCCTCCTGTTTATAAGGATATTACTAATCAAGAAAAATACAATACCTTCACTGTGTATTACTTTTTGGTAAGAAATGATATATTTTATGTTATGGAAAAAAATAAACAAATAATAATTATTTCTCTATCTATTTTAGTTTTATTTCTGTTTTTTGGGTCATTTTTTATGACGGGAAGAATAAACCCTTCATCTGAAAATAAATACTATAACGATGTTTTAGGTATCTCTTTTGATATGCCTAAAAATTATTTTGTAGAGGATCATTCTTTTACAAATAGTTTATATTCAGGCTTTGACTTGTATGAAGATACTAAAGGAAACAGACTTCTTTTGAGTGGAGAAATAGTGGGAGAGTTACCTGTTTCTATTTCTTGCGTAGCTTTTGAAAATCCAGAGGATATTTCTATAAAAGAGTGGGTAAATTCTGATGAGTTTGAAACTTTGTTCTTTGCCCAAGATGTGAATTTGACTGAAGAAAATATCATTCCGGATGTCTCAGCTTATGGATATGATTCAGATGGTTTATATGCTAGTAAAAATATAGTTTTTAAACATAGTAGTGGTAAGATTTTTAATTGTAGAGTTAGTTATATAACCCTTCAAGATAAAATAGTTGATGATTTTCAAAAATTTTTAATGAGCATTAAATTACTATAAATATTTTATAGTATTGATTTGAATTTGTTATACTAAGTTGTATATGAATTGGTATAAACACAAATGGGAAGATGTCTTGGTTTCTTTTGAAGTTTCTGTTCACGGGCTAGCTTCGGAAAAGGTTTTAAGCCTTAGAGAGAAGTATGGTTATAATAAACTTTCTGAAATCAAGAAAGATTCTTTATTTAGTATATTTTTTAGGCAGTTTAGAAGTCCTGTAGTATATGTATTACTTATAGCTGCTGTAGCGGTGTTTTTGATGGGTGATGTGGCGGATAGTATTATTATCTTTGTGGTTCTCATAGTCAACGCTATAGTCGGGACTTTTCAGGAAGGAAGAGCTCAAAATACCTTAACTGCTTTAAGAAAAATGGTCACAACATATGTGACCGTTCTTCGTGATGAAAAAGAAAAAATATTTTTAGCAGACGAGCTTGTGCCTGGTGACATTATTTTGTTGACTGAGGGTGATAAGATACCAGCAGATGCAAGACTTATGTCTGCAAATAACTTTAAAGTTGATGAATCTGCTTTGACTGGTGAATCTGAACCGATAACTAAAAATACTTATGAGATAAAAAAAGACGGACTTTCTGTGGCAGACCAGATCAATATGGTTTTTAATGGTACATATGTTATTGAGGGTGAAGCTAGAGCAGTAGTAGTATCTACAGGAGTAAATACTGTCATAGGTAAGATATCAAAAAAATTGGTTGGTATAGATTCTGATATGCCTTTAAAAAAGAGTATAAAAAATCTGTCTAGAATGATAATTCTCTCTGTCTTGGGTGCTAGTGCATTTATTTTCTTAGTCGGTGTTATGAAAAGTATATCTGCTCTAGAAATGTTTTCTGTAGCTGTAGCTGTGGCTGTTTCTGCTATCCCAGAAGGGTTGCCTGTGGTCGTTACTATTATTTTGGCCACAGGAATGTATAGGATGAGTAAGAAGAATGCTTTGGTTAGAAAATTACAAGCAGTGGAAGCTTTGGGTCAAGCAGAGATAATCGCAGTAGACAAAACGGGGACAATCACTTTAAACCAGATGATGGTTAAAAAGGTCTATGTGTCGGGGAAAAGCTATGAAATTACTGGAAATGGTTACGAACCAAAAGGGGATGTTTCTTATCTGGGTGAAGTCATATCTCCAGCGGATCATTTAGATCTTTTATTTTTAGGTAAAGTTTCAAGTTTTGTTTCTGGTGGTGCTGCGGCTTATTCTGATGAAAATAAAATGTGGCAGAGGACCAAGGGAGATCCTACTGAAGTCGCGATGTCAGTCTTTTCACAAAAGATTGGTTTTAATAAAAATGATTTAGAAAGGGAACATAGTAAAATATTTGAAATACCTTTCAATTCTCATTTGAAATATCATGCTGTAGGTAACAATGTCTCTGGGGGGAGGATGATATCGGTTGTTGGGGCACCAGAAATAATTATTTCTAGGTCAAAGAGTATTTGGAAAGAAGGAAAATGTCTTCCTATAAATAATTCCGACTTAAAAGATATCCACAATGCAGTCCTCTCAATATCTAAAGAAGGGCTTAGAGTCATTGGTTTGGCAATGGACACGGGCTCTACAGATTTGAATGAACCCACCTCTTTGCCTGACTTATGTTTTGTTGGTTTTGTTGGTATAAGTGACAGTATAAGAGAGGAAGTTTCTGGGGTGATCTCCTCTGCCAAAGAAGCTGGGGTAAAGGTTATTATGATTACTGGTGATCATATAGAAACAGCCAAAGCTATCGGCAGGGAAACAGGTATATATTCTGAAGGAGATATTGTTATGACTGGGGCAGAGATGGCTGACTCAAAGGAGAGTAAACTCTTAGAGATGCTTCCAAGTATTTCTATCTTTGCTAGAGTGACACCGGAAGATAAATTAAAAATTATTGAACTTTATCACAAAGATAAAAAAGTGATTGCTATGACAGGAGATGGTGTAAATGATGCATTGTCTTTGGCTGCCGCGGATCTCGGTGTTTCTATGGGTAAAATAGGTACTGAGGTTGCCAAAGAATCTTCGGATATTATTTTACAGGACGATAATTTTGGTAGTATTTTGTCAGCCATAGAAGAGGGTCGTAATATTTATATAACTATTAAGAAAGTTATTTTTTACTTATTTTCTACTAGTTCTGGAGAAGTTTTTACTATCGTAGGGGCTATTTTGTTAGGGTATCCATTGCCTATTTTAGCTAGTCAGATTATTTGGTTGAATTTTGTCACAGATGGTTTTTTGGTTACCGCTTTGTCTATGGAGCCAAAAGAAAAGGATTTGCTTTCTATTGGTAGAAGAAAGTCCTATAAGCTTGTAGATAGTATTATGATGCAGAGAATAATCATTATGGGTTTGACCATGATGATAGGCTCTCTGTTTTTGTTTGATCTTTATTATGCAGAAGAAGGGTTTCTGAAAGCTTCTACTGTGACACTAACGGCTTTGGCAGCTTTTCAGTGGCTTAATATTTTTAATAGTAGATTTGAAAATAAAACTATATTTAGTAAAGAAATATTTAGTAATCTGTATGTTTGGGGGTCTCTTTTGATTATTATTTCACTTCAGGTATTGGCCGTTTATTTTGGTCCTTTGCAGTCAATCTTGAAAACAACAGCTCTTAGTTTAAATGACTGGATTTTGATTATAGTTGTTAGCTTATCTATTGTTTTAGTAGAAGAGCTCAGGAAAGCTTTAGTGGCCGCGTTCTCAAAAAATGGTGGTATAATAGAAGGATCTATTAAAATATCATAAAAATATTATGAAAAAGATATTAATTGTAATTTTGCTGGTTTTGTTTTTAGCTTTTGTTTTTTTCCTTTTTAAGAGAACAACTCTGGCTCCAGTAGTATCTGTTTTACCTGTTATAGAAGAAAAGAATGATACAGATTATATAGAATTTGATTTGTCATATCCAGATATTCCAGAAGGTAAATATACGGAGATGGCAGATTTTTTAAAGACAAACAAAGAGGATTTTATAAATGATTTCGGTAGTTACTCTGAAGATGAGGCTGAATTTTTAGGTTTGGGGGATTATAAAAAATATAGTTATTTTGTTGATACAAAAATCGCTACTTCTTCAAATACAGTTTCTTATATACTTCAAATATATAACTATACAGGCGGGGCACATGGTATTACAAATACTGTAACTTTCACTTATGATAATGAAGATAAGTTGGTGAGATTGGATGATGTTTTTAATACTCCAGATTATCTAAATGTCATCTCTGAAAAAGCTTATAAATATTTTGTTAAAAAACTCGGAGAAAATGGTGATTCTGTCACTATAAAAGATGGGACTAGAGCTTTAGTTCAAAATTATTATTCTTGGTATTTAGATGGAGGTAATATTGTTTTTATTTTCAATCAATATGCTATAGGTCCTTATGCTCTTGGAATCCAAGAATTTTCTTTAGCAAAATCTGAAGTCCCAGATATTTTGAATGAAAGATATAAATAAAAGACTAAAATAAATAAATGAATTTAGATAAGCAAGAAAATATATCTGTAAGTCAGTATTTGGATTTTCTAAATAGTAAATTAAAGACGGAAAAAGCTAAAATAATTGGCGAGATATCAAATGTCCAAGAATATCCAGGTAGATCATATCTTTACTTTTCTTTGAAAGATAGCAAAGACCAGAGCACTGTGAAATGTTTTATGTGGAAAAAAGACTACAGTATTTCTGGAGTAAAATTGGAAGAGGGTTTGGAGGTAGTAGTATTGGCCTATCCAAATATATATAAACCAAATGGTGGGCTGACTTTGCAAATTGAGGCTATAGAGCTTGTTGGTGAGGGTGCTTTAAAAAAAGCTTATGATGAACTAAAAAATAAACTAGAAAAAGAAGGTTTATTTTCTACAGAAAATAAAAAACCTTTACCAATGTACCCCCATAAAATAGGTGTCATTACGTCAAAAAGTGGAGCGGTTATAAATGATTTTTTAACAAATATCGGAAAATACGGCTTTGAGATATTATTTGTGGATTCTAAGGTAGAAGGAGGGGATTCTATTTATGATTTATTAAACTCAATTGAGACATTAAAGAATAAAGACCTAGATGTTTTAGTCATTATGAGAGGAGGGGGTTCTTTGGAGTCTTTTATGGCATTTAATAATGAAACTTTGGTTAGAGCGGTAGCTTCTTTTCCTGCCCCAGTCATCACTGGTATAGGTCACGATAAAGATATTTCTTTGGTTTCTTTGGTTTCCGATGTAAATGTCTCTACTCCAACAGCTGTAGCACATTATTTAAATAAAAATTGGGATGATGTTGTGTCTTATATAACTTCATCAGAAGAAAAAATATTTTCTATATATAGTTTGGCTATTCAAAGTGTAAGATTTAATGTAGAGCATACGAGTGTTGTTTTTGAACAAAAATTTTCAAGACTTTTTGAAGCTTTTTATAGACTAGAAAATGTACTTATGTCATCTTTGGAAAGGTTAGAGAGTTTAATAAAGTTTAATTATGAACAAATAAAAAATTCTGATATTTTGATGAAAAAAATTATGTCAGATATGATTTTTAATTTTAATGAAAAATTAAAACAAACCGAAAATTTATTGGTTGCCTCTAGTCCAGAGAGACAACTAAAAAAAGGTTATAGTATTGTAAGGAAAAACGGTAAGATAATTAAAAACACAAATGATGTAGAAAAAGATGAAAATATTGATATAATGGTTTCTGACGGTATAATAAGATCTAAAATATTATGAAAAAAAATACAGCAGAGGATATAAACCTAAAAGAAAGTTTAAAAAAGTTAAATACAATAGTATCTTGGTTTGAATCTCAAGAAGATTTAGATGTAGAAAAAGGTCTAGAATATATTAAAGAAGGAGCTAGCCTCATAAAAGCCTCTAGAGAAAAGTTATCTAAAATAGAAAATGAGTTTAAGGAGATTAAAAAAGATATACAAAAATAATATTATTTATATTTGAATATCACTTATCTTTGAAGCTACTATAAAGTCGTTTTCAGATAGACCGCCTATATCATGGGTGGTTAGGGTCACTTCTACATTTTTGTAGTTTAAAAGACAAATATCTGGATGGTGACCTTCTTTTTCAGCAACATCTCCAATTTGATTTATAAAAAATAAAGCGTCAGTAAAATCTTTGAATTCTTTTTTCAAAGATATTTTTTTGTAATCTTTAGATAAGGACCAGTCGGGTAACTTTGAAACCATTTCTTCTGCATATTTACCATCTACAGGTAGAGTGCCTCCTTCACAAGGGACACATTTTTTTTGTGATAGTTCAGATAGTACTTTTTCATAATTAAACTTGATACCATTTCTCGTCGGTGCCCTTTTTATTATATCTATAATATCTTCTTCATCATCGGTTATGACATATAACCATGTGTCTTCTTCATCTATAAACTCTCTGCTAATCATTTCTTTTTTTATAATTTCATCAAATTTAGACCAAAAATCAGAGCCTAAAAGTATTATAGGAATTTTCTCTATCTTTCTTGTTTGGACAAGAGTTAGTATTTCAAAAAATTCATCCAATGTACCAAATCCGCCAGGTAAAAAGATAAAAGCTTCGGCTGAAAAAGATAAACAAACTTTTCTGCTAAAGAAATAATAAAAATTTGATTCATCTGTCAGATAGGCGTTTAATCCTTGTTCGTGAGGAAGTTTTATACCTAGACCCAATGACTGACCTCCAGCCTCAAAAGCACCTTTGTTTGCCCCTTCCATTATTCCCAAGCCTCCACCAGTTAATACAGCATAACCCAAATCTTTGGCTATTCTTCGAGCAATAGATTCAGATTGTTTGTAGTAGCTATTATTTTTATCTACTCTGTTGCTTCCAAAGATAGTGACAGACTTAGGGTAATTTGAAATGAAATCAAATCCGTTTTGAAATTCTCTTGTAATGAGAGAGACTCTAGATTTTGCTGTTTCCAGTATTTCTTCTCTTGTCAACATCAGAGAATTTTGTTTTTCATTTTTGATTTCAGGTTTTTTGTTTATCATATAAACATTTTATGATGCAAAGGAAGTTTTTGCAATTTTTAATTTAATCCTAATGTCTCTAAAAATTTTTCTTTTTCTTCACCTTCTATCGTCCTATAGCTACCACTAGCTGTTTTTCCTATTTTAATATTTTGAATTCTTGTTCTAAAAAGATCTGAAACAGTATAGCCGAGTTTCTCTGCCATCCTTCTTATTTGTCTATTTTTACCTTCTGTCAGAGTTATACTAAACTTTGTATCATTTATTTTTGAAATCTTGGTTGGTTTAGTTTTATAATCTCCAATTAAAACACCCTCAGTCATATGTTTTATAAAAGCTGGGCTGTATACTCTATTTAATTCAACAGCGTATTCTTTTTCGTGGTCATATTTTGGATTTAGAAGTTTATCTGTAACTCTGCCGTCATTTGTCAATATAATAAGGCCTCTGGAGTTTTTATCTAGTCTACCTATGGGAAAAACATTTTTAGGTATTGTTGGATTGTGTTTTATGCTGATCTCTCCGTATTGAGGATTTACGGTCACGACACCTTTTTGTTTATTGTAGGCTAGATATACATATTTTGTATTATTATTTCCTTTTACAACAACTTTGTCTTTTTCTAAAACCTTATCACCCAAGACAGCTATTCTGTCATTTATAAAAACTTTACCTTGTCCTATAAGGCTGTCGGCTTCTTTACGGGTTGAAATACCTTTATGGGCAAGGTATTTATTTATTCTCATTGGGAATTCAGTCATTTCGTAAGTATAGCATCTATGGACTTTTTGTCATTTTAAACTCGTTTTACATTTTTCTTTATTATTCCTATAATATATAAATGAAAACTTTAGAAAAAAAAGAGTGGGTGGCAGTAGTAGTTTCTATATTTGTAGTAGGATTCTTTTTCCTTTTTGGCCCAGGACTCCTATCTATTTTTACGGGTAATACTGATAGCACAACATTATTAAATTCAGGACCACAGCTAGAAATCCAAGATGTTAAAGTTGGAGGAGGGAAGCTAGCTATCTCTGGTAGTAGAGTGACAGTGCATTATACGGGTCGTTTTGTGGATGGAAAAATCTTTGCTAGTTCTGTAGTCCAAGGTGAGCCTGTTCAATTTATTTTGGGTACTGGTCAAGTCATAGAAGGTTGGGATAAAGGAATATTAAATATGAGAGAAGGTGGTAAGCGATTTATTTCTGTCCCCCCAGAGCTTGGCTATGGTTTTATAGACTATGGTCCTATCCCGGCTGGCTCTACACTTATATTTGAAATTGATTTACTAAAAGTTGAATAAAAAAACGGTCGGACATTAGTCCGACCTTTTGATTTATCTTTATCGCTGGCCTCTTAGGAGAGCGTTGTTTCGGTTCGCTCTATCTCTTATGAAAAAGATCATATCTCTCTGGCGTCGGGAATCCATATTGCCCGCGCCTTTTCTTATGAAATATCTTTTAATCATGTTTGTTCCATGTAATAATGTGGAGCAAAAAAGTAGTACAATAATTACTCCAAAAAAAGCTTCAAAAAAACCCGCAACTACGTGTGACATGAAAGAACCTCCTATTTTGGATTAAAGCATATCTTTATGTTAGAATCAAGTCCTAATGGAAAAACCTCTAAATTTTAAGATAAAGAAGGAATTATCTGGTACTTTAGCTAGGGCTGGGGTAATAGAGACACTAAATGGTCAGATACAAACTCCGGCTTTTGTGACTGTGGGAACAAAGGCCACCGTAAAAGCTTTGACCCCAGAACAAGTCAGAGAAACTGGAGCTCAAGTTGTTTTAGCAAACACATATCATTTATATTTAGAGCCAGGAGATCTTAGAATAAAAAATATGGGAGGATTGGCAAAGGCTATGAATTGGAAAGGTCCGACGATGACCGATTCTGGTGGTTTTCAAGTATTTTCTCTAGGAGTTGCTTATGGTAGCAAGCTTGGTAAAATTTCAAATAAATATAAAGAAGAACTTCTCTTGCCGGAGATTCCAGAAGAGAGAGGTCCAAAAATAGCTAGTATAGATCCAAACGGAGTCACTTTTAGATCTCACTTGGATGGTGGCGTACATTATATTACTCCAGAAAAATCTATTGAGATACAGCACAATCTTGGGGCAGATATTATTTTTGCTTTTGATGAGTGTACTTCTCCGCACGAAACTTTGCATTATCAAAAAGAAGCGCTAGAGAGGACTCATAGATGGGCAAAAAGATCTTTGGGTTATCATAAATCAAAAGAAAATTCTAAAAAGCAGGCTTTGTTTGGAGTTGTTCAAGGAGGTAGGGACGAAAACCTCAGAAAAGAATCCGCAGAGTTTTTGAGTAAATTAGATTTTGACGGATTTGGTATTGGAGGTTCTTTTGAAAAAGAGGATATGAAAAGTGCTGTAAAATGGTGTAACGAAATATTACCGAAAGATAAACCGAGGCATCTTTTAGGGATAGGCGAGCCAGAAGATCTTTTTATGGCTGTTGAAAATGGATGTGACCTTTTCGATTGTGTGGCTCCAACCAGAATGGGTAGAAATGGAACAGTTTATACAAAGACAGGGAGACTGAATCTAAACAATAGCGAGAGTAGAGATAACTTAAAGCCTCTAGATCTTGGTTGTACTTGCTACACTTGCCAAAATTATACAAGAAGCTACTTGTCACATCTCTTTAGGTCTAAAGAGATGCTAGCTGGTACACTAGCCACGATTCACAATCTACACTTCATAATTCATATGGTAGATGAAATGAGACAAAATTTACTTGATGGTGATTTTACGGCTTATAAAAAGGCTTTTTTGACTAAATATTACGGAAAATAGATTTATAGATAATATTTGCTTGACTTTATTTCAGTACTGTGATAGACTGGCATGTAGAAAAGCTAGAGAAATTTTTGCTCAGACGCAAGTATTTTTTAATTTTTTTCCGGACAGAAGGAGAGGGCCAGCGCGTCGCCGGCCCCGAGAAAGGAAAGAATGACGCACCCGAGGGATGGTCCTTAGCGGCCACAGGAGAATACTTTACGCGCCAAATCCAGCACCAAAAGCCCCGCCGACCAATACAAATGTATGGTCGTGCGGGGCTCGTTTTTTTTATTAAAACTATCTTGTGTGATAATATAGCTCTAATGTTAAAAAAACTATTCAAAATAAAAAGAGATTTTCTGCCAGCGGGGGACCAGCCTCAGGCCATAGAAAAACTGGTAGAAGGAGTAAAAAAAGGTTTCAAACACCAGACTCTTTTGGGTGTGACTGGATCCGGTAAGACTTTTACTGTGGCCAATGTCATACAAGAAATCCAAAAACCAACTCTTGTCATAGCTCACAACAAAACTCTAGCGGCTCAGCTGGCTCAAGAATACAAAGAATTTTTTCCGGAAAATGCTGTGCATTATTTTGTTTCTTATTATGACTACTATCAACCAGAAGCCTATATGCCTGTCTCTGATACTTATATTGAAAAAGAAGCAATGATAAACGAAGAAATAGATAGACTTCGTCATGCTTCCACTCAGGCGCTACTCTCTAGAAGTGATGTCATCATAGTAGCTTCAGTTTCTTGTATTTATGGTTTGGGTTCTCCTGTTGAATATGAAAAAGTAAATTTGAAAGTCTCTAGAGGAGATGAAATCTCTCGGGCAGATTTTCTAAGAAAACTTATAGATATACATTTTGAGAGAACAACAGCTGATCTTTCTTCCGGCCAATTTAGAGCTATAGGAAATATGTTAGAAATAATGCCTATCTCTGAAAAATTTATATATAGAATAGAGATTGAAGGAAATATTATAAAAGAAATATTACAGATAGATGCTATAACTAGAGAAATAATGAAGGAGACCGAAGTTTTCTATCTTTTCCCAGCAAAACATTTTATATCTACAAAAGAGCAAAGTCAGAGAGCTTTTAAAACTATAAAAGCAGAACTGACAAAAAGACTTAAGGTTTTGGAAAAAGAAGGAAAGCTTTTAGAAGCAGAAAGATTGAAAAGAAGGACAAGTTATGATTTGGCTTTGATAAGAGAAATGGGTTATTGCAATGGTATAGAAAATTACTCTAGGCATTTTTCTGGCAAAAAAGAAGGTGAAGCTCCAGATACTCTGCTTTCTTATTTTCCTCATAAAGAAGATGGTTCTGCGGATTTCTTGACCATTATAGATGAGTCGCATGTTTCTGTGCCTCAAATAGGTGCGATGTATGCAGGGGACGCATCTAGGAAGCAATCGCTTGTGGAGTATGGTTTTAGATTGCCAAGTGCTAAAGACAACAGACCTCTGACTTTCAAAGAGTTTGAACAAAGAGTTGGACAAACTATTTATACCAGTGCTACTCCTAGTCCTTACGAGAAAGAAAAAAGTGGTCAGATAGTTGAGCAGGTTATTCGTCCTACAGGACTTATTGATCCTGTCATTGAAGTAAGACCTATAGTAGAAAAAGGCAAGTATAAAGGACAAATATCTGATTTCATAGTAGAGGCACAACAACAAATAAAAAAAGGAGGTAGGGTTATTGCTACGACACTGACCAAAAAAATGGCCGAGGATTTATCTGAATATCTAAAGGAAAAGAAAATAAAAGCGGAATATCTACATAGTGATATAAAAACAATAGAGAGAATTGAAATATTAACAAACCTTAGAAAAGGAAAATTTGATGTACTTGTGGGGGTAAATCTTTTGAGAGAGGGACTTGATCTTCCAGAGGTAACTTTGATAGGTATTCTGGATGCAGATAAAGAAGGTTTTCTGAGGTCAGATACTTCTCTTATTCAAATAATAGGTCGTGCTGCTAGAAATGTGGATGGAAAAGTTATTTTATACGCAGACACAATGACTGGTTCTATGCAAAGAGCAATAGGAGAAACTGAGAGGAGAAGAAAAATTCAGCTTGAATATAATAAAAAACATAGTATCACTCCCAAAACCATTATTAAGAAAATCCAAGATATTACAGATCAGATGCGTACGGAACATAGTAAAACTGTAAATGAATTGGTTAAGATAGACAAAAATATTTTAGCCAAAGATCCTAAAAAACTTGCCAAACTTATTTCTCAAAAGGAAAAACAAATGGACGGAGCAGTAAAGATTTTAGATTTTGAAACAGCGGCTATTTTGCGAGATGAAATACTTGAACTCCAAAAAATAGGTGATAAGGCAGATAAAGAGGAGAGAAAAGAAGAAAAAAAGAAAAATCCTAAAGGTGCTAGGGATTTGTTGAGGTAGAGTTATAGGTAATAAAAAACTTCTTTCTCCTCATCACAATTTTGGAGTACGCGTATTTTTCTGCTGAAAAATTGCTCAGTCTCGCGCCGTCGCGCTCCGAAGTCCCTAAGATTATAATGAGAGAGTGGAGTTTTGCGAGGGTAATCTTGATTGACTAGACTGTACTTTTACTAGATTAGGTGTTACAATAGGTCCTATAAATTTTTATACACCCCCCTATGAGTAAATCGAGGGGGAAATTGTCGTCTATCACTATGACTATGAACAAAAAAGAACAAAAAAAAGAAAATCCACCTTCTAAAGACTTGATAATAGTTAAAGGGGCTAGAACTCACAATTTGAAAGATATAACAGTAGAAATGCCAAGAAATAAGATGATAGTTTTTACAGGTCTGTCTGGTTCAGGAAAGTCTTCTTTGGCTTTTGATACTATTTTTGCTGAAGGTCAGAGAAGATATGTAGAGTCTCTTTCTTCTTATGCTAGACAGTTTTTACACCAAATGCAAAAACCGGACGTAGATGAAATCCAAGGTTTGTCCCCGGCTATTTCTATAGACCAAAAATCTCGTTCAAACAATCCTCGTTCTACTGTGGCAACCATTACAGAGATATACGATTATTTACGTATTTTGTATTCACGCGTTGGTCATCCGTATTGTCTTGTCTGTGGAGATGAAATAACAAAACTTTCAAATGAAGAAATTAAAAACTTTGTCTTAGAAAAAATTTCTGTTCAAAAAAAAGACTTCAAAAAAAAGACTTCAAAAATTCCTTTACCTGTATATGTAGATATTTTTGCTCCGGTAGTAAAAGGCAGAAAAGGAGAATACTACCAATTGCTTTATGACTTACTTGGTAAGGGTTTTTCTCATGTCTTAATAGATGGAGAAAGAAAATCTCTTCGTGAGCAAATAGTACTGTCTAAAACAAAAAGACACAGTATAGATGTTTTAGTGGATAGTATTAGTATTCTTGATTTTATAAATGATACTAAGAGTGCCGAAGAAAGACTTTCAGAAGATTTAGAAAAAGCTTTAGATGAATCTGATGGTCAGGTAAAGATAATTTTTAGAGATATGGCTGAAGAGAAAAACAAAGATTATGTGCCAGAAGAATTTTTTATGTCATCAAAACTTTCTTGTCCTAAAGACGGCTATTCTTATCCTGAAATAGAGCCAAGACTTTTTTCTTTCAACTCACCCTATGGAGCTTGTCCAGAATGTAATGGTTTGGGCACAAGACATTTTTTTGGGAAAGAGGTTTGTCCTGTATGTAATGGAGCAAGACTCCGCCCAGAAGCTTTGCATGTAAAAATTGGTGGAAAAAATATTGTAGAACTGGTGTCTATGTCTATAAAAGACGCTCATAGTTTTTTTGAAGGGTTAAAACTCTCTGAAAGAGAAAAAAACATTTCTAAAGTTATTTTAAAGGAAATAGAATCTCGTTTGATTTTTATGATAAATGTGGGCATTGAATATTTGTCTTTGGATCGTAGAGCACATACTCTATCTGGTGGGGAAGCTCAGCGCATAAGACTTGCAAGTCAGCTTGGCTCTGGTCTTGTGGGTGCTTTGTATGTCTTGGATGAGCCAACTATAGGTTTACATAGTAGAGACAATGACAGATTGATTCAAACTTTGATAGATTTAAAAAATCTTGGAAACACAATAATAGTAGTGGAGCATGACGAAGATACTATTTTTTCTTCAGATTATATTGTTGACATTGGTCCTGGGGCTGGTGTCCATGGCGGAAATGTTGTTGTCTCTGGGTACTTGGATGAACTTCTAACAGCAAGTAAAAATCCATCAGGATCACTCACTTTGGACTATTTGAGAGGAGATAAGTTTATAGAAGTACCAGAAGAAAGAAGAACAGATCCTAGAGGAGAGATAATCATAAGAGGTGGAAATATTTTTAATATAAAAAATTTAAATGTAGAAGTTCCCCTAAGTAAGTTTATTGCCGTCACCGGTGTTTCAGGTTCAGGTAAATCTTCTTTTGTTTATGAAATTTTAAACAAAAATCTTCAAGCTCGTTTTGAAAGAAAATATCGTACAGCTGAGGTTTTCAACTGCAAATCTTTTACTGGCACGGAATATTTGGGTAGATCAATACTAATAGACCAGTCTGCTATAGGTAGAACACCTAGGTCAAACCCAGCTACATACACTGGGGCTTGGACTTTTGTGAGGGATTTATTTGCTGAAACTTCAGAAGCCCGAGCTCGTGGTTGGAAAGCTAGTAGGTTTTCTTTTAATGTCAAAGGTGGGAGATGTGAGACTTGTCAGGGTAATGGTGAAATACAAGTTGAAATGCACTTTTTACCGACTGTTTATGTGCCTTGTGATGTTTGTAAGGGAAAGAGGTTTATGAAAGAAACTTTAGAAGTGAAATATAAAAAGAAAGATATTTTTGAGGTTTTGGAGATGACCGTGGAAGAAGCCCTTAACTTTTTTGAAGATATTCCAGCTATATATGATAGGTTGAAAACTTTAAATGAAGTTGGTCTTGGATATCTAAAACTTGGTCAATCTGCTACAACTTTATCTGGGGGGGAAGCTCAAAGAGTAAAAATCTCTAGTGAGTTATATAGGCCACATCTTCAAAAAACAATTTATCTTTTGGATGAACCAACCATAGGTCTACATTATGAAGATGTTAAGAAACTTATAGAAATTCTTCAAAAACTTGTAGACAAGGGAAATACTGTCTTGGTTATTGAACATAATATGGATCTTATAAAATCAGCTGATTTATTTTAGATATTGGTCCAGATGGGGGAGTAGGTGGAGGAAAACTTGTGGCCAAAGGCACTCCGGAAGAAGTAGCAAATAATGAAAATAGTTATACAGGCAAATATCTTAAGAAAGCTTTAAAACAGTACAGAGCTTATAGAAAGAATTTGTCATAGAAAAAAGCGCGACTTCTTGCGAAGCGCGCTTTGATGGTTGGTTTCTGTCATCTTTAGAAAAACAACAGAATAAATGGGAGAGAAATTGCTGACAGGATGGCTATACTGACGAGTATAACCAGCAAAGCAGCGAGTTTGTTGCCCGCCCGGCTTTCCTCAATGTATCGGTCCATTTGGCTATCCAAAAATTCTTGGTCTGTCATTTTTACTCCTTTCCTCATGCTCTTGTCTGAAATTTCTGATGGAATCCTTTCCATCTATCCCAGTTTCTTTTAGACCGGAAATAGAGTATCACTACCGCCACTAAGGCGGAAAGTTTGAAAAGTGTGTTTGTGTATGGTTCAGGTAGAACCAGAGCCAAAAAAAGAATCACTACCATCATAATCAACGCCCAGAAAGATATTTTGAAAGATATCTCTGGGTGCCCTTGAATTACATTGTCCATTTTGCAATGAACCTCCGTGTATGATAATATCATAATAAATATGAAAAGTCAACGCAAATCTAAGTCAATGAATAAGTTTTTTAAAGACCTTCCAGATTCTCCGGGAGTCTATATTTTCCGTGGTTTAAAAAATAAAATTTTGTATGTTGGTAGAGCCACATCTTTAAAGGATAGGGTTAGAAGTTATTTCAATAAAGATATTGTAGAAACCCGAAGTCCTCTTATATCCAAGATGCTTTCTCTATTTAAAAAGATAGATCATATAAAAACAGACTCTGTTTTGGAAGCTTTGGTTTTGGAAGCTCACCTGATAAAAAAATACCAGCCTGAAGCAAATATAAAAGAAAAAGATAACAGGAGTTTTAATTTTGTTGTTATTATAAAAGAAGAATTTCCTAGAGTTTTAATTTTCAGAGGTAGAGAGATTGAAAAGAATGTCTTGACTGAAGCAAAATCCGATTACAAGATTGCTTATTCTTTTGGACCTTTTCCAAATGGTAGCCAATTGAAAGAAGCTATGAAGATAGTTAGAAAACTTTTTCCTTTTAGAGACAAATGTATTCCGGCTTCCGAATTGAAGCCCGCTCAGAAACCTAAAGCTTGTTTTAATAGGCAGATAGGTTTGTGCCCGGGAGTTTGCTCTGGTGAGATAAACCAAAAAGAATATCAAAATATAATAAAAAATATTATTTTATTTTTTGAAAGTGATAAAAAGAAACTGGTGAAAAGTTTGCAAAAACAAATGAAGGATTTTGCAAAAAATAAAGAGTTTGAAAAAGCCCAGAAAATAAAAAAGACATTATATACTCTAGAACATATCCAAGACATATCTCTTATCAAAGAAGAAAATACATCTTTAAAGGATACCGAGACATTTAGAATAGAGAGTTACGATATTGCTCATATGAGTGGTAAAAATGTTGTAGGAGGTATGTCTGTTTTAGAAGATGGTGAAATAAAACTTTCTGACTATAGAAAATTTAAAATAAAAGATAATTCTGGTGTAAATGATACAAAGGCTTTGGCTGAGATATTGTCTAGGAGATTGGCTCACATAGAATGGAGATTTCCAGATCTGATTGTGATAGATGGAGGTGTAGCTCAGAAAAATGTCGCCGAGAAAGTTTTAAAGGAAAATGGGTTGGGGATTCCAGTCGTTTCTGTGGTAAAAGATGAAAGGCATAAACCTAGAGAAATATTGGGTGATAAAAAATGGCTCAAGTATGAGAAAGAGATTTTAATATCAAACTCTGAGGTTCATAGGTATGCAATAAGATTTCACACAAAACTTAGAAATAAAATAATCGGTCATTAAACGCTCTTTTTTTATATTTAAACGGAGTGTATAATTAGCCTACAATGATTGTTTTACCTAAAGACTTGAAAATAGGTGTTTTGCGCGGAGGACCTTCTCCCGAATATGAAGTATCACTTCAGAGTGGCTCTTATGTATTGGAAAAGCTAAAAGAAACCCACCAGCCTTTGGATATTTTTATATCAAAAGAAGGTCTTTGGCATATGAATGGTTTTGAAAGAACTCCAGACAAGATCTTGAAAAATGTTGATGTTGTTTTCAACGCTATGCATGGTGTTTATGGTGAAGACGGCCAGATCCAAGACCTACTTTCTTATTATGGAGTACCTTATACAGGTTCATCAAAGTTTGCTTCTGCTATATCTATGAACAAATCTATGACAAAAGATTTGGTAAATAAACTAGGAATAAAAACTCCAACATATATTGTCATAAAGAGGGAAGATGATATAAAGAACAAGGCCTATGAAGCATTTTCAAATATTCCGCATCCACTAGTTGTAAAACCTGTTTCTTCTGGGTCTTCCCATGGCCTTTACTTGGTTCAAAGTCTTCCTGAACTACTTTCTACACTAGAGGCTATTTTTTCTGTTTACAGTTCAGCTTTAGTAGAAGAATATATTTCAGGCAAGGAGATAACTTGTACTGTCATACAAGACTTTAGAGATCAAAAAGAGTATGTCACTCCTCCGGTAGAAGTCTTATATCAAAAAGATACTCCTGTGTGGACTTATGGACTTCGCTACGCACCAGATACTTCTATTATTTATCCCACAACTTTGTTTAATGTAGAGTCTAGAATAGTAGAAGAAGCTTCAAGGCTGGTCCATAGAAATATGGCTTTGTCTCATTTTTCTAGATCAGACTTTATTGTTTCTCCTAAAAGAGGGGTTTATTTTTTAGAAGTAAACACAGTGCCGGGATTGACCAAAAAATCTTTGTTACCAAAATCTTTAGAGTCTATTGGCTTGTCTTTCAAAGAATTTATACACCATGTCTTATCTCTTGCTTTGAGTAAAAAATAGTGTAAAATAGTTTTGTTGGTTGTTTTATGACCTTAGCTTATCGTAAATAATCTAAAGGTTTGAAAGTCTGTTAGATTAGTTTAATATTGGGCCCTTAGCTCATCTGGTAGAGTGAGGTTGGGATTGGGACCCAACCGCAAGACCGGAGTGCGGCGGCACGAGGTGGGGTCGGAAGATTTTTCAGCAGAAAAATACTTGTGACCATCATTTGCAATTAATTAGAAGTTTAGTTTTGTATATAAATATTGGGCCCTTAGCTCATCTGGTAGAGCACATCATTTGCAATGATGGGGTGGCAGGTTCGAGTCCTGTAGGGTCCACATAGTATCCACCGAAAGGTGGATTTTGTGTACCCTAAGCAGAGTCTGGGAGATTCTGCGTCAGGGACTCGAACAGTTTGTCGGTTTACGAGCCCAGCAGGGCTTGTCGGCAAACTGGTGCCCAGAAATTTTTGAGTGACGACGAAAAAATTTCGAAGGAGAGACTCCTGCAGAGTCCTATATTGCTCTACATCAGGACTCGAAGACCTGTGATAGTTTTTTGTGAGCAACATTGTTTTCTTGTGAACAAAGTGAACTAGAAATACAAGAAGTACTCTTGTGGTACGTGTGAAATAAAATAATTAAAAATACGGCTCCCCAGTCATGTGACGGGGAGCCGTTTATTATCTGGCATTACGATTGCAATATACACGGTTCCGTTGTCGTAGAACCGTAATGTGCAAGTAGAACCTTGCTCTCTTTCGAGGGAAAATGATCCCTAGGAGCCGTCCCACTTTCTCTCTTGCATCGGCGGGGAGCTCCAAACACCGAACCACCTTTTTGAAATCACACCTCCTAGGATTTCTAACACCGTGTTCAAGGTTAATGATAACCTTGACCTTGAGACCAGAGATCTCTGCTAAATCTGGTCTCTTTAACCCAGACTGTTCACGGAATCTTCTCAAGATTAACCCAAGCTCTTTCCGTTCAGACGCATACTTCATGCGGATTTGCCTCCTTCTTGCGTGCGGTTACCTACAGAAAATGAGTGAATCAAATTCTAGGGTTTTTAGTTGTTTCCTAGAATCACTTCTTTGCCCAGGAAGTCAGAGAGTTTTTTTTGGAGTATTTGCATTTTGGTTGCAGAAATTTTCACTCCCTTGCTTTTCAAGTAACCCTGATCATTCCAATCGACTTCTCCTAAGTCGCCGACTTCTACAACTTGACACTTTTTGAGAAGTAAATAGAAATTTACTTCTAACCCTAAGTCTCGTAGAGGGCTTTTTAAGAGCTTTCTTGTACTGTCTTGCATTTTGTCCTCTTTCTGATACAAAACTATCATATTTAAATCTGTTTGGCTATGATAAAATGGAAATATGAAATTGGAGCCTACAACACTCGTTTTGTTTGGAATTACAGGGGATTTGTCTCAGAAAAAGATCTTACCCGCTCTTTATGATATGTATAAGAAATCTATTCTACCAAAAGATTTTAGCATAGTAGGTTTTTCTCGTAGAGAATTTACTAATGAGGAAATAAAAAATTTTGTAGTAAAGGATTTAAAAGGAACACTTAATCCTGAGTTTTTAGAAAAATTTTCTTATGTCCAGGGTGATTTTGATGATCCGAGCTCATATATAAAACTTGGAAAACATTTAAGTGATATAGACAAGGCTCATGGAGGTTGTACCAATAAACTTTTTTACCTATCCACCCCTCCAAATTTTTACGAAAGAATTGCTTTAAATATATCAGACGTAGGTCTGTCTATTCCTTGTGGGGGAGAGGATGGTTTTACTCGTATTCTTTTGGAGAAGCCTTTTGGGAAAGATCTGGATACTGCTAAAGAACTTGATGTTTTACTGGAAAAATTATTTAAAGAAGAACAGATATATAGGATAGACCATTATTTAGCTAAAGAATCTCTACACAAGATTATTGATTTATATCGTCGTGATGAGACTTTGTCGAGCAAATGGACAAAAGAATATATTAAAGAAGTAAATATAAAGGTTTATGAGAAATCTAAGGTCGGAAACAGAGGCAATTTCTATGATGGTGTAGGAGCACTTAGAGATGTTGGGCAAAATCACATACTTCAAATGCTCGCGCTTGTAGCTATGGATATACCAAAAGACAATAATCCAAAAAATATTCAAAAATCTAGAGCAGATATTTTAAGAAAATTAAAACCTTTAGATTTTAAAAAAGATAAGATAGAAGAAGGTCAATATGAAGGTTATTTATCTGAACCGGGAGTTTCAAAGGACTCAAAGACAGAAACCTTTTTTAGACTTACTGCATATTTAAATGATCCTAGATTTGAGTGTGTGCCTTTTGTTCTTTCTTCTGGCAAGGCTTTGTGTGCAAATGTGACAGAAATAGTGGTCGTGTTTAAAGACGGTCTTCGGGTTGTCTTTAGTGTGCCTAGAGAAGACAGCTTACCAGCTTACGAGAGAATTCTGTTGGATTGTATAGCAGGAGATCAGACTGTTTTTATTTCCACTGGAGAAGTCTTGGCAGAATGGGGCTTTATTTCTCCTATAGAAGAAAACTTAAAGAATATAACACCTTTTATATACAAAGAAGGTATGAATCCGGAAGGAAATTAACTAGTAATACAAATCTATTTTTTTTCTATGTTCTTCGTATGTTTTAGAGCAATGGATTTTTTGGTTTTTGTCGTGCAAATAATATAGACAGTCTGTCTTTTGCGGATTGAAAGCAGCTTCTAGTGCAGCCAAACCTGGGTTTGATATAGCACTAGGTGGAAGTGAATAGTATTTATAAGTATTGTAAGGTGAGTCAATAAATTTATCTTTTGAGTCCACTCTTTGCCACCAACCATCTTTTTCATTTCCTTTTGCATACTGGAGTGTAGCATCTATTTGTAGACGCATACCATTGAAAAGTCTGTTCCAGATAATTCCAGAGATCAATTTCATATCACTTTTACCACCAGCTTCTCTTTGGATGATAGAAGCTATTTTTACAGCAGTATCTTCATTTATTATTTGAGAGCTTTTTCTCTTTTTTATTGAGCCTGTGGCGTCTTTAAATTCTTGGATCATTTTATCCCCGACAGATAGGGGATCTTCGTCTTTATGTATCATATAGCTTTTTGGAAAAAAATATCCTTCTGGGTCAGATATATCTAGAGCGATATGAGCACTTAGAAATTCTTCTTTTTCCTTCTTATTCCAATTCAATTCTTCTCCAACTATCTCAGCTACTTGCTCTTTTCTGAGGCCTTCTTGAATTCTTATTATCCTGACGGAAGGATTTGCTAGGTTTTGGTAAAAAGATAAGTTAGCCATATCTTTTAAGGAAAAACCATAATTAAAAAATAAATATGAAAACCCGGATACGGCTAGGATAAATAAAGCCAATATTGTTTTCCATTGCATACCATTTAGAATTTTGCTTTTTCTCTTTTTTTTCATTCTTTTTCGGTTAGTGGGGCTTTGAAAAAATTATATCATAGGTTATAGTAATCGGTATAATTTAAATATAAAAAATATGTCTATAAAAACATTCTTAATGAAAAAAATGCTTAAAGCACAGATGAAAGGTGTTCCAGAAGCGGAGCAAGATAAAATGATAGCGATGATAGAAAAAAACCCCGAACTTTTTCAGAAAATGGGCACAGAAATTCAAGCAGAAATGAAAACAGGCAAAAGCCAAATGGAGGCAAGTATGTCTGTGGCTAAAAAATACCAAGAGGAGTTGAAAAAAATAATGTAGAAGAAACAAAATTTTCTGTCTGTAAATATTGACATTGGGTCAATTTTATGTATATTTGTTAGTGGACAAAAGCCCTACAACTTAAGGCTTTTGTGATCTTTGTAAGAGTCAAAAAGGAGGATTCAATGATTCACCAAGAAGAAGGTTCTCCACAGGGTCAGCGACAAAAAGCTGCATCTGGTGAAAACAAGTCCAAAGTATGGTCCTTTCTCCAGAGAGAAAGGGTCGGTAGCGAACTTTTGTTCACAGCAAGGTGTGCAGACAAGGCTTCGGAAGAAACAGGAGTTCCTCGTGCTCAAGTGTATGGGATACTTACTCGTTTCGAGAAAGAAGGTCTGATTAGGCGAGTGAACAATAAAAGAGGAGAAGGAGCCTTGATTGTCTTTCTTCCCCCAAAAAATAAAGAGTCTCAGATGCAAAAAGAGACTCCGACTGTAAAACTTTCAACTAACAATATCTCAGATTCAAAAAAGTTTTCACCAACAACAACGTTTGGTGAGGCTCTAGAGAATCTGGAGATTGAGATCTTAAGTGTTCAGGCCAAAATTGAAAGTCTTAGGATTAAGAAGGAAGATTTAGAGAAGACTATCTCTGAAAAAAGAAGTCTTCGCGACCACCTCTTGGTTCTAATTGGAAAGGAGAATGACTGATGGAAATCAAAACAGCACAAGAATTTGCAGAAGCTATCAGAAGATACGCTTCTTCAAACGGTTTAACGATAGCTGGTCTAGCCAGGTCCATCGGTAAGCCAAGGGAAACAGTCCAATTTTGGGCAAATGGCAAGCTTAAAAATGAAGAAAGTCGGCAGAAGATAATGAATGATTATCCGATGATATTTTCGGAGGATAATAATTTTACTTCTACTTCAGATACTGAAGGGATTCCCTTTTCGGTTATTATGCCTGTTTCTAATCAACATAAGCCAGCAGTTAACCGAAAAGATGATGTTCAGGTTTTGATGAGAATCGAACTTGGACGTCATGGTATTGTGGCTCTTTCTGATACTTTGCAGTGGTTTATTGCAGCTTCTCCCACAGAACGAGATAAGTTTCGAGAATCACTTGGTGGGCTTTGGAGAAATTTCCTTGATCTCACTCGAGCAATGACAGGAGAGCGGGCATTGGAAATCGCGTTGGAAGAAAGGAGAGTGACAAATGTCTACAACAATCACTGAACTAACCCCAATTCCGGTTAAGATGCATATGGGAAATGTAATTGGATTACTTTCTCAAAACTATGGCAGTGGTTTCGAAATAGTTAGAGAGGCTGTCCAGAACTCAATAGATGAAGGGGCCACAAAAATATTTATTTCAATCCATTGTACTCGTGGGATTATTAAGATCTACGATAATGGCGGTGGTGCTACCAGACAAGAAATTGAAGAGAAATTCAATAATATCGGACTCTCTTCAAAAAGAAATGATCCTGATAAAATGGGTTGTAAAGGAATTGGTAATTTGGCTGGACTTTCTGTTGCTGAAGAATGGCAGTTTATTAGCAAGAAAGGAAATCAACCTTTTATTCTATACACTTTCAATAAAAAGGAACTGATTAAAGGTAATGATATCAATTTGTATGCTGAGGAACTACCAATAAAACAAATAGATAGAGACTGTCCTTTTGAGGCCAAATCACTTCTCCGACTGATCGGTGTGTCAGAAGTGACACTAAAGCAGTTGGGTAACGAGGAAGTAATTGAGAAGACCTTAAAAGAAGCTTTCAATGTTAAGCTTCGTATGAGAAATATTGAGCTGAGGGTTTCTTATTGCGACTTTAAAAACAAAACAAAACAATTCTTGGTTAAGCCTGTTAAGTATCGTGGTGCGGAAATGGAAGTGGTAAGTCAAGATACTCCAAAAGGGTTTGTTGATTTTGCTTTCTTTCATAATCCCACTCCTATTCAGCATCCTTCTATTCTAGTGAGACACCAAGGTGTCTACTCTATTCCTCTGGGAAACTTCTTTAAAATGAAGATTCTCCCAGATCGTGTGGAGCACCTGTTCTCAAAGGGATACTTTGAGGGAGAGATAAGATTGGGGTTCTGCACCGTAAACGGTGCTCGGAGTGCTTTCAATCAAGACGAGGATCTTAAATATTTTGTAGAAGCTGTTACAACTTTTGCTGAAGATGTTCTTAGACCGATTATAGAGCAGTTTGAACAGGCGGACAGGCAGGAACGTTGGAAGCGAATCGCTGAAGGTGTTCTGAAAACAATGCGAGCACATTTTCAAAAGAATTCTACATTGATTCCACCCCAACTTAGAGCCACGATCTTTAGGTCAGTTGATCCAAAAGATCAGGGTGCTGGATCTGAAGATGTTGGAGTTAAAAAAACTGCTACATCGAAAAAGAAAACCGATCGACCTAATCTTGCTCCAGATGCTCTCAAAGAGCAGAAAAAGGAGAGTGAAAGAAATAGGCTGTCTGGAGGGACAGGCAAACAGAAAACCAAGATTGTCGATTTTTCTGAAGGTCTTGGTATTCAGTTTATACATCCTGATCCAGAAACAGACAGGTTCAGGTGGCACTCCAGGACATCTAAAGAAGGTGTAATACAAGTCAACGTTGTTAATAACGAGTTTCTAGAGGCAGAAAAAAGAGGTCAGAGCGTTATGGCTCGGTACCTCATGACACTGCTTCATAAGGAGCTCACTTGTGCATCTTTGGTTCCAGTCGATGCAAAGTCTTTCGATGCTGGGTTTGAATTGATGCTAGAATCTTTTTACAGTTCATCCTTTTAGAACTTTTTAATTATAACCTCATTCCGTTTATCGGGATGGGGTTTTCTTTTGGTGGTATAATCAAACAAATGAAAAATTTTAAAATCTGGCTAATATTTGTAATACTTTTGGTATTTGTTTTTGTATTATTTTTTACTTTCAAAAACACCGAAAAATTTTCTTTTGAAGATCTGGAAATTCCTTTGGTTAGAGAAAACAAAGTTTCTATTTTAGCTTTTGGAGATACTATGTTTGATAGGGGTGTAAGAAATATTATTGAAAACCGCGGAAGAGATCCTTTTGAATATATAAAAAAAGATCTGAGCTTGTTTTCAGACTATGACATCATAAAAGTAAATCTCGAAGGTCCAATAATAGAGATAGATAGGAGTCTATGTCAGCAAAAGCTCTATAACTTTCAGTTTGCTTCTACTACGCCGAACATTTTGAAAAGTATTGGAGTAAATATGGTAAGTATCGCAAACAACCATAGTTATGATTGTTTGCTAGAAGGTTTTGAAAGTACAAAAAATTATTTGTCTCAACCCCAGATTGATTTTGTTGGGGGAAGGACTTTGGAAGATAGTTTTATTGTAAAGAATATAAATAATAAAAAAGTAGCTTTTGTTGGGATAGATGAAACCACCGCTCCTGTTTCTGTCTCAAGCTTTTATCCTCTTGTTTCTAGGCTAGATACAGAAAATGATTTTGTTGTAGTTTTTATTCACTGGGGCAAGGAGTATGAACTTGTAGAAGATATTTCTCAAAAAAATATTGCATATAAACTTATAGACAATGGAGCAGATTTAATTATTGGCCACCATCCTCACGTCATACAGCCCTTAGAGATTTATAAAAACAAAGCAGTATTTTATTCTTTAGGAAATTTTGTTTTTGATCAAAACTTCGGAGACACAACAAAAGGTTTAGGTGTAGGTGCTGTACTAGGGGAGAGTAAAGATGTTTTTACTTTGTATCCTTTGAATCTTAAAATTTTCGCGCCAGACTTGATGAAAGATACTGAAAGGGAAGAGTTTTGTAAAAACTTTTTGAAAAATATTAAAAGCACGGATTGTACTTTTGAAATTTTGAAGTAAAAAAACTTCTTCTATTGCAATGTTTATTAAAATGTGTTTCTATTCTTTACAGAAAGGAGGTATATTATGTCGAGCAAACGTCGGATCAGACGTCGAAGTTGTGAGGGCAAAATAAGACATACTGACGTTGATATTGCCCATGCCCACGCACGAAAGCTTGGTAGGAGATACCATGCCTATCGTTGTCAGTTTTGTGGAGGGTATCATGTTGGTCGCTATAAGAGGATTAAACAATGACCTTTTTAGTTTCTATTGAAACACCAACTCGTGGATCTTTGACTCTCGGGTATGTAGAAATCCCACACGAGGGAGTGTCAAACAAAGAACTTAAAAAATCTGCCCAGAGGAAAGTCATTGAACTTCTTACTTCGGCAGGCTTTGAACTTAGTAAGATTTCAATTCAAGTAAGCGATTATACTTCGTTGGAAATCGGTATTCATCGAGTCTTGATTATCCCGATTAAAGAATTTAATAACAAAACCGCTGTAACTCTAGCCACCTTACTCCAATAGGGTGGCTTTCTTTTTATCCAACTTTGAGTTAAATTAACTCTGGAAAGAGGTGAACATGCTGTTTCAAAATGATGTCATTTTCGTAAGACATGCCGAATCTATCGGTAACACCATGTCTCAAGACGAGCGTGCGGCGCTTGATATTCCAAACCATCAATACCCGCTCACTCCCATAGGAAGAGAACAAGCTAGGCTGGCTGGAGAATACCTCAAAGGATTTATTAAACAGCAGAGAAAGTACCGGGTGATCAGAGCATTTCAGTCCACTTTTATTCGGACAGAGGAAACTCTTGCGATTATCTTGCAACAACTCGGGGTGCAGATAACTCCTATTACTGATTCGAGGCTCGATGAAAAATGGGACGGGATTTTTCACGAGCTTTCCAAGAAGGAAGTTGGAGAGAGGTATCCAGACCAAGTCCGGCTTCGCAAGCGCGCGGGGTATTATCATTATCGAGCTCCGAGTGGAGAGAGCTGTCCTGATGTTGAGCTTCGGATTCGGAGCTTCGTCGAGAGCGAGCTTCTGCTTCGTGAAGGTTCTCCAGCTAATTCATATGGGGAAGCTCTCGGATGTGACTTAATCGTCTGTCATGGGAGATGGTCGCAGGTTTTCCAAAAATATTGGAAGGGATTAAGTGTTGAGGAATTTCTGCACATCAAAGAGAATTTGGATAATCCGAATTGCTCGATCACTATCTACAATGCGGCAGGCAAAACTCTCATTGATTGTGTAAATCCATGGGAGGGAATTATTGCGAAAGATGAAACAACATTTGCTTAGAGTCAAAACATTATGGGTGGTCAGAGATGACCACCCTTTCTATTATTTAAATATTGCAAGGTTTACTAAAATATGGTTGAATGTTGGCGGAGGTACAATGGCACAAACCAAGAAAGTGGAGATTCTAGTAGAGTCTTTGTTGGAAACTTTGGATTCGGACCAGCTACTCAAAATACTGGATCCATGTACCAAGCTCAAAATTACGATAACAATTGAGCGTGGACAACTTGAAGTGACGGCAGATAGTGATCACAAGATCACTCAAATGAAGCACTTCGATCTCGTCAAATCCGAAATTGTTTCGGAAGCTCTCTGGAAGAAAGTCTTTTCCTTACGAGCCTTCTCTGATAACCCTGAGCGTGCAGGAGACAAAAAGTTAAAGGAAGTTCTCTTGCGTATCAAGAAACATGGACACATTAGTCACGAAGAGGGTGTATCTCATCAGTCTACCATCAACGACATCCTAAAAGGGAACGGCGTTGAGTGTAGGATGGTTGGCTTTCGTCCGAAAGAAGGCGGTTGCCCAGATAGATTTCAAATTTGTGAGATCAGGTGAAAGGAGAAAGTAGGATGAATCATGAAATAAAAGTTCCGCCTGTCATATTGTGGATCAATTTTTGTGGCCTAGCGATTTTCTCACTCGGTCTCATGGGAGGCCTAACCTTCACTAATTCTCAAGATAAGACCTTGTTTTGGATATCTTTAGGGGTAAATATAATCGGCTGGTTTATGATGGCTATCCGAGTTCCACTCAAATATCCCCACAACCTATTCACATTCGATCTCTACGATCTTGGTATGCCCATTATGTTCAGCTTCTTGTTAGCTATGATTCTGCTGATCGAGATCACGGAAGGACGGATGTCAATCGGTCGAGCATTAATATTTGTTCTTGGACTCTGGGTGACATTTGCAGTTATAGGGGTCCTGATGCGGGTAGCTTCGCGGATTGGTACGCGACTAGCACATAGGTAAAAAATCATGTTCTATTAACATTCGCCGCCAAGGAGAGCCGTCGCTCTCTGGGCGGCTTTCTTTTTACCTAAATTTTGAGTAATATACAGTTATGAAAAAAGTAGTCCCTCTAATTTTAGTTGTCATCGTAGTATTGACTGTTTGGAAACTCTGGTCACAGCCTAATTTGGACTGGCAAACTTTTGAAAATAAGGCGTATGGCTATTCTCTTTCATACCCATCACTCATTTCAAAACCAAATTCGAATAATGAATACAGTGGAACTGACCTATCCGATGAGGAGAATATAAGTTTTGGTGTTCCGGGAAAAACTACACTCTTTAGTATAGACGTAGATTACTTTGGTCCTGAAGTAGAGAAAAGTATAGTAAAGGATGGGCCGCAAGCGGTCCAAATGATGGCAGCTAAAAAGGCGCTATTTTCTCAAGACCTTAAATCGTATGCTGAAAATGTAAGAAATTTACAAACGGTTCCTGATCCATATCTAACTCCTGAAGTTGGGGAGATGAAAGAAATTATGCTTGCTGGTAAAACAGCTTATACGTTTACTCTCACAGATGGTTTTACACATTCAACTGGAGGGTACACTTTGGGAGACGGCCAAACCTACAATTATGTAATTACTGAAAACTTGGCTGGCCAAAAAATAGTTATCCATTACTTAATTGATAGCACCACCTATCCGGAAGGAGTGAAGACCGCAATAAAAATGCTTGAGTCGTTTAATTTTGATGTACATAATTAATTTATGAAAATTTTAATTACAGGAATAGCAGGGACAGGCAAGACGACAGCTCTAGCGGAGATACAAAAACATGGAGTTGTTGCTATTGATTTGGATGCTACTGGCATTTGTCATTGGAAGAATAAAGAAACACAAGAGGTCACAGAATATGGTCCAGATGGAAGAGATACAGAGTGGCTCAATTTGCACGGTTGGTATTGTGATATCTCCACGCTACAAAAACTCCTTTCTTGCATCAGAGAAGATAAAGATGTTTTTGTCTCTGCTATTTCAGAAAATATAGAAGATGTAGCAAAAGAGTTTGATAAAGTTTTTGTATTAAACGCTTCTGATGAAGTGGTGCGACATCGATTGAATACTAGAACCAACAATCACTTTGCCAAAAAAGAAGACGAGCAGGATTTTATTTTGGAACAGAAGAAATATTTGATGGCAAAGCTTAAGGATTTTGTAGAAGTCGATACAAATAAAACTCCAGCCGAAATTGCTGAAGATATTTTAAATAAAATAAAATAGTTTTAGCAACAGATAAATAGGGTATAATTTTAAATATGGAAATTAAATCAACTCTAACAAATCGTTCTGATCAAGTTTTAGATGTTATTTATAAAGAAGATAATCCTTTGGATAATCTTGAAGGTAGAATATTACAAGGGGTCCATGGTTTTTGTTTCTATAAAGACAAAATTGTGGTTGTGTATGCAAAAGACAAAGGGTACTGGACTTTGCCAGGTGGAGGAATAGAACCAGGAGAAACCTATGAAGAAGCTACTGCGCGAGAAGTAAAAGAAGAATCCAATATGAAAGTTTTGTATCAAGAACTAATAGGATATCAAGATATTTATGAACCAGATAGAATAGTTAGACAAACTCGTTCATTTTGTATAGTTGAACCATATGGAGATTTTGTCTCAGATCCCGATGGAGATATAACAGAAATAAAACTAATAGATCCAAAGGATTACAAACAATATTTTGATTGGGGTGAGGTAGGGGATCATATAATAAAAAGAGCAATAGAATTAAAAAATATCTATAACAATGATAAGAAAAGCTAAAATAAAAGATTTGAGTGAAATAATGGATGTTATTAGAGATGTTAACGAAAAGGCACAACAAGAAAGTAAAGAAATAATCGTGAAAAGAATATCTGAAGAACAGCTTTTGTGTTACGAGCTCGATCAAAAAATTATCGGATTTTTAGGATGGGATAATAAATACAAAGAAGATTTTGATAATTGGTACTTAGAACAAATAACAGTTCATAAAGATTATCGTGGGCAAGGTGTTGGTAAAAAATTCATTTTATATTTTTTGGATTTCTGTAGAAAAAATGGAGTTAAAAAAGTTTATGGTAATGTTCAAGAACATAATGAAAGATCTCTTAAAATGTTTTTAAATACAGGTTGGATAATAAATAAAGAAAAAGATAAAAACACAAAAAACGAAATAACAATTGAATTTGATTTACGGTGATTTTTCATATATCTTTAAAATATGTCACTTTCAATCGGCATAGTTGGTCTGCCGAACGTGGGGAAATCCACACTTTTTAATGCTTTAACTAAAAAATCTGTTCCAGCAGAGAATTATCCTTTTTGTACCATAGATCCATCTGTCGGTATTGTGCCTGTACCAGATGAAAGACTTTGGAAACTTTCTACACTTTCAAAATCTGCAAAAACTATTCCGGCGGTTGTGGAATTTGTGGATATTGCTGGCCTTATAAAAGGAGCGAGTCAGGATGTGGGCAGAGGAAACCAATTTCTAAGTGCCATAAGAGAAACAGATGCTATTGTTCAGGTGGTTAGGATTTTTGAAGATAATAATATTATTCACGTACATAATGAAGTGAATCCTGTATCAGATATCGAGGTTATAAATTTGGAACTTACTATTGCGGATGAAGAAGTTGTAACAAAAAGATTGGGAAGCTTGGGTAGAGATGTGAAAAGAGGAGACAAGCAAGCTATTTTTGAAAATGAAGTTTTGGAAAAAATGAAAAGCCATTTGGGAGAAGGTAAGTTGGCTATAAAGCTTGATTTGGATGAAAAAGAAAGGGTTGTAGTGAAAAATTTAAACCTTCTGACTTTTAAACCTATTATGTATGCTTTGAACAAAAAAGCTGGTGGAAAAAATCTGGATGAGTTAAATGACGACAGATGGCAAAAACTTTTGAAATTTTTTGAAGAAAATAAATTTCACTATGTAGTGGTGGATGCAAATATAGAAAATGAGCTTAAAGATTTGGAAGGCGAAGAAAAAGAAATGTTTAGAGTGGAGCTTGGAGGAAAAGATGATGGAATAGATAATCTTATAAAAGAAGGTCACAAACTTTTAAACCTTATGACTTACTTTACAACAGGAGAAGATGAAACAAGAGCCTGGACAATAAAAAAAGGTTCGACTGCACCGGTGGCAGGTATGGCGATACATACAGATTTTAAAGATAAGTTTATAAGAGCCGAAGTTGTTTATTGTGACGATTTACTTTCGTCTGGATCATATGCTGTAGCTCGCGAAAAAGGTTTGGTCAGAACAGAAGGAAAGGAATACATAGTAAAAGACGGTGATGTCGTAGAGTTCAAAATATAATGCCGTAAGGTATTATATTTTGAACTCGGAGATGCCGAAATTTGCCCATCAAGAAAATTTCGGCGCGTAGAGTTCAAATGCCCTGAGATTTGTCCGAAGGAAAATCGAAGGAGTAGTTAGATTTCGGAATTTAAAATAGGTTGACAAAAAGACTAAGATTTGATATAATATAGGTAGATGTGCAGGTTAGGCCTAAAGGCCTAAATTCAAACCTGCATTAAGATTTTGAAAGGGGTGTCATGAGCACGAAAAGTGTGTGTGACCTCAGCTGTGGAGCGATGCACGAGTTTGCATTGGTCCTCGACAAGGCTGGCTTCGACGCTGACCTGGTTCAGCGAGTGGTCAACTCCCGTGGCAACAAGCAGGCGAAAGCCATGTACGCCGCACTCATGGGCGGAGCGCAGATAGACGACCGGTTCAAACTGGTCAACACCTTCGAGATCGTCGTGCCGGAAGGCTACGATCACTCCAAGCGTCTGGACTCGTTCGGTAAGGAACACCGCAAGGCGTTCTACTACTACAACGATGCCATCACCGACAAGAACTACGCCAAGGCCACGACGAAACTCGAGGCTGGGCGCAAGCTCAAGGTGAAGGTCTTCCAGATCAAGGAGACGGTCACGTCCGAAGACTGCATGGCCAAGCTCCGTTCGGAGAAAGCCATTCTCGTCGGCGCTCAGGGAGCATCGCTCGTCTGGGAGCAGAAGAAAGAGGAACTGCCGGTCAATCGGTCGTCAGTTTCCTTCGATGAGAAAGACGCTCTCTGGAAGGATGCCCACGGCTACCGCAGGGTGCCGCGCGTGAGCCGCCGCTCGGACGGGGACTTCAGGTTCGACCTCGGCTTCTTCGGGCTCGGCTGGCGCGACGTCGACTGCCTCCTCTGCTTCTGCGACGAATAGCGCTTAGACGCTTAGTCGCTTCGCTTGATCTTCGATCCTTAGACTCTTTGAGCCCCTTAGCTAACGCGGGGGCTCAATTTTTTTATATAAATATTTCTGCTATACTATTTTTCGGATATTAGATGCGTATGCGGCTACGGCTTCATGCCATCGAATTCTCGTAAAGGGAATCTGTGAGAGGTTCATCGGGTACGCCTTGTGAGCGAGTGCAGCCTTTTATGAAAAAAACAAATAAGTCGGTGCAATACGCTGGAGAGTTTTTATACTCCAAATAAAATACAGGGGGTGACTGGTGTTACTCTCGGTGGGATGGAAGGCGTATTGTACATTGCTAGTGGGCCATGCCAACGGCAACCACAGGGTGCCGAACGTGAACCGCAACTCGGACGGGGACTTCAAGTTCAACCTCGGCAACTTCGAGAACGACTGGAACGACGACAACTGCCTCCTCTGCTTCTGCAACTCATTTGCTTTCTCCCACTACTTGTTAGTGGGAGTTTTGTCACCAATGTTCTTTTTCCAACCGCCAAGCATACGACCTACTTCATCAAGGAGAAGAATAAGTGCTCCATATTGTGTATGATCAATTATTCTATGTTCCCAACCGATCTGCAGAAAGAATTTTAATAAATCAGTTTTTCCAATGGCCTGGGACACTATCGAAAGTTTTTCAAATTTATCATATGCAAAACATGCTCGAAAAATTAATTCAAGAATGGAAAGGAAGGTGTCATCAATTTTTGTACCAATTGTATAGCGATCGAGTCGTTTTAGATTTACCAAATGGCTATGCCATGCCTGATATGCCTCTTTTGCACGCACAAGAACGAGTGGGGCTTGTGCGGGGGGGGCTTTAAAGTCTCTTTATGTTCACTCATAAATATCAAGATATCATATCCATCGAAAATTTACTCGCGACGTGGGATCGTTTTTTGCGCGGAAAACGGAAGAAAAGAGATGTTATTAAATTTCAACTAGAACTGGCAGATAACCTAGTCGAACTTCATACCGCGCTCAAAAATAAAACCTACAAGCACGCTGGATATTCTGCCTTTAATATTTCTGATCCAAAACCAAGAAATATCCATAAAGCTACTGTTCGAGACAGAGTCCTTCACCACCTTATTTATAAGGAGTTGTATTATTATTTTGATTCCCGTTTTATCTATGATTCATACTCCTGTAGAAAATGGAAAGGCACACACCGAGCACTCGATAGGTTTAGGTATTTCGCGGGGAAGGTGTCAAAGAATTACACTCGCACCTGTTATGTTTTGAAATGCGATATTAAAAAGTTCTTTGCAAGCATTGATCAGGTGATACTCATGAAAATACTTGAGCGACACATTGAAGATTTAGAAATACATTCTTACCTCCCAGCTTCTGGTAAATATTTATATGCATGAATTTGATATGTATGTGAAGCAAGAACTTAGAGTTAAATATTACATACGTTATGCCGATGATTTTGCAGTTCTTTCAGAGAACAAAAAGTACCTGGAAGATGTTTTGCTGAAATTCCATCAATTTCTAAATAGTAAATTGCATCTCACACTTCATGAGAATAAAGTCTATATCAAAACGTATAGGTCAGGTGTGGATTTTCTGGGATGAGTACACTTTCCGCAGCATCGAGTTATTCGAACTACGACAAAACAGAAAATAATAAGAAAAATGAGAGGTTATCCGAAGCCTCAGACAATAAGCTCCTACAGAGGTGTACTTGGCCACGGGGATACCTACAAGGTGCAAAAGAGGGTGGGGATAGCCTTGCATTAAAAAACATCGGCGGTAGAATATTTATGTACATTCCAATTTAATTCGTAAGGTCTGACCGGAAATACTGGAGGGCTTGTAACTCAAGTTTTTTTCTCGCGAAAAAGGTTTAGTCAGGACGGAAGGGAAAGAATATGTAGTAAAAGATGGTGATGTCGTAGAGTTCAAAATATAGCAATATTTTTAACCGAGATCCTGAGATTTGTCCGAAGGAAAATCGAATGGGTAGGTAGAGTTTAAGATTTAAGTTTCTATGGTATAATACCCTTGTTATCCACTTAACAAAATTTTATGGAAAATGTAAAAACAAAACCGATTGATTTCTTTTTAATCATTGGAAGTATGGTGGCCTTATATGCCATTGTTATAAATATTTTGAATCTTCTGTTTACTATTATAAATCACGCTTATCCGGCTCTAGATTCTTATTACAATGCCACTTCAAGTATAAGTTTTCCTGTAGCATTTCTTATCATTGTCTTTCCGATTTTCGCTATCTTAGAATGGTTTTTAAATAAAAATTATAATGATCATCCTGAAAAAAAGGATTTACCTATAAAAAAGTGGCTTTCTTATCTAACTCTCTTTATTTCTGGAGCAGTTATTGCCGGAAGTTTGGTCACAGTACTTTATTACTTTTTAGACGGTAGAGATCTGACATCTGGATTTTTACTAAAAACTTTTTCTGTTTTAATCATACTATTTTTGGTTTTTGGTTATTATATTTCTGAGACAAAGGATATCCTTACTTCAAAATCCAAAAAAGTTTGGTTGGTTTCTTCTTTGGTTCTAGTGATTCTTTCTATAGTTTTGGGTTTTGTCGTGATTGGTTCACCAAAAACACAAAGATTAAAAAAATATGATATGCAAAAAGTTTCAGACATACAACAATTACAATCTGAGGTGGTTTCTTTTTGGCAGATAAATGGAGAGTTACCTAAAAGTCTACCAGAATTAAAAGATCAGTATGGTTATGTAAGTTTGAATCAACCACAATCTGAAAAACCTTATGAGTATAGTACTCTTTCTCTAAAATCATTTGAAATATGTGCGGATTTTAGTTTTAAATCAGAAAAAAATAATCTATACAGTAGATCAATAATAGATACAAAATATAATTACAATACTCCGTCAGACTGGTCCTATGATCAAGGGCGATCTTGTTTTACTTATGTAATAAATGAGGATATCTATAAGCCTTCAGTTAGATAAATAATAAAAAATCGCCTTTGCAAGAAGGCGATTTTTTATGTATAGTAAAGAAATTATGGAGAATTATAATCACTTAAAAATAGAGAAGAAATGGCAGAAAGAGTGGGAAAAGAGTGGAATATTTAAATCTCCTTCTAAATCTAAAAAGAAAAAATTCTACTCTCTTATAGAATTTCCATACCCATCGGGAGAAGGTTTGCATGTGGGACATGTCCGAAGTAATACTGCTATGGATATTATTTCTCGCAAAAGAAGAATGGAGGGTTTTAATGTGTTGTATCCTATTGGCTGGGATGCTTTTGGTTTACCCACTGAAAATTACGCTATAAAGACAAGTACTCCACCAGAGATTGTCACAAAAATAAATACAGATAATTTTAGAAGACAATTAAAATCTTTAGGTTTTTCTTTTGATTGGGATAGAGAGATAAACACAACTGATCCCAAATATTATAAATGGACACAGTGGATTTTCTTGCAGATGTATAAGAAAGGTTTGGCTTATAAAAAGAAAATGATTATCAACTGGTGTCCAAAGGATAAGATTGGTTTGGCCAATGAGGAGGTTATAAACGGTTGTTGTGAAAGATGTGGTACTTTGGTAGAAAAAAAGGAAAAGGAACAATGGATGCTTGCTATTACAAAATATACAGAAAGACTTCACAAGGATCTGGATGAAGTGGATTATTTGCCTCAAATAAAAACTCAACAAAGAAATTGGATAGGGAAGTCAGAGGGCGCAGAAATAAAATTTAAAATTGAAAAATCAAAAGTCAAAGTAGGTGAAGTGGAAGTCTTTACTACCAGACCAGATACTATTTTCGGAGCGACTTATGTTGTTCTCTCTCCAGAGCATGAATTAATAGAAGAATTTAAAAATCAAAATTCAAAAATCAAAATTGATAATCTTGATGAGGTTTTGGACTATGTTGCAGGAGCAAAGAAAAAAGACGATATAGAAAGAACAGCAGAAGGAAAAGAAAAAACTGGAGTAGAAATAAAAGGTATAAAAGCTATAAATTCAGCCAACGGAGAAGAAATTCCTGTTTGGGTAGCAGATTATGTTTTGGTTTATTATGGTACAGGAGCGGTGATGGCCGTTCCCGCTCATGATGAGAGAGATTTTGAATTTGCCACGAAATATAATCTACCAATAAAAGAAGTTATAAAAAATACTAGTTTCCCAGATGCTTGTTTTTTAGATGAAGGCATTTTGGTAAATTCCTCAAAATTTGATGGAAGAAATTCAGAAGAAGTTAAAAAAGACATTACAAAATTTGTAGGCGGGGAATGGGTTACAAAGTTTAAACTTCGTGACTGGGTTTTCTCAAGACAAAGATATTGGGGTGAACCGATACCGCTTGTTCATTGCGAAAAGTGTGGAACTGTCCCTTTGCCAGAAAAAGATTTGCCTTTGAAACTTCCAAAAGTAGATAAATATGAACCGACAGATACAGGAGAGTCTCCTCTGGCAAATATCTCAAAGTGGGTAAATACAAAATGTCCAAAATGTAAAGGTAACGCAAAAAGAGAAACAGACACTATGCCACAATGGGCAGGATCTTCTTGGTATTATTTGAGATATACAGATCCAAAGAACAATAAAAAATTTGCTGATCCAAAAAATTTGAAATATTTTACTCCTGTAGATTGGTATAACGGGGGAATGGAACATACCACGCTACACCTTTTGTATTCAAGATTTTGGCATAAATTTTTATATGATTTAAAACTTGTACCAACTAAAGAACCTTATAAAAAAAGAACTTCACATGGAATGATTTTGGCAGGAGGAGGAGAAAAAATGTCTAAGTCTAAGGGAAATGTGGTAAACCCAGACACTATAGTCTGGACTTATGGTGCCGATACATTGAGACTTTACGAGATGTTTATGGGTCCTTTTGATCAGTCTATATCTTGGGCCGAGGAAAACATCGTTGGAGTTAGAAGATTTATAGAGAGAGTTTGGAAAATAGGTAATACTTATGATTTTGGAAATAGAACATCTAAAGCTTTGGAATCAGTTCTACATAAAACTGTTAAAAAAGTTTCTGATGATATAGAAACCATGTCATTTAATACAGCAATATCTAGCATGATGATTTTGGTGAATGAAATAGAAAAAGAGAAAAAAATATCTAAAAAAGATTTTGAAGTATTTTTGAAAATTCTTTCTCCTTTTTCTCCTCATCTGTCTGAAGAGTTGTGGTCTATTTTGGGTAATAAAAAATCAATTTCTTTAGAAAAATGGCCGAAAGCGGTTATATCTAAAATGGAAGAATCAGAGGTGACAATCGCTGTCCAAATAAACGGTAAATTTAGGGCTAAATTTAGGGCTAAAAAGGGTGTTAAAACATCAGAAATAGAAGAATTAGTCAAGGGTTTAGAAGAAGTCTCAAAGTGGCTAAAAGGCAAAAAAATCCTTAAAGTTGTTAATATTCCAGATATTTTAGTCAATTTCGTAACTGAGTAGATTGGTTACTTGACTATATTTGATAATAATGATAGAAATAATGAACATTCGTTGTACTTTTAGATATATAAAGTAATAACATTAAAAAATTATGAGCGAAAAATCACCAATAAACTTTAAACCAGAGCAGGTTACAAAAAAACTTTTAGCTGTACTTTCACCAAGATCTAGAGACGTCATCATTGGACGTTTTGGGCTGGGTACAGATACAAAAAGAATGACTCTTGAAGCTATAGGTAAAAAATACAAAATCACTCGTGAGAGAATAAGACAGATAGAAAATTATTCTATTGCCAACATCCGTAAATCAAAAGAATATGAAAAAGAAAAGCCAGCGTTTGAAGAACTGAAAAAAGTAATTCTTGGACTGGGGGGAATTGTTTCAGAAGAAGATCTTTTAAAATATTTATCTAAGAGTAAATCTACTCAAAATCACATCCATTTCCTATTTGTTGTTGGTGATGAATTTACAAAGGAAAAAGAAGACTCGGAGTTTAAGCATAGATGGAATGTAGATAAAGATTTATCAGTCAAAATTCATGAAGCTATAAGAAAACTTTATTCTGGCTTGTCAGACGATGAGATATTACTAGAATCAGATATAGTAGAAAAATTTCTAGAGCATTTGAAAGACATATCGGATAAATACAAAACAGAAGAAGTGGCTAAGAGATGGTTGGCTCTTTCAAAACTAATGGATAAAAATCCTCTTGGTGAATGGGGCAAATCAAGTTCTGCTAATATAAATGCAAAAGGGATGAGAGATTACTCTTTTCTAGTTATCAGAAGACATGGATCTCCTATACACTTTAAAGAAGTAGCAAAACTTATAACTGAAATATTCAAGAAAAAAGCTCACGTTGCTACCACACATAATGAGCTCATAAAAGATCCTAGATTTGTATTGGTGGGTAGAGGGTTGTATGCTCTTACAGAATGGGGTTATATGAGCGGAGTGGTCAAAGATGTAATTAAAGACATTCTAGAAAAATATGGGCCTTTAACTAAAAGTAAGATAGTAGAAAAAGTTCTGAAGGAGAGGTATGTAAAGGAAAATACCATAATGGTTAACCTTCAAAATCCTAAGATCTTCAAGAAACTAAAGGATGGTAAATATACATTAGTCTAAATAAAAAACCACCACTTTATAAAGTGGTGGTTTTTTATCTATAATCAGATATAATTTATATATGTTTGATATTTATTCAAGGATACTATCAATTGAAATGGTTCAAACCGTTTTGAAGATTTTATACTATACTTCTTATGTATGGTTGCCAGTTTTTCTTTTCTTTTCTTTATGGAGTCTTTGGATTACTTATAAGAGAGCACAGTTTTTAGCGAAACAGGATTATATATTTTTGGAAGTAAAAATACCTAAAGATGTTTTTAAATCGCCAAAGGCTATGGAGTTTTTTATGGCTAGTTTGTATCAAACTTTTGGAGAAGCAAACTGGTACGAGAAATATTGGAAGGGTTCGCTCAGAGCTCATTTTTCTTTGGAAATAGTCTCTATTGGAGGAAGTATACATTTTTTTATAATGACAAGAAAAAGTTATAAAAATATGATTGAATCAAATCTTTATTCTCAGTATCCGGGTATAGAAATATATGAGGTTCCAGACTATACTCTACCTATCTCATACGACCCAGAAAAGGTTGGTATGTGGGCAGCAGAAATCGGCTTGAGCAAACCAGATGCATATCCTATAAAAACATATGTGGATTATGGAATGGATAAAGATCCAAAAGAGGAATACAAGATAGATCCACTAACTCCTTTTTTGGAATTCATTGGCTCTCTAAAGCAAGGTCATCAGGCATGGTTTCAGATAATCGTTAGAGCACACAAAGCAGAGGATAAAGATCCAAAGACTGGTGAAAAAATAGATGCAAAGTGGAAAAAAGCTGCTGAGGCAGAGATAGAAAAGATTTTGGCTAAAGCTAAAGGTGAAAAAGATAAAGAAACAGGTAAGCCCGTTCCTGGAACGACTAGATTTCTGACAGATGGTGAGACGGAGACTGTGAAAGCTCTGGAGAGAAGTATTTCCAAGGTTGGTTTTGATGTTGGTATGAGAGTTATTTATATTGCAGAGAAAGAATTATTTGATATGTCAAATGTTGGAGGTATTATGGGAGGTATAACTCAGTTCAACTCATCTTTAAATGGTTTTAAAGTTTCTTCTGGTGTGGCTCCGAAATATAAGTGGTTTCCTTGGAAAGATAGGTCTAAAAAGACAATGAATTTTGAAAAGGGAATTCTTCTGGATGCTTACAAGGCTAGAGGTTTTTTCTATAATGAATTTAAAAGATCTCATTTTATTTTAAACACAGAAGAGTTGGCAACAGTCTATCATTTCCCTGGAAATGTGGCTCAAACACCTACATTGTCTCGTATACCATCTAAAAAATCAGAAGCCCCTTCAAACTTACCTTTATAGAATATGAATTCAGAAGAAATTATATCTAAAATCTTAGAAAAATACAAAGAAATAAAATATTTTTTTTATGAAAATAAAAAAGAAATTTATTTTCAAGGGTTTTTGATAGTATCTCTTTCTTTTATTTTTTTTCTGCTTATAAATATATTTTTCAGTCCAGCAAAATTTCCAACTAAAACAATTTTAACTATCAATTCTGGAGATTCTCTCCAGGAAGTTACAGAACAACTCTACAATGAAAAAATAATTAGATCTAAGCTTATTTTTAGAAGCTATATTATTTTAAAAGGTGGAGAGAAAAAAATAATAGCAGGAGATTATTTGTTAGATAAAAAGCAGGGTTTGCTTTCTTTGGCAAATAGATTTACAGAGGGTTTGTTTGGTTTAAATGATATAAGAATAACAATTCCTGAAGGGTGGAATGTCTTTCAAATAGCCAATTATTTAGAGAAAACATTAATAAAATTTAACAAAGACGAGTTCTTGAGCTTAGCTATAAAAGATGAAGGATATCTTTTTCCAGATACATATTTTGTATCACCAACTATAAAAGAAAAAACTTTAGTAGATCTAATGAAGAAGAATTTTGATGATAAAATTTCTAAAATAGAAGCTATAAATAATTTGGACGAACCTTTAGAGGATATAATAAAAATGGCTTCTATTTTGGAAGGTGAAGCTAAACCAAAAGACAGAAGAATTGTGGCTGGCATACTTTGGCAAAGGTTATCTATGGGGATGCCTCTTCAAGTTGATACTAGTTTTATATATATAAATGGGAAAAGCACTTTTGATTTATCTCTGGATGATTTAAAGATAGATTCACCTTATAACACTTATAAATATAAAGGTCTTCCTCCTACACCAATATCTAACCCTGGGGTTGATGCTATTTTAGCAGCTATGAATCCTGAAAAAACAAAATATTTATATTTTTTAACAGATGAAGAGGGGAATATGCATTATGCTAAGACTTTTGAAGAGCACAAAAGAAATAAAGAACTTTATTTGAATAGTTAGGATATTAAAATCTCTTCCTCAGCAACATAATTTTAGGGTACACCATAAGTCTTGCTAGACTTTAGCTTAATCTCCCTACAGGAGCAGTACACCTTTCACATTTTATTACAAATGTGGAAGGTCTTGCGAAGTGATAGCATCACTTCTCACCCGCCGCCCTCGTCCGAAGTCCCTAAAGTTATATTGCTTCAACGAGATTTTAAACAAACCCACGTTGAAGGTGTATCTTTTTAAATAAATTAGTCTATAAAGATTTGTTAATGTCTGAGATAAATGTTTACTAAAGACATTTATATTGGTATAAATACGACAATGGAAAATAAAAAGCCAAAGGTCTTCGTTGGTGTCTCTGGTGGGGTTGATTCCTCTGTCTCTTTGGCTTTGCTTAAAGAGAGAGGTTTTGATGTGACTGGAGTTTTTCTAAAAGTCTGGCATCCAGACTTCTTGCCTTGTAATTGGAAAGAAGAGAGGAGAAGTGCTATGAGGGTCTGTGCTACTTTGGGTGTACCTTTTATGACCATTGATTGTGAAAAAGAATACAAGAAAGAAGTTGTGGACTATATGATATCTGAATATAAAATCGGTAGGACTCCAAATCCTGATATTTTTTGTAATAAATATGTGAAGTTTGGTATTTTTTTAAAAAAGGCTTTAGAAATGGGGGCTGACTTTGTGGCTACAGGACATTATGCTCAGAATTTTATTTTTGATAAATCTCTTCCTCGCAAAGATGTTTCTGAAAACGGTTCTGAGGAGAAAGAGATTTATAAACTTCATGAGTCGGTAGACAAAAATAAAGATCAAAGTTATTTTCTTTATACTTTAAATCAAGAGCAACTTTCAAAAACTCTTTTTCCTGTTGGACATTTAACAAAACCAGAAGTAAGAAAATTGGCTGAAAAATCTGGACTTCCGACAGCTACAAAAAAGGACAGCCAGGGACTTTGTTTTATTGGAAAAATAGATATGAAGGATTTTCTTTCTCATTATACTGAGAGTAAAAAGGGAGATGTTTTAAATTCAAAAGGAGAAGCCATTGGAGTACATGACGGAGCTTTATTTTATACAATAGGACAAAGACATGGATTTACTATAACTAAAAAAACACCAAATGATCCAAGTTTTTTTGTGGTGGCAAAAGATATAGAAAAAAATACAATAACTATTGCCGATAAAGAGACACAAAAAGATTTAGTTTTTAATACAAAAGAAGTTTTGTTAAATAGTATTCATTTTGTAAGTGGCATAGAGCCAAAATTTCCTTTCAGCTGTCAGGTTAGGATAAGATACAGACAAGAGAAACAGAATTGTAAAATAGAAAAAAGGAACAAAGGTTTTCATATTTACTTTGAAAAACCTCAAAACGGGGTGGCTATTGGTCAGTCGGCCGTACTTTACTTGGGTGAAGAGTGTTTCGGAGGAGGAATAATTGAAGAAACTATATAGGTTTGGAAGAGATTTTGTTTTATGAGATAATATTGTAATGAATCTTGTTAGAAGCCGCGGTCGTAATTTAAATAGAAAAAATATGAAATCAATCACCATAAAAATTAACAATATAAAATGTAAGGCACGCGGTTTTACCGCGACCTGCTTCTAACGTGATGAACACAGAACCAGTTTATATAATAAAAGCAGATGGGACTAGAGAATTGTTTGACAGAACTAAGTTAGAAGATTCGCTTAGAAGGTCTGGCACAAATGAAAAAGAGATATTAGATATTGTTTCAGAAGTTTCCGATGGAATGACTCCTGGTATGACCAGTCATGATGTCTATAAACAAGCTTTTGGTTTACTATACAAAAAAAATAAACCTGTTGCTCTTAAATATTCTTTGAAGAGGGCAGTTATGGAGCTCGGTCCATCTGGATTTCCTTTTGAAAAATTTGTGGCGGAAATATTTAATAATATGGGATTTGAGACTTTGACGGGTCAAACCGTGAAAGGTTTTTGTGTTGAACATGAGGTAGATGTTGTAGCTTGGAATAAGGAAAAGCTCATTATGGTAGAGGCTAAATTTCATAACCAACCTGGAGTAAAGTCTGATTTAAAAGTAGCCCTTTATGTAAAAGCGAGATTTGAAGATTTGAGCAAGGTTACTTTTAATTATGGCGGAAAAGAAAGGAAACTTGATGAAGGTTGGTTGGTAACAAATACAAAGTTCACAACAACAGCCATAGAGTATGGCTCTTGCCAAGGAGCACTTAGAATGATCGGCTGGAATTATCCTCCAGAAGAAAGTCTCAGAGATATGATTATCAAAGCCAAGATGCATCCACTTACTTGTTTGTCTAGCTTGGAAGGTAGGGAGAAAAAAGAACTACTACAAAGAGGTATTGTTTTGTGTAAAACTGTAGAAGAAAATGTCGAGATTTTGGAAGATATAGGGCTAACAAAAGAAAAAATTGATAAAGTTTTGTTAGAGATAAGTTTACTGTAAAAATATGAAAATAGTTTTAGGAACAAATAGTGAATTAAAAGTAAGAGCCTTAAAATCGGCTTTAGATAAATTAGATATAGAAGCCGAGGTTATTTCTCGGAAAGCTGAATCCAATGTATCAGACCAACCTTTTGGTTATGAAGAGATGATAAAAGGAGCTAAAAATAGGGTAGAAAATTTATTTAAAGATTTGGATGCAGATATTTACGTTTCAATTGAAAGTGGATTAGTTTCGATTGAAGGTATGTATTTTGATATTGCTTGTGTTTACTCTAAAAATAAAGAAGGAGTGGATTCTACGTCTTTTAGTTCCGGTTATTTTATTCCAGAGTGGATGATAGATAAAATAAAAACAGAAAAAACGGAGTTAGGTTTTATAACCCAAGAATTATCCGGAGACACTGATAAAGATCCTATTAAATATTTTTCTAAAGGTGCTTTAAAAAGGGAAGAGTTAATTTATCAAGCTGTTTTAATATCTTTATTAAAAATTTTTAATAAAGATAAGTACGAAAAAATATGAAAATAACAATTTGTGGCAGTATTGCATTTTACAGTGAAATGGAGAATGCAATGAAAGTACTAGAGAGTTTAGGTCATGAAGTTAAGATTCCAAGACTTGCTTTAGAGGTGCCTAAAGAAATGGGTGGTGGAAATAAGGTTTATTTTGGTAAATACATTGAAGATAACGGAGGAATAGATGCTTTTCCTGTTGGGCATGAAATATGGGACATGAAGCACGGTGCCATAAATGATCATTTTGAAAAAATAGGATGGGCAGAAGGTGTTTTAATAGTTAATCCCGAAAAAAGAGGTATTGCTGGGTATGTTGGGGGGAATACATTGATAGAAATTGGTCTAGCTTTCTTTCAAAAAAAACCTATATACATTTTAAATGATGTTTCTTCTGAAATTTCTTATAAACAAGAAATCTTAGGTATGAAACCTGTGATTCTTAATGGAGACTTGAGTATGATTAAATAAAATGCCACTTTCTATTGAGGAGAGATTTGAAAAGATGAGAGAAATTAGATATGAGCTTCTTTCTTTGAAAAAATCTCCTTTGTATGAATATAGGACTAAAAACAAATATTTTTCAGTAGTTGGGGAGGGAAGTCTAAACGCCAGCATTATGTTTGTAGGTGAAGCTCCTGGAAAAAACGAAGCGGAAACTGGCAAGCCTTTTTGCGGGAGGTCAGGTAAGATTTTAGATGAAATGCTTGCTTCTATAAAATTAAACAGAGAAGATGTTTATATTACAAACATAGTCAAAGACAGACCACCAGAAAATAAAGACCCAAGTCCGGAAGAAATAAAAATTTATTCTCCTTTTTTAGATAGACAAATAAATATAATAAAGCCAAAAGTTATAGCAACTCTCGGTAGGTTTTCTATGGTTTATATAATGGAAAAATTTGGAGTGGAAGGAAAGTATTCTATAGGTGAGACTCATGGTAAAGAATTTATAGTAAAAAGTGATTATGGAAAATTAACCATTGTTCCTCTGTATCATCCAGCCGTTGCCTTGTATAATGGAAGTAATAAAAAAACTTTGCTACAAGATTTTAAAATTTTAAAAAAATATCTTTAAAAGATATTAAAATATGCTTTGTTGACAGTTTATGAGTCATTTGTTTAGTATGAAAGCTGGAGGAATCATTGAATGAGTCAAATAAGTGTTCCGGTGATTGCTATAGACGGTGTCGCAGGTTCGGGTAAAGGAACTGTGAGGAGAAAGGTTGCCGAGATTCTCGGCTGGAATGAACTAGATAGTGGAATCTTGTATAGGATAGTTGCATATATAAGCCTGTATAAATTTTTTTCTTCAAAAGAAGAGTTTGTAAAGGCTTCGCATTTGATAAAAGGTGTAATAATGTCTAATGGGAAGATTCTCTATGAGGGAATCAATATAGCTGAATATCTTAGATTACCGATAATAGATGAGTTTGTTCCAAAAGTTGCCGCTATCGAAGAGGTCAGATCCTCTTTGAGGGAGATACAAATGGGAATGAGAAAACCTCCTGGGCTAGTCGCCGAGGGAAGAGATATGTGTTTTATCTTTGATTCTTCTTGCAAGTTCTTTCTTACGGCAAGTGCTGAAGAAAGGGCTAGACGAAGGGTTTCTCAAATGTCGGCTCAAGGGGTCTTTCTAGGATACAGAGAAGTTCTTAAAGCTGTATTAGAAAGAGATTTTCAGGATAGCACAAGAAAGGCGAGTCCTCTGAAAATTCACCCAGACGCCCTAAAGATTGATACTACTTTTATAAAAGCGGATAAAGTAGCTCAAATTATAATAGAGAATAGTAGATTTTAAACTAGCTCTTTTACCCTCGGCATCTTGAATAGGTGTCGGGGGTTTTATAAACTTCCAAAAAGCCCTATTTTATGTAAATATTATCTATACATATGAAATCATCAGAAATTCGAAAGAGGTTTTTAAATTTTTTTGAAAAAAGGGGGCATGCCATTATTCCATCTTATTCGCTTGTACCAGAAAATGACCCTTCTGTACTTTTTACCACTGCCGGAATGCAACCTTTAGTTCCTTATCTTTTAGGAGAAAAACATCCTAAAGGGACTCGTCTGGCAAACATCCAAAAATGTGTTAGGACAGGGGATATAGATGAAATAGGAGACAATACTCACGCTACTTTTTTTGAAATGATGGGAAACTGGTCTTTGGGAGATTATTTCAAAAAAGAAGCCATAGAATGGAGTTTTGAGTTTCTAACTTCAAAAGAAGAAGGTTTGGGTCTTGATCCGCAAAGACTTTATGTTACTTGTTTTGAAGGAGATGAAAATGCTCCGAGAGATGATGAGTCTTATAAAATCTGGAAAGGTATTTTTGAAAAAAATAATATAAAAGGAGAAAGGATTTATTTTAGACCAGCAGATAAAAACTGGTGGTCTCCAGGAGACAATGGTCCATGTGGTCCAGATACAGAAATGTTTTATGATCTAACAGGAAATCTGACAGAAGGTATGACTTTGGAAGAGTACTTAAAGGCTGATGATGAACAAAAGATAGTAGAAATCTGGAATGATGTCTTTATGGAATATGTAAAGAAAGATGGAAAAGTTGTTGGCAAATTAGAAAGTAAAAATGTTGATACTGGTTCAGGATTTGAAAGAGTGGTGGCTGTAATGCAAGGTAAAGACAATATTTTTGACACGGATTTGTTTTTACCTATAATGGAGGTTTCAAAAACACTTACAGACAGTTTGAAATCCCAGAGGATCATATCTGATCATATTAGAGCTTCAATTTTTATGATTTCAGATGGTGTCTTACCAAGCAATACAGATCAAGGTTATATATTACGCAGACTTATTAGAAGGTTTGTTTTTAATACAAAAAATAGAAAATTAGAGAAAAAAGAAATAGATAAAATAGTAGATGTTGTAATTTCTGTTTACGGAGATGTTTACGAAAATATAAAAAATAAGAGAGACGATATTATAGAAGAAATAAATAAAGAATCAGAAAAGTTTAGTGAAGCACTAATTTCTAGTAAGTCATTATTTGAAAAAATAATGGCTAACCAATATGAAGACGGAAGGGTTGTAGAAAGTGTTGAAAGATCAAAAATTTCTGGTAAAACAGCCTTTGATTTGTTACAGAATCATGGAATACCACTAGAACTTACTATAGAAATAGCAAAGGAAAATAACCTTGAAGTAGATATTAATTCTTTTAAAGCAGAAATGAAAAAACACCAAGAACTTTCTAGGGCTGGTGCAGAGCAAAAATTTAAAGGAGGACTTGGTGGACACGGAGAAATGGAGATAAAATATCACACAGCTACCCATCTTCTTCATAAAGCTCTTAGGGATGTTTTGGGCGATCATATTTCACAAAAAGGAAGTAATATTACAGCAGAAAGACTTCGTTTTGACTTTTCTCATTCGGAAAAAATGACAGATGAACAAAAGAGAGAGGTAGAAGAAATTGTAAACCAAAAAATAAAAGAAAATTTACCAGTAAATAAGATGGTGATGAAAAAGGAAGATGCTCTAAAGACTGGAGCTTTACATTTTTTTGGTGATAAATATGGAGATGAGGTCAATGTTTATTTTATAGGCGACTCAATTAATACGGCTTATTCAAAAGAATTTTGTGGAGGCCCTCATGTAGAAAATACTAGTGTTTTGGGTAAATTTAAGATTTTAAAGGAGGAGGGGATTTCCACAGGAGTAAGAAGAATCAAAGCTGTGTTAGAATAGAGATATGATTTTTGATTTTGTTTTTAATAAGAGATCAAAAGTAACCCTTCTCTTGGATATTGGAAACGGGTCTATTTCTTCTGCTTTAGCTATTTATAAAGGGAAAGATGCCTCATATATTATACGTAGCAGTATATCACCAATATCTTTAAATCTTTTAGATAATATTGTTTCCATCTCTTCATATGTGGAAAAATATCTAGATTTGTCCATAGAAGATACTTTAAAAAATGCTTTTGAAGATCAGTATTTTAAAAAAAATAAACTACCAAAAACAATTGATAATGCTTTAGTCTCTTTTTCTTCTCCTTGGTTTTCTATGAAATCTAAAGAGATAAATATAAATAAAGATAAAGAGTTTGTTGTTACAGAATCTTTTTTAAAAAATGTTTTAGATAAAGAAGCCGAACGATTTTTAGAAGAAACTTCTTCTCTGGACGATGTTTTGCACAAGGGAGAAAATTTCTATGTAGAAAAAGCTATAACCAGTACAAAAATAAATGGTTATTATCTTATGAGTAGTTTGGGTAAAAAAACTAAATCTTTAGATATGTATTTGTATATGTCTCTAGTTTTAAATGATATGGTAAGTGTTGTTAGGAAAAGTATTAGTAATCATACTCGTTTATCAGATTCTGAAATATATCTACATACATTTCCTTTTGTATCTTTTAGTATTTCAAATTTTATGTTTCCAACTACTTCCAATTATTTACTTATGGATATTACAAGTGAAATAACAGATTTTACTCTGGTAAAAGATAAAACTATAGTATCTTCAGTCTCTTTTCCAATAGGGAGAAATTTTATCATAAGACAGATATCAAAAGTTTTTGATGTTTCTTTTGAGATAGCTGAATCATTTCTGCATATGTTTACAAATAAAAAAACTGATTCAAATATGACAGAGAGAATTGTTGATATTTTATCTGATGTAGAAAAAGAATGGTCTATATATTTAGAAGATGCTTTGCTCAAACTCTCTCCAACTATGTTTTTACCAACTACTATATATATAACAGCCGAAAAAGATATCGTGCCTTTATACGTAGATTTCCTTAGTCTTTCAAAAAGTGATAACACATCCAATTTTAGAAAAAATATACAGACAGTCCACCTGTCCAAAGATTTACTAAATAAATTGTGTAAATTTAAACCAAATATAAAGCAGAGTGAGTTTATTGGGATGTTAGCTTTATTTAATAAATTTATGTATTAACAGTTTTTTCTTTGCAACAGGAAAATAATAAGTTAAAATATACTTAGGATATGAAAAATGAACCAACTAAAAAAAATATAGTTCAAGATGTTGTACCAGGTAGACGAAGTATTCGTAATATTGAATTACCGAATCGTAGAAAATCTAATACATTAGGCAGAGATCATAGACTAGAAAGAAAAGATCCTGAAGAAGAATTTACACGTCCTGTTTCTATAAAAAAAGAAATTATCAAAGAAAATGAAAAAATAGAAGATGCTAATGATGCATATTCTTATGAATATGAAGATGATACACCTAAGTCTTCTAAGAAATTACTCTATGTATCTGCTACTATAGCGATTCTAGTCATTGCATTCGGTGTATCAGCTTTGTTTAAGAAAGCCGTTATAACTATTACACCTCAAAGTAAGGTTGTGTCTTTGGACGCTTCATTTAAAGCCCAAAAAGATTCTACCGGAGGAACTCTTGGTTTTCAGGTCGTTAGTGTCACAAAGGAACTTCAAAAAGATGTAGAAGCTTCTGGGGAAGAAAATGTTAGTATAAAATCAAAAGGAGTTATAACTATTTTCAACAACACATCTCAATCTCAAAAACTTGTAGCAACTACTCGTTTTGAGACACCCGAAGGTTTAATATATAGAATACCGAATGCAGTTACTGTCCCAGCTAGAACGGTAAAAGATGGTAAAACTATACCTGGAAGCATAGATTCTACAGTAGAGGCAGATGGTCCAGGGGATAAATATAATATAGGGCTAAAAGATTTTAAAATTCCTGGATTTAAGGGTGATGCTAAGTATGACCAGATTTATGGACGTTCAAAATCTGAGATGACTGGGGGATTTCAAGGTGTTAGAAAAGTTGTATCGGAAGAAGTGCTTTCGGGCGCCAATGTACAGTTGGAAAATGATTTGAAAAGTAGCCTGTCTTCTGAAATAAAATCTCAAATTCCCAATAATTTTGTTTTATATGATTCTGGTGTTTCTTATGAATTTTCTGCTACATCTCAAAGCGAAACTACTGAAAATAATGCTTCAATAAAGAAAAGAGGTACAGCTTATGCTTTTATTTTTGATAAAACAGCTTTAACTAGAGAGATAGTGGAAAACCTTATGCCAGAATCTGCAGAGGATAATATAAGGATATCTAATCTAAATGCCCTAGACTTTTCTTTCATGGGAAGTATAGCAGAGGCTGAAAAAAATAGTGTACTAGACTTTAAATTAGTCGGACAACCAGAGTTTGTATGGGTTTTTGATGAAAATTCTTTACTATTAGAATTGAGTGGATTAGGAAAAGTAGATGCAAAACAAGCTATTTCTAAGTATCCTTCTATAAAAGAAGCTTACATAAAGACATATCCATTCTGGAATGGGTCTGTTCCTAAAAATGTTGATAAAATACAAATAATAAACACCCTTGATAAATAAGACTATAAATATAAAAGAGAGTGTTAAGTTGGGCTTGACGAGTTGGGCCGTCTTCTGCTAGTATATAACCCATTGATTAAATTGTAATGCACGATCAGAATAAAAAAGATTCTTCAATATCTGGTATCGTAACTGAAGCTTTGCCGAACACTTTTTTTAAAGTCAAACGTGAAGACACTCAAGAGGAGATGTTGACGTATCTTTCTGGTAAAATGCGGTTACATAGAATCCGTGTGCTTATAGGAGACAAAGTTATTGTTGAAATAGACCCATACGGAGGTAAAGGAAGAATCGTTAAAAGAATATAAAAATGAAAGTAAAATCTTCAGTCAAAAAAATTTGCCCAAAATGTCAAGTAGTCCGAAGAAAGGGCTATGTTTACGTGGTGTGCAAAGCTAACGCCAGACATAAACAAAGACAAGGATAAAATTATATGCGTATACTAGGAATCACACTATCAGAAAATAAGCGTATAGAAATTGGATTGACCGTCCTTTATGGTATTGGTCGTCCATTGGCTCATACAATTTTGAAAGAAGCTAAAGTTCCTTTTGATATAAAATCAAAAGATTTGACTATAGACCAGGAAAATGCTATCAGAAAGATAGTAGAAAGTCACAAAATAGAAGGAGATTTGAAAAGAGAGGTTGCTGGAAATATTAAAAGAATGAAAGATATCTCTTCTTATAGAGGTAGTAGACATGCAAAAGGTCTTCCTTCTAGAGGTCAGAGAACTAAAACTAATTCTCGTACTCGTAGAGGAAATGTCAGAAAGACTATGGGAACTGGAAGAAAGAGTGCTGATAAGAAATAATTTTTATGGGAAAGAAAAGAATCGTCACAACACCAGGAACAGCTGAAGGAGAGGTTAAAAAACCTTCTTCTATTGCTATATCTAAGAGAAAAGCAGACAACGGCAAGCTTTTTGTTCAGTCAACTTATAACAACACAAAGATTGTTCTAACTGACACAAAAGGTAATGTTCTAGCCACTTCTTCTTCAGGAGCCATCGGTTTCAAAGGTGCAAAGAAAGGAACTCCTTTTGCTGCAGCAAAGGTCGGTGAAATAGTTGGGGCAAAAGCAGGTGCCATGGGTATGAAAGAAGTTGCTGTGTATGTAAAAGGTGTAGGCTCTGGACGAGAATCAGGAATTAGGGGTTTTATATCAAAAGGTATAAATATTATTTCTATAAAAGATATGACTTCAGTTCCTCATAATGGACCAAAACCCAAAAAACCAAGAAGAGTATAATTTATTTTTATGAAACTAGGACCAAAATATAAAATAGCTAGAAGATTAGGTGCTCCAGTATTTGAGAAAACTCAAACTCAAAAGTTTGTGCTTAGATCAGAGAAAAAGAGACCTAAAAAATTTACAAAACCAAAAAGTGAATTTGGTATTCAGCTTAATGAAAAACAAAAAGCTAGATTTACTTATGTATTGACAGAGAAACAATTTTCTAATTATGTAAAGGAAGCTTTAGCAAAAAAGAGCAATAATTCAGCTCAGATTATTTTTAGTTTCTTAGAGCTTCGTTTAGATAATGTTGTCAGTAGAATGGGCTTTTCTCCTACGCGTTTGGGAAGCAGACAAATGGTATCTCACGGCCACATAATGGTTAATGGGAAAAGAGCTACTACTCCATCTAGACGTCTAAAAATAGGCGATGTCATTTCAATAAGACCAGAATCTCTAGATAAGCCTCTTTTCTCTGGTTTGGATGAAAGAATAAAAAATACCACCGTTCCTTCATGGATTAAGTCCGATTTTAATAATAAAAAAGCTGAAATAGTAGGAATACCGCAATTGGCTGGAACAGATGTAATGTTTGATTTGACTTCAGTTATAGAGTTTTACAGTAGATAGGTTCCCAAAACCGCATAAATAGTGTATAATTTACAAGTTAATTTTAAGTATATAAAAATTATGTCTGACTCAATAGTATTATCATCAAAACCAAGAATCGTATCCGAGGTAGATTTCACCGGGCTCTACGAAATTGACGGCTTATATCCTGGATATGGTCATACTTTAGGTAATTCTCTAAGACGAATAATATTATCGTCTCTTCCTGGTGCAGCTATAACTTCTGTAAAGATATCGGGTGTTCCTCATGAATTTTCAACAATTCCAGGTGTAAAAGAAGACGCTATTACAATATTGCTAAATCTTAAGAAAATCAGAATAAGATTGGTAAATGATGAGCCTCAAACTCTATCTTTGAAAATAAAAGGAATTAAAGATGTAACTGCGGGTGACATAAAAATCTCTGGTGGTATAGAAATATTAAACCCTGAGCTTATTATAGCTACTCTTACAGATAAAAATGCAGAACTTGATATGGAGATGGTTGTAGAAAAAGGTTTAGGTTTTGTTTCTAAGGAAATTATCCAGAAAAATAGAGTAGATATTGGAAGTATTTCACTTGATGCTATATTCACTCCTGTCAGAAGAGTTAGTTACGAGGTTGAAAATATGAGAGTTGGCGATCGTACTGATTTTAATAGATTAAAAATATTTATTGAAACAGACGGCACGATAACTCCAAAAGAGGCACTAGAGAGATCAATTGAAATAATGATAAATCAACTTAAAGCCATCATAGGTTTTAAAGAAGAAGAAGTTTCTATATTAACTCAAAGTGAAAGTGAAAATTTGGATTTTTCAGAGAAAACTGATAGTGTTGATGACGATGTTTTGAAGACAAGAATAGAGACATTGGATTTGTCTTCTAGGACACTAAATGCTCTTTCTAATGCAAACATTAGGACAATAGGAGGTTTAGCTCGTAAAAAAGAAAAAGATATTTTAGAAATAGAAGGTTTGGGTTCAAAAGGGTTGTCTGAAATAAAATCTGTTTTAGAACAATTCAGTATAACCTTGAAGTAATTTAAGTAAGAAAAATAAGATGAATCACCATAAATCAAAGAGAAAATTCGGAAGAGTAAGAAAAGTCAGAAATGCCCTGATGAAGTCTCTTGCTTTATCTCTTGTTATAAACAATAAAATAAAGACTACAGATGCTAAAGCTCGTGAGCTTAGACCTTATGTAGAAAAAATGGTCACTCAAGGCAGAAAAGATACGGTTACTTCTGTAAGACTTTTGACCTCAAAAATAGGTCCTACTGGAGCGAAGAAATTGATTAAAGAAATTTCTCCTAAATATATGGATAGAGTTGGGGGATACACACGCATAACAAAACTTCCTCAGAGACTTTCAGATGGAAGTAAAATGGCTGTAATAGAATTTGTATAAAAATAAAATTATGAAATACGTATTAGATGCAGAAAACAAAAGAATAGGAAGAATTGCCACAGAGGCTGCGGTTTATTTGATGGGTAAAAATAATCCAGACTTCAAGCGTAATGAAGCTCCAAATGTAACTGTAGAGATAAAAAACACTTCTAAAGCTCTAATAGACGAGAAAAAGATGGAACAAAAGACTTACAGTAGATATTCTGGTTACCCAGGAGGACTTAAACAGCCCACAATGAGACAAGTTGTAGAAAAGAAAGGTTACCGTGAATTATTTAAAAATGCTGTTTGGGGAATGCTTCCTAAAAATAAACTTAGGTCAAAAATGATTCTTAATCTTATTATTACAGAATAAAAATATGATTGATGCAAATACTAAATATATAGAAGCTGTCGGAAGAAGAAAAACATCTATTGCTAGAGTTAGAATAACTCCTGCATCTAAAACAACTATTTCAGTAAATGATAAAGATGTAAAAGATTATTTTCCTACAACTGAAATGGAACTTATTGTCAGACAACCTCTTACCAAAATAGAAGACAAGTTTAAAATAACAGCTCATCTAGTAGGAGGAGGAATTCATTCTCAATCCGAAGCGCTAAGACATGGAATCTCTCGTGCTATCATAAAATTTAATCTAGATTTTAGAAAAACTCTAAAAGTAGAAGGTTTTCTAAAAAGAGATCCTAGAACAAAAGAAAGAAGAAAATTTGGTCTAAAGAAGGCTAGAAAAGCTCCACAATGGAGTAAAAGATAATTTTTTAAAGGAAGCTTTTTTCTCCATATATTTCTCGAAAAACAATTTTTATTTGAAAATTTAGTAATTTTTGGTAGTATTTCTTTTATGAACGATGATCTAAAAAAAGATGATGAATTGTCTCAAGATGAGATAGAAGAAACTCATGCAGAAGATGAGGATGATGTTGTGTTTGAAGAAAACACAGAAGTCACTTCTGTGGATGCGGATGCAAAATTTGCCAAACTTAAAAAGCGGATAAAGGAGCTTGAAAAGGAAAAAGCAGATCTTTTAAATAATTGGCAGAGAGATAAGGCTGATTTTATAAATGCCAGAAAACATGATTCTTTGCAACAGGAAAACTTTATAAAATTTGCCAAAGAAGATGTCACTAGTGAACTCATCTCTGTTCTGGATTCTTTTGAGTCTGCTTTTAAAAATAAAGAAGCTTGGGAAAAGGTAGATAAAAACTGGCGAGTGGGTGTAGAGTATATTCATTCTCAGCTGGTAGGGGTGCTATCAAATCATGGTGTATCTGTTATAAATCCTATTGGACAAATTTTTGACCCAAATCGTGATGATGCTGTAGAAAGTGTGGAGGTAGATAAAAAAGAAGACGATCATAAAGTTATTGAAGTTCTAAATCTGGGTTACAAACTTCACGATAAAATAATCCGCGCTCCAAAGGTGAAAGTGGGGGAATATAAGAAATAAAAAAGCACCTCCGCAAGGGGGTACTTTTACCTTCTCTATATTATATCACAATTTAATTTTAAAATCAAGTACACAATGTCAGACTTTTTGTTATAATTGACATATTAACTATTATGCAAATAACAACTCCTAGAGGTAATCTAATAGAGAGGATTTTGAGAGATAAGGAAGGAAGACTTGTTAGGGCTACTTTTTGTGTGTACGAAGAAGCGGGAAGAGTCAAAGCTCGTTTGTTAAACTTTGTTTACATAGAAGATTCTTTAGAAAACGAAGAAGTTTTGTTTATAGATACTTTTAAAGATAATTTTGAGTTTGATTTAGAAGAAGGTCTAGATCACAAAATTATTTCTCCATATTTTGATTTTAATATTCTAACTTTTTCAGGTTCAAAACCTAGAGCGCCGTCTTTTTAGATTTTGTCTCAAAACTTCTTCCTCTTCATCACAATTTTAGGGCACACCATAAGTCTTGTTAGACTTTGGCTCAATCTCCCTACAGGAGCAGTACACCTTTCACATTTTATTACAAATGTTCAAGGTCTTGCGAAGTGATAGCATCACTTCTCACCCGCCGCCCTCGTCCGAAGTCCCTAAAATTGTGATGAGTCAACGAAGTTTTTAAAATCTTTCTGAAATATTGTGTTTTTGGAATCCCCGCAGGCCTTGAGCAGGCTGACGTCAGGCATTCCTTCTTGATGGATTAAGGTCGAAGACAGCTCTTCAAACTCGCTGGAGTTTGTGAAGGTGTTCCAAAAATACAGATACTGAGGAGAAGATTTTGAAATTATCCATTCATTACTATTTTAAAAATTCAAAAAAATCATGTCTAAAATAATTGGAATTGACCTTGGAACTACAAACTCGGCTGTGGCAGTGATGGAAGTTGGACAGCCAAAAATATTGGAAAATGCAGAAGGTGCTCGCACAACTCCTTCTATTGTTGCTGTGTCTAAAACAGGTGAAAGACTTGTTGGTCTTTTGGCCAAAAGACAAGCAGTGACAAACCCAAAAAATACAATTTTTGGAATAAAAAGATTTATCGGGCATCAGTTTGAAGATGCTCCAGTTCAAAAAGATAAAGCCATTGTGCCTTATGAGATGTCTAAAGCATCAAACGGTGGAGTGAAAATAAAAATGAATGACAAAGAATACACCCCGGAAGAACTCTCTGCCATGATTATCTCTAAAATAAAAGCAGATGTAGAGGCTAAAATTGGCGAAAAAGTTACAGAAGCCATTATTACTGTTCCTGCTTACTTCAACGATTCTCAAAGACAAGCCACAAAAGATGCTGGAGCTATTGCTGGACTTGAAGTAAAAAGAATTATAAATGAACCGACAGCAGCAGCTCTTGCTTACGGCTTTGATAAAAATAGAAAAGATGAAAAAATTGTTGTCTTCGACTTTGGAGGTGGAACTTTTGATGTTTCTGTTCTAGAAGTTGATGTAGATGAAGTTGGTGGTGATATAAAAGTGAAGTCAACTGATGGAGACAGTCACTTGGGAGGAAAAGATATTGATCAAAAGATTATAAACTATCTTGCTGATGAATTTAAAAAAGAAAGCGGAATTGATCTTAGAAAAGATACCTTGGCTTTACAAAGACTAGATGAAGCTGCTGAAAAGGCAAAAATAGAGCTTTCTAGTGCTATGGAATCTGAAATAAATATCCCTTTCATTACATCAGATAGTTCAGGACCAAAACACCTGCTCTTGAAGCTTACTAGAGCTAAATTGGACGAGCTTACAGAAGAATTCATAGATAGAGCTATGTCTATCACAAAAAGGGCTATGGAGGCCTCTGGGTACGCTATAGGAGATATAAACGAGGTTATTCTAGTAGGAGGACAGACTCGTATGCCTAAAATAGCTGAAAAGGTAAAAGAATATTTTGGCAAAGAGCCAAATAAATCTATAAACCCAGATGAGGTTGTGGCTTTGGGAGCAGCTATTCAAGGAGGTATTATTTCAGGAGATGTTAAAGATGTTTTGCTTCTAGATGTTATTCCTCTTTCTATGGGTATAGAAACTATGGGAGGAGTAGCTACACATTTGATAGAAAGAAACACTACTATTCCCGCTTCAAAGTCTCAAGTGTTTTCTACAGCAGCCGACAATCAGACATCTGTAGAGATTCATATTGTTCAAGGAGAGAGAGCTATGGCCAGTGATAATAAATCTCTTGGAAGATTTATTCTGGATGGTATTCCGCCAGCACCTCGTGGTATGCCACAGGTAGAGGTTACTTTTGATGTAGATGCAAACGGAATTCTTTCTGTAAAAGCAAAAGATAAAGCTACAAATAAAGAACAGTCAATAAGGATAGAAGCCCGTTCTAGTTTGTCTAAAGAAGATATTGAGAAAATGCAAAAAGATGCTGAAGCTCATTCTGCTGATGATAAGAAAAAGAAAGATTTGGTGGAAGCAAAAAATATTGCAGAGCAACTTGTGTACACATCTGAGAAATCACTCAAAGACGCAGGTGATAAAGTACCAGCAGATCTGAAAACTACAATAGAGACAAAAATTTCTGACTTAAATAAAGCAAAAGAAGGAGAAGATTTGGAGTTAATAAAAACTACAACAGAATCTCTTTCAACAGAGCTTTCAAAGATAGGAGAGATAATGAACAAAGCTTCTGCTGAAGCAAATAAGCCTGAAGGTGAAAAAGCTGAAGAAAAAAAGGACGAAAATGTTAGAGATGCGGAGTTTGAGGAGAAGAAGGATGATGAAAGCAAATAATTATATTTTGTCTTTATTTTAGGGTGGTGGGAATATGGTAAAAGAAAAGCCAACGGTGGTTGCCGTGGCTTTTGTGGGGAATAGTCAGCTTTTCATTATGATCAGTATAGTTTCTGGCACTGGAGGCCAAACTCTATCTAAAGAAATCACTGTAGCACATTGTGGTTCCGTCTGGTCCTTGCCCCTGAATATGTAATCTGTACTGGTTATTTTTTCCCAACCAAATCTAGTTAGGAATTCTTCCGCTTCATCCAAACTCTCAAACGGACCGATTCTTAGACCTCTTCCTTGAGGAAGATTTGGTAATCTACTGAATTTGATTCCATATTCTATCCCTCCCCACCCTTGCACCAGTTCAAGTTTCAGATGTTCTTCCATTTCTCTCCTCCAATTAAAACATTACCAGAAAATATCATTTAGTCAACTATACATTTTTGCTTATAAAACTATAATAAAAATATGTCCAAAAATTACTATGAAGTCTTGGGAGTAGATAAAAAAGCTCCAAAAGAGGAAATAAAAAAAGCTTTTAGAACTTTGGCTCACAAATACCATCCAGACAAAAAAGATGGTGATGACGCCAAATTTAAAGAGATAAATGAGGCTTATTCTGTCCTATCTGATGACAAAAAAAGAGCGGAGTATGATTCATACGGTAGAACATTTTCTGGATCTTCTCCGGGAGGAGGCCAAGGTGGGTTTGGTGGTTTTGGAGACTTTGATTTTTCTCAGTTCACTCAAGGCGGTACTGGAGGTTTTGAGTTTGATTTAGGTGATATATTTGGAGATGTTTTTGGGGGAGGAAGAAGACAAAAAGTAAAAAGAGGTAGAGATATTTCCATTGATATAGAGATATCTTTTGAAGATTCAATTTTTGGGGTAGATAGAACGATTCTCCTAAACAAAGTTTCTACTTGTACAAATTGTAATGGAAGTGGAGCAGAAAAAAACTCTGAAATGATCACTTGCACTACTTGCAACGGAAAGGGTTCAATAAGAGAGGTCAAACAATCTTTTTTTGGAAATTTTGAGACAAATACTTTATGCCATACTTGTAATGGTTTAGGTAAAATTCCAAAAGTTAGGTGTTCTGTATGTAAAGGTGAAGGAGTTCTGAAAAAACAAAGTGAAATAAAAGTTAGTATTCCTTCTGGTATAGAAAATGGAGAAGTTATTCGTCTTTCTGGTGCAGGTGAAGCAATTTCTCACGGACAATCTGGAGATTTGTACATAAAGCTATATGTAAAAACTCATCCTATATTTAAAAAAAGTGGGAATAATTTAGTTATGGATCTAAATGTAAAATTGTCGGATGCTCTTTTGGGTGGTGAATATACCGTAAAAACTCTAGATGGTGATATAAATCTTAAGATTCCAAGTGGAGTTTCCTTTGGTGAGGTTTTGAGAGTAAAAAACAAAGGTGTCCCTTATGATAAAAATAGGAGAGGGGATATATTTGTAAATGTAAAAATTACTCTACCAAAAAAACTTTCCAAGGACGCAAAGAAAAATATAGAAGATTTGAGAAAAGAGGGGATATAACCCCTTTTTTCTTTTTATTTTTTCTGTATAATATTTTTATATGTTCTCAAATCTTTTAAATGGTTCTTTTGTTTCAACTGACATAATAGCTTTGCTAGTTTTGTTTATAATTTTCTTTTCTTACTCTCTCTATTTCGGTAAAAATAGAATAATTTCTCTGATTTTAGCTTTTTATCCGGCACTTTACCTTTTTAGCAGTTTTCCTTTTAGAGATAAACTTATCTTTTTGCAAGGGGATACAATGATTCTTATAAATAATATTGTTTTGTTTTTATTATTTCTAGTTCCTTTAGATATTATAATCGGTAGATATATATCTTCTATTGGTTATGGAGGGATGAAATACTTGAAAATTACGGGTTACTCTTTGGGTCTAGTTGTTTTAGTTTTGATATTTAGCTACTCTGTGGTTTCTTTAGATTCTCTTTATAATTTTGGAAGTAGTGTAGATAATATTTTCTCTAATGATTATAGGTTTTGGTTGACTCTTTTCCCTCTGGCTATCCTTTTGGCTCTATAATTTTGCTTTTTAGTTTTAATTTCTAAATTTAAACAATATAAAAATCCCACAATTTGGAGCTTCTGGTAGGAAGCCACAAAATGTGGGATTTGGTTGTGTCCGCTTTGCGCGGACGGAAGCGTTAGAAGCCGATGCCGACTCCACCGATAGGCATGATGTAGGAACTTTTGTCTCCGGTGAATCCCCGGAGATACTGAAGTCCAAATCGGAAATCAAGGTTTTTTCCAGCCCGGACTACAATAGTGCCACCGAAAGCACCAACTAGTCCATTGCTACTAATTTTTTCGGAGTAGCCTTTTGGCTGGTATCCAAGAACATCCGCTGGAGCATATCCGACGGTTGTAACACTGTCAGATTTGGACATTATTACCCCTGGACCAGCGCCCAAGATGAATTTTACTTTTTGGGAGCCAAATCCTTTTTGGAGCATTGCGGTAAACAAGCGAGATCGTGTCTCAACACTTTCTCGCATATATGGTGTTTCCGTTAGTCTTGTGTCCGGCCGGGTTGAAATTTCACGGTTGAATGTATCTGTGACCGGATTTCCACTTTGTGTAAAGCGTAGACCAAGTCCGAACCCTTCGGGATTAAAATCAACCCCGAGTCCCATTTGGTTCGTGGCAAGACTGCTAGAACCGTATGTGTCGCCGGTGCTGGAAGAAATTCCAGTACCGCCTATTGCGTAAAGGGCGACAGCCCGGTTGTCCTGAGCGTTCACGGTGGTGGTCGCGAGAAGCGCCACCAAAAAAATTGCAAAGAGCGAGACAAATTTTTTCATCTCCAGTCTCCTGAATCTAAAGATAGAACAGCAAGGCTGTCTGGCTAAACAATATGGTATTTTTTTAAAAAAGTCAAGTTTTCCACAGATTGACATATTTTGTAAGAATTGTCTAGTACTTTTACACAGTTTTAAGCCATATTTTATTGGAATATATTATTTGAACATATATAATATGTAGTATGGAAGAAACTTCAAATAAAGTTCTAACTAAGAAAAACTTTTTGTCTTTTTTGGTTTTAGCTTCAATAATTTTATTAGCTTGGTTTGTTTGGCAAAATTATAAGAGTCAGAAAAATCCTGGTGTTGTTATAAAAACTTCAACTGACGAGAACGGTAAAACTATAGACGACCTAATTGCTGAAGAGGAGATTTCTGTATTTGAATCTAAAGATAGTCGCCCTCCTATGTTTCCGGAAGGTTTTCCTGCAGAGACTAAACCTGTTGAAATAGAAAAAAGTTTTGCCACCAAATCTTTAAAAACAGCAGATAAAGATTTGGTTTTTGTATACTATAGTTATTTTTCTATATTACCAAAAGATAAAATTTTTAACTCCTTTGAGAAGTTTTTTGTTGATAATAAATATACTCTAGAAAAAACAGTAGAATCTTCTTATTCCAATCTCTATGCCACAAAAGGAGAATATGAAGTTTATTCTGTAACAATAGCTGAAACAGATAAAGGTCTTTCGTATGTTACCATTTCTTTAACCACAAAATAAATTTATGAGTATTTATAAAAAATTTTTTACCTTAAGTTTTGTTTTATTGTTTTATGTATTTGGATTCGGAATATCAACAACTTGGGCAGCTACATTTTCTGGTGACATACAAATTGTCCCAGAAGGTAGTGGTCTGACAGCTATTGGTTACGGTTCAGATGACAAGATGTGTACACTTTCAATACAGTACGCACCGGTGAGGCCTGATGGAACAATAAATTTTGATGCCATAGGATCTACTAGTGTGACTTGTACAAAAGGACCAGGGGATGATGAAAGATCTTATCCTGTTTATGGTGAGGGTCATTATGAACCTGGCGAAGGCTGGGTAGAAGGTCCTATTACAAGCTGGACTACTTCTGTACCAAATGCTGGTTATGAAAGAGGAAGGTATTTTGTTGGTTGGAGATATGCTGGAAATAATATTGGAGGCGGAAGGTATAGTGGTAGCCCGTATGGAGATGGTAGTCCTATAAAATCATGTTTTTACCAAGAATATGCAAGTCTTGTGGATATTGGAAATAATAATACTGCAAATTATAAAGGTTGGGGACAGCCATACACAGGTAATTGTATGTTTGAAGGATATGCTAATACAAGCTGGCTCAAAAGAATTCTATATGCCCCCTCTGGCACAGTTATTGTTTCTATAAGTATGTCCTTGGCAGATGATGGAGATGTTACTGTGGTGGATGGATCAACTAGAGCAGGATCAGTTCCTGCTACTCCTATAACAGTATCTATTTCAGCTTCACCGACAACAATGACTCTTCCGACAAATGCTTCTACTTTGACTTGGTCAACTGGAGGAAGTCCCGACAGTTGTGCAGCTACAGGAGCATGGAGCGGTACAAAATCTGCTAGTGGTGCTTCTGAAGGAAGGACTAGCCTTACTGCTGGCTCATACACCTATACAATAACTTGTTCTAAAGCTGGAACGACAGACGCAACTGCCTCTGTCACTGTAAATGTTTCAAGTCAAGTTTGTAGTGTTACAAACTTTTCTGCTACTCCAAACCCGATAGTTACAGGAGCTTCTACTGGTTCAACTAGTATAAACTCTAATGTAAATTGTGATACAGATATAAGGAGGGGAAGTACCTCTGGAACTTTGGAATCTCAGCCTCCATCTGGAAATAACAACACAGCAGTTTCAAATGTATCAAACGGCACAACATTTTATCTTCAAAAAAGAGGGGATACAAGCTCTGGCGGAACTTTAGCTACTATCACTGTAAATCTTTCCACCCCTTCTACCATAGGAGTTTCTCTTTCGGCAAGCCCTACATCTATGACTTACCCTTCAAATAGTTCTACTCTGACTTGGACAACTACGGGTAGTCCAACTTCTTGTACAGCGGGTGGAAGCTGGAGTGGCTCAAAGTCTGCTAGTGGAGGAAGTCAGGGTGTTTCGGTTGCTTCTGCTGGTGTTTATACATATTCAGTAACTTGTAGTAAATCTGGATTAGCGGATGTCTCCTCTACTGCTACTATTACAGTAAACGGCGTTAGTCCTATAACTGTTTCTTTTTCGGCATCACCCAGTACAATGACTTCTCCAAGTAGTCAGACCACTTTGAATTGGTCAACTACAGGAAATCCTGACAGTTGTACAGCTACAGGTGCATGGAGTGGTTCAAAAAATACAACTAGTGGTTTCGAAGGAAGAAGCGGTCTTAGTGTAGGAACATATGTTTATGGTCTTACTTGTAAAAAAGCCGGAACAACAGATTATTATAAAGAGGTTACTGTGACGGTCAATCCATCTAGTTGTAATTTCGATGCCACAGGTGTTACAGGTCAATCTCCAACAAATCAATATACTTCAGAAGTACATGCAAATGATACTTTAAATATTTATGGTGCTTTTGGAACACAATCTGAAATAGATGCAGCTTCTATAACATACCAGCCAAGCGGATTTCCTGCACCTACAACATACAGAGGGCCAGGTCAGATAAATATTTACCCTCTTTCAGGAACTGGAACGTTTAACATTGAAATTCGTAAAAATGCAGGTTGTGCCACTTCTATTTCTGTTCCTGTTATATCCTCACCAAAAATAGATGTCACTCTTACTGCAAACCCTTCTTCTATAGTTGCAGGAAATAGCACTAGACTAACTTGGTCAACTACAGGGGATCCAACTTCTTGTACAGCTACAAATACCGGCTATGGTTGGAGTGGGGGGAAAAGTGTGTATGGAGGTTATACAGATATTTCTCCTCCATCAAACAATTCTTTCGGTATTACTTGTACAAGGTCGGACGCTTCACCATCTACAGTATCAAAATCTGTCAGTGTCACTGTGACCTCAGCTACCCCTTCTTGTGATCCTAGCATAATAGGTACAAACCAAATGGTTGGTTGTGCCTATTCTGGAACAAGTTTTAATACTCTAGATGTTTCTGCGCCAAGTGGACCGGTGATATCTTCTCCTGTTCCAAATTCTTCTTCGCCATTACCGAGTGTAAGTTGGGGCTCTAATGGTCCAGGAACACTTAAGGATAACTTTTCTGTGAGATGGAAGGGAAAATTCAATTTTTCAGCTGGTGATTACATTTTCACAACAGCATCGGATGATGGATCTAGAGCATATTTTGAGGATAGTCCCGGAGTTTACCTAGTAAATGATTGGTCTAACCATGGTATTAGGTCTACACCTGGACCAAAGGTTACATTATCTTCTGGTGTCAAGACTTTAGTATATGAAGTGTATGAAGCCACAGGGGGTGCTGGTTATGGACTTTCTTGGCAGAAACAAGGTAATATACCTAATGTAACTATAAGTGGAAATCCAACTTCAGGAAATTCTCCTTTGACTACCACTTTGACTTGGTCAACTACAGGAAATCCAACTTCTTGTACAGCTTCAGGAGGTTGGAGTGGATCAAAAGGTCTTTCTGGTACAAGTCAAGTAGTGAGTACATCCAATACAACTTATTCTTTGACTTGTACAAACAGTTATGGAGGAAATACAGGATCTGTTACTGTCACACCTAGCTCTACCTATAGCTTAGAGGTGTTTAAAACTTATGGAGGATATGTAAAGAGTACTGATACTTTTATAAACTGTGGAGTAGCTTGTTCTAAAAACTATTCTTCTGGTGCATCTGTAACACTTACTGCATATCCAGATTCTTCTGCTTGGAGATTTATTGGTTGGCAGGGGGATTGTAGTGGTACAGGTAGTTGTGTATTAACCATAAATTCACCAAAAACAGTCACAGCCCTATTTTCTCTGAAACCTTTGATCTATAGAGAGTTCTAAACTAAGTATTTAAGATAACCCAAAGAGTAGCTCAATTAAAACTTGCCAAAAAGCAAGTTTTAATGTTTATTAAAAATAGGGGATAGAGGGCTTGTAATAAGGTTATTTTGCCCTTTTCAAGATCATTTTTATGTGTTTTGGTTTGACAAAAAGGTCCCAAGGTGCTATACTTGTATGACTCAGTGAATGCTGAGTTTTCAGTTTATACCGCATTCCTTTTCAGAATTATTACATAAAAGAAGTTTTATTTTACAATTTACAGTCGTGAGTTTGTTTATGGCCTTGAGTGGGTTAACAGGAGTTAATAGTCCAGTTACTATAACCGAAATACCGACTCAACAGCCACAGTTAGTTAAAGAAGTTTCTAAGAACGATATTGAGAAATTGATGAGTACAGAACAGTATGTCAAACAATATTTTTCAGATGTTCCTATTATGATAGAGATTGCAAAGTGTGAATCTCGCTTCAAACATCTTGATTCTGATGGAAGTATCCACAGAGGAAAGATAAATAGTTCTGATGTTGGTGTGATGCAAATAAATGAGTATTACCACCTAGATACAGCAGAAAAAGAAAACTACAACATTTATTCTATAGAAGGTAACACCGCTTATGCCAGAAAGCTATATGAGAAACAAGGAACACAACCTTGGATCTCATCTAAAGCTTGTTGGGGTAAATATGAAGCCTCTCTAGCTATAAATATAAACAAATAAATTTATACGATAAAAGCCCCGAAAGGGGCTTTTGTTGTGTTAATTCTTCAATTGATTCTTAAAAGAAGCGTTTGAAAGCAAGGATAGCTAAAAAGGTTATTATCAGGAAAACTAATAAACTTCCACAGATTTTTTTAGCTATCCAAATGTAGAACTCAAAATTAATTTTTTTCTGTTGAGACATCTTAAATTCCTCTGCTTGTTATGGTAGCACAGAGTAGAGAGTATTTCTAACAGATTTTCTTTATCGCGATCTTCTTGCTTGCCTAGTCTTTACCTAGGGGACTAATACATATAGTGTCGCACAATATATCTTTCGGTCACCTATGTAAGGAGGAAACAAACTATTTAAAAATTCATTGTTTTCTAGATAATACGTTTTAGTTTTATTTATTTTAATAACCTTCTTACACTACTTCAGAAGTATCCTATATCCTTAAAGAGACTGGTTACTTCCTATTATGTGTACTTTAAAATACCATTATATTTTTTGGCTCAAAAGGAGGGAAGTCCCCTGCCCTGCACGGTAGGTAACAAAAACCATCTGAAGACAGTTTTTATTTGTTAGATATTTTTATTGTTGAGGTGATTCTACGGTTTGTTTGTTCTCACAAACACAAACTTTATTTTTGCAATTTTCGCATTTTTCACATACACAATCATCTTCTCCACAATCTTCACATTTATTACTCAAAGTTCCTTTTATCTTCAAAAACTTATACGCTAAAGATCGTCCTATAATGCCTGTAACAAGTAGTATTATACCTGCTATGATAGAAACCGCGGATAGTAAATCCTCTAGGTTTATACTCCACCAGATCAATAATAATCCAACCACAACTCTTATAGCCCTATCAATTGAACCAACATTTTTTTTCATCATATTATTTTTATAACTTTTAATTCGTTTATACAATTATATAATATATTTTTTGGCTATAAAAGACTCTTAGTCTAATAACTTTGACTTATTTTGTCTATTATGAGAACCTTCTATTTGGAGGTTTCTTATGCTTAGTTCGATTTCTGCCTTTTTTTTGATAAGCTTGATGGTTATCTATGTGTGGTTTTTGTATAAATCAGCTAATAACATAAGTTATCTGGTTTATAAAACTGACTTTGCTAGTTTAAAAAGGGATCTGTATTTCTATATATGTGCATTGTCACCTGATAACAAAAAGTCTATTTCGAGTGAACATAGAAGAGACTTAGTAGATTCCTTCTACATTCTCATAAGAGTATGGGGTGTTAAAAATAGAGCATATCTATACCGATTGAAAGAGAATATTCATGACCATAATTTTGAAGGTAAGTATGATGATGAGTTGGTGATTATAAGCTGTTTTATCAAATTGGTAGATAGATTACTCAAAGATTCTGAAGAAGAAGATCTTTTAGAGAGATATTCTAAGGGATTCAATCTTATGGAAAGCCGGGTGATTGAATTGACTAATTATATCGATTTTATAACAAGTTCTGTAGAGAAAAAATTTAAAAAGACCCCCTAACCAGGGGTCTTTTCTAATACATGTAACTGAACAAAAGCCCGGTAGGATTTTATGTGTGCTCCAAGATTACAGCGAGAAGAAGGAAGTTTTATATTTATATCTTCGGTAAATATGGTATCGGATCTAAGTATGCTTTTATATCGGCTATAGGCATTGTAGCCTCCTTACATCCCATACTTGTGGAGTGTTTTTTTATTATGACTCCTTGAGTCGCATATAACCCTAAATGCAGGTGAGGCCCTGTTGAATATCCTGTATTTCCACTAAATCCTAATGTGTCCCCTGTTGCAACCTGTTGACCCGGAGAAACACTTATTACAGATAAATGGGCGTATATAGTAGATAGACCATTTGGATGTTTTACCATTACCCACTTACCGAAAGAGTAGCAACCTTTAAAAGCATCAGTATTACCTGTATCTAAAACTACTCCGTCTAAAACACTCATGACCTTAGTTCCAACGCTAGCCCGAAAGTCTACCCCATTGTGTGAACCAGACACATAAAGTTTTTCGGCACCGACTGTCTTTCCAAATCTTTGAGTTATGTAAACATTCTCAAGAGGCCAAGATAGTAGGCCTAATTTAGGGTTTGGGTAACCAGTTGGATCTATAAATATTTTTAATTGAGATTCATAATCAAAAAGTTCTTTTTCAAAACTATCTTTTTCTGCTTCTTTTTGAGCTATCAATTCTTTATAAATTTTCTCTTGATTTTTTGTTTGAGAAAGTAGGGTGGATTTTTCTTTTTTGTTTTCTATTACTGCTTCTTTTTGTCCTGATAGGTCAACTTTTAAATTAGATAGTTGTTTTTTTTGCCCTTGGAGATTTAGATTTTTTTCTTCCATTTCAGATTTGGTTTTACTAAGTTCTTCCGATTGTTTCCTTATTTCATATTGTATTTTTTTTACGCTATCTAGATCTTCCCAAACATCTTTTATGTTACTTCCAGAAAGTATTATTGTAATAATATCTACATTCTCTACTTCATCTATATTTCTAAGCATTTCAGCAACAATCTCTTTGTTTTTAGATATTTTTATACCAGTTTCGTATATTCCATTGTTTAGCTGTTCTATAGTTAAGGTTGTTTTATTTATTTTTTCACTTGTTAGATTTAGATTTGCTGTAATTTTTTTATCTGAGATATCAAGTGATTTTATCGTGTTTTGTAGTGTATTTGATTGTTGACTTATCTTGTTCGCTTCTCCTGTGTAGATTTTTATTTCACTTTCTATTTGTTCTATTTGTTTAGATTTATCTTCTATTTTATTTTGCAAGTCAGAAGCAGTATCAGCATATGAAAACTGATATCCAAATATACTAGTTATTATAAAAATTATGGTAAATACACATTTAAACATTATAAATTTTCTATAGCTTTAGTTAGTCTTTTAGATGTTTCTTCTTTGCCTAATATATATATAAGAGTGAAGGGATCTGGACTCTTGTCTTTTCCTGAGAGGGCCATCCTGACCGGCCACAAAACATTTCCTTTACCTTTATTTGTCGCGTAATCAAATATTAAATTCTTTACACTATCTATTGTATCAAATTTATCTAAAGGAGTGCCACCTAGGATATTTAGGATATATATCAAGTGTTCTTTTGTTTCTTCGTTCGACACCTCTTTCCAATTTAACTTAGAAAAATCATAAGCAGGTTCGTCTAAGAAATAGTCCATTTCCCCTTCTTCCACAAATGACTGGATATCTGACCATTTAGAAATATGATCAAATATTATAGGAATTATTTTTGAGATATAATCTTTATCTTTTATCTTCTGACTGGTCGATATTTTTGGATTTTTTAAGAGTTCCTCTAGTATTTTTTCACTTCTCTCTCCTACTTCCATATTTTTCAAAGATTCTTTATTAAACCACAATAATTTTTCATCACTCCATTTTGCACCAGATCTTTGTATTTTTGACACATCAAAAGCTTCTATAATTTCTTCCACTTTCATCACTTCTCTGTCATCTCCAGGGTTCCAGCCAAGAAAAGCTAAATAGTTTATCATCGCTTCTGGTAAATACCCTTCCCTTCTATATTCAAGTATATCTTTCGCCCCATCTCTTTTCCCGAGTTTTTTCTTTCCGTCTAAACTCATTATTGGAGGAGTAGTCACAAAGTTTGGAGGATTTATACCCAGCGCTTCATAAACAGCTAAAAATTTTGGAGTTGAAGAGATGAATTCTTGTCCCCTAACAACATGAGTCACACCCATTTCTATGTCATCTACAATGTGAGCAAAATTATAAGTTGGAAATCCATCGCTTTTTATTAAAATAAAATCATCCAAAGCTTCTTCTCCTGCAGACAGCTCACCCCAAGATAAATCTTGCCATTTTGTCTCTTTTATGTTTTCTATCTTAAATCTCAAAGGTCTAGAACTGTCCCACATTTCAAATTTTTCTGGTCTGTGATCTCTATATAGGAAAGGTCTTTTTTCTTCCTCTGCTTTTTTTCTAAAAGAGTCAATCTCTTCTTCAGAATAAGGGTCGGCATAAGCTAGACCTTTTTCTATAAGTTTTTCAGCATACCTTTTGTATATTTCCAATCTTTCTGATTGTATATATGGACCATTTGGACCTCCTATATCAGGACCTTCATCCCAAGTCAAAGAAAGCCATTTTAAAGATTCTTTTATGTGCTCTATTGAATTCGGAACCTCTCTTTCTTTATCAGTATCTTCTATTCTCAAAATGAAAACTCCTTTATTTTTTCTAGCTAAAAGCCAAGCATATAATGCTGTCCTGATGCCTCCAACATGCATAAATCCTGTTGGGCTTGGGGCAAATCTAGTTATTATTTTTTTTGATTCATCTGACATTTTTATTTTTCATGTTCTAGACCAATAGACAATATTTCTTTTGCAATTAATCTCGAAGCATCTTTTCTGGCAAATCTTTTAGCAGCTTCTGACATTTTCTCCCTTTCTTCTTTATTGTTAATTATCCTATTTATTTCAGAGATAAGTATATTGGAAGTTAAGTTTCTTTCTTCTATAACCATAGCAGCTCCAGATCTTGCGTATGAGTAAGCATTCTTTTTTTGGTGGTCTCCATTAGATTTTGTAATTGGAATTATTATACTTGGCTTACCCCAGCTGGCTATTTCAAATATAGTTGAACCAGCCCTGGAAATTATGAGGTCTGCTGCTCCAGCTGACATTCTCATCGCTAACAAATCCAAATAATCAAAAGGTTTATACCTATCTTTGTGGAGATTATTTAAAAGAACAACATCTGCCGTTTCCTTCATAATTGTGATATTCTTTTTTCCTGTCTGATGAATTATTTGATAGTTTTTAACCAAATCAGTTAAAGAATCAATAATTAAATCATTTATTTTATGAGAACCTTGAGATCCTCCAAGGATCAATATAGTCGGAATATCTTCTTCCAGTTTAAGAAATTCTTTGGCTCCTATTGATAAAGGTTCCATAACTTCTTTTCTTATTGGGTTTCCAGTGTAAGCCGTCTTTTCTTTCGGAAAATAATCGGCTGATTCAGGATATGATGTGGCTATTCTTACAGCAAATTTTCCTGCAAAAGCATTTACTTTTCCTGGGGCCATATCAGATTCATGAATGATTACAGGTATTCTTAGTATCCAAGCTGCAAATACCGCAGGAAAACTAGCGTAACCTCCTTTTCCAAAAACAACATCTGGATATATCCTAAAAACAGCCCATAAAGCTTTTAAACTACCCCAAAACATTTTAAACACATCAAAGAAATTCTTAATTGAGAAATATCTTCTAATTTTACCTGCTGTGATTTTTTTAAAAGTTATATTATTTTGATATAAGAGACCTTCATTATAAGGATCTGTGGACATATAGTATATTTCTGGTTTTAAAAGCCTGTTTTCTTTTACCAGTTCATTTATTTCTTCTGCAATAGCTATGATTGGATAGAAATGCCCTCCTGATCCTCCTCCTGTGAGTAGTATTTTCATCTTTTTTTAGTAAATTTAGAAATATTAAGAATAATTCCGACTTCGGCTAAAGCAAAAAATAAAGCCGTTCCTCCTTGGCTTACAAACGGTAGTGGTATACCCGATAAAGGAAAAATCCCAACCATAGAACTGATATTTATAAATGCCTGAGATATTATCATTATAACAATACCCACCACCATTAGTCTACTGAAAGTATCTGGTGCATTCTTAGCTATTTTGAGCCCTCTTAGGGTAAACAAAACAAAAAGGAGTATTATGCTGGTCGAACCTATAAAACCAAACTCTTCACTAGCCACAGCAAATATGGAATCCCCTATTGGTTCTGGAAGAAAATTGAATTTTTGTATACTTTGTCCAAATCCTCTACCAGCTAGACCACCAGATCCAATAGCAATAAGTGATTGTTGTATTTGGTAGCCACTACTTTGGGTATTTGATTCTGGATTTATAAAAGTCTGGATACGAGCCATAACATATGGTCTGGCCATAGCTATGACAGCCAGACTGAGAACACCTATGATGATGAATAGTAGAGTATGTTTCCATTTTCCACCAGCTATAATAAAAATAGATAATCCTGCTGCACACATAACCGCAAAAGTATCAGTGTCCGGTTGTGCTAAAAGTATAAGACCGACAACGGAAAACATTATAGCTAAAGGAAAAAAACCATATGAGAAAGTATTTATTTTATTTTTGATATTTGATATCCAAGCTGACAAATAAATAATAAAAGAAATTTTAAGTAATTCTGATGGTTGGAAAGATGTAAATCCTAGATATAACCACCTTTTGGCTCCTCCATGTTCCACTCCAATACCTGGTATAAAAACCAATAATGTAACGAAAACACCAGATAGGAAAATATAAAAAGCATATTTCCTGTAGAAAGAATAATGTATTTGTGATGCTATAAAACAAGCGATTGAGCCTAAAAATAGTCCATATATTGTTTGACTGAAAGCTACATTAGCATACTTTATTCCGTGTTTTGAGAGTAAGCCCAAAGAAGCTGAAGAAAATATCAAAAAACCTCCAACCACGAGAATTATTATTGATATTAAAAATGGAATGTCTACTTTTATTTTACTCATCAATATTTAGATTAACTCACTAGCACTAGAATTGTCCCGCTTATAGCCGAAACAACACTAACAACCCAATATCTCATTACAACTTTTTCCTTCGACCAACCTATAGCTTCAAAATGATGATGCAGTGGAGCTACTTTAAAAACTCTGTGCTTATTAAAATATTTATAAGAGATTATTTGGATGATGACAGAGGCGGATGTTATGACCAATGGGAAAGCAATGACGATAAGAAGGATCACAGAATTAGTCAAAAAAGCTATTACAGCCAATGTGGTGGTCAAAGCCAACATACCAGTCTCTCCCATATAGAACCTGGCCGGTGGTATGTTAAACCAAAGAAAAGCCAAAATACCTCCAGCCACTACTGCACAAAAAGCAGCTATGTCTATTTGGTTGTTTACAAAAGCAATAATGGCATAAGAAGTGAATATCGTGGTTAAAACTCCTCCCGATAAGCCATCTATACCATCTATAACCGAAGTGGAAAAAACAGCCAACATAACTATTATGAAAAAAGGAATAAACCATAGACCAAGACTAAACTCTCCTCCAAACGGTATATGCACAGTAGACATATCCAACTTAAAATAAAACCACATAGAAATAGAAAAACCTATTAGTGTCACTAGTATTATTTTGAATTTTCTATAAATGATATTATCTTTTGCAAAAGCACTAAAGTTTAGTATATGCATCATATCATCTACGAGGCCAATACAAGCTGATAAAATAAGGGTAGCAAGTGGTATAAGAGTCTGACTTCTACTAAAGAAGTTCAATTTCATAGTCAGTTCTGTTTTGAATATTTCTGATACAAGACTTATAACAAAAATAGTCAAAAGAACTGAGACCCAAATAATAATACCTCCGATTCTAGGTGTAGAAAGTTCTTTGGCTTCTTCGTGTATGTTTTTAAATTCTAAAGAAACAGTATCATTATTTCTAGAATTTTTTTTCCACATTTTATATTTATAAAAAATATTCGTAAAAAATGGAGTAATAAAAATACCTAAAAAGAAGGTTAAAACCGAAGGTATTACTATTTTTAATATATCCAACATAACTTCTGTTGATTATAACAGATATATATAAAAAAAATCTATTTGACTTGTCTAAAAAATGTTATAAAATTACAAGAAATTATGATAAATAAGCTCAAAAATAACAAATGACCAGATGAGTAATAGAAAAGTTCTTTTAGATGTAATGAAAAAAAATGGATTTGTTAATTATCCTGGAGAGTGGTGGCACTACTCTTTTGGAGACAGGATGTGGGCAGCGTACTTGAGAAAAAAAGTATGCCATTATGGTCCTGTACAACAAATACAGAAATAGTCCTGGTAAAACCAAGACTATTTTAATACTTACTTTGATTTTAGAATAAAGACTTCATACCAAAGGGCTAGCATAAGTAGTAAGTATATTTTTCTTGAGTTGTTTACTTTTTTGCTTGTATGGTTATTTATTATATCTTTTATATAATCTAAATTCATACTTTGTTTTATATACTCATTCTCTAGTATTATGTTGTACAAATCCTTTCTATCTTTTGTAAACCAATCTTGGACAGGAGTCGGAAAACCTAGTTTTTTTCTATTTCTAGTATTTTCAGGAATAACTTTTTTGAAAGCTTCTCTCAACAAATATTTTGTCACCCCATTTTTCCATTTGAAAGAATCTGGTAAAGTCCTAGCTAGATCAGCCACTTCTTTGTCTAGAAAAGGAACTCGAAGCTCTAGAGAATTGGCCATGGTCATTTTGTCTGCTTTTGACAAAATATCTCCGATTAACCAAGTATTTATATCTACATACTGCATCTGAGTTGATTCACTTTGGTTTGCGGTGTGACTATATAAAGATAAAAGAGAATGTGTTTCAAATCCATCCTTTTTCCAAAGTTTATCTAAGTCCCCTTTTACAAAAACTGAGGCATTGCCTATGTACCAATCTGATAATCTTTTTGATGCTCTTCTGATGTAGTTTTTACCAAAAAACTCAACAGGAATTTCTAAGAGTAATGTTAGTATTTTACTAGGTATCCAAGATACTCTTTTTCGAGCAAAAGGCTCTAAATATATGTTATAACCGCCAAATAGCTCATCTGACCCTTCTCCAGATAAAACAACAGTGACGTGCTTCCTAGCCTCTCTAGCGACGAAATAAAGGCCTATAGCCGAAGGATCTGCTATGGGTTCGTCAAAGTGCCAGACCGCCTTGGATAATATCTTAAAATATTCTTCCGGTCCAATGGTTATCTCGGTATGATCTGTTCCCAGGAAACTTGAAGTCTCTTTGGCTTCCTTGCCTTCGGTTAACGAACTAAAACCAACAGTAAAAGTTTTTATTTTTTTAGTTCCACTTATTTTCTGCATTAGAGTAGCAATAATACTGCTATCAATTCCTCCGGAAAGAAAAGAACCCACAGAGACATCTGAAATCATATGGTGGGATACAGAATCATACATAACATCATAAATTTTCTTTTCTGTTTCTTCCTTATTCAATTTTTCATTTTGTTCAAATTCAAATGACCAATATTTTTTTATATCAAAATTACCAGTTTCTAAATCTATATTCATAAAATGGGCCGGCGGTAATTTGTAGACATTTTCAAAAAAAGTTTCTTTCAAAGGGTTATACTGAAAAGATAAATAGTTATAAACAGCTTCATCATTAACCTTGGCTTCAAACCCTGGTATAGATAAGAAACTTTTTATTTCAGAAGAGAAAGCTTTTATTTTATTGTTTTCTTGAAAATAATATAAAGGTTTTATACCAAAAAAATCTCTAGCCAAAAAGAGAGTCTTGTTTTTAATATTGTATATAGAAAAGGCAAACATTCCGCGTAGTTTTGTTAGCATAGATTCACCATATAGACGATACATATGCAAAATGACCTCTGTATCGGTCTGGGTAGAAAACAGAACTCCTTCTTTGACCAAATCTTCTCTTAGTTCTTTATAGTTATATATTTCTCCATTAAAAAAAATACATAGGTTTTTGTCTTCAGAAAATATCGGCTGTTTACCTGTAGAGAGATCTATTATAGAAAGTCTTCTCATTCCTAGCCCGACATCTCCATCTACAAAAAAACCATCCTGATCTGGACCTCTGTGAACAATAACAGAAGTCATTTCTTGGATGACTTTTTCTTTATCAATCTCTTTTATCAAAATACCAGTTATTCCACACATATTTTTATTGACCAGTTACGAAATATTCCAGCGTAGCGTCCACCAAAGACTTTACATCAGAAAACCTTTCTTCTCTTGTAGAACCCAGAACAACCACGATGACAGGTCTTCCTATACCAGCATCAAAGGCCACAACTAGGTTTCCTCCAGCTAGATCTGTATACCCTGTTTTAGAGGCCATAAGTCCTGGTATATAACCGACTTCTGAATTTGTATTTGAAATTGTATGTGTTGCAGTAGAAGATTCAAAAGTTCCGCCTGGGTATTTTGTAGCTTCAACAATATCAGGTTCATTTTTTAATATATAAGAAAGTAATGTGGCAACTTCTTCTGCTGAACCATATCCCCCTCCTTGAGACTGACTAATATCTAAACCACTTTCATTTATAAAATACATCTTAGTCAAACCTAGTTCTCTAGCTTTCAAATTCATTTTTTCAATAAAATCTTTTCTACCTAAATCATAATCTTCTGTTTGTAGTATAGATGAACCTACCACAGAAGCTATAGCTCTAGAGCCGTCATTTGAAGATGCCACTAAAGAAAAATCTAAGAGATCTTTCAGTTTCCAATCTTCATTTACAACGAGTCCGCTATCTCCAAATTCTTGTAGGAATTCATTTTTTATAGTTATTTTGGAATTTTTGGGTACTAGATCCATTGCTACCACTGCTGTCATAAGCTTTGTTAGTGAGGCCAAAGGCAACTGAGAAGTCTCGTTTTTACTAAATAAAACTCTATTGCCTTCTACATCCAAAACATAAGCTGCCTTTGCAGATAATTTAGAAACTTTATCAAAAGCAGGAGAAGAAACTACTTGGTTCTCTATCTCAGTGCTTTTGGCTTCAGAACTTTTTATCTTTCCATATATAAGAAAAAATAAGAAAATAATAGATAGTATTAAAAAAGCATTCAAAACTATAAGTTTTAAAGGTAATTTCTCTTGATTTAAGTTTTGTTCGTTTTCACTCATATTGTCTATTCATGGTCTTTATCTTCTATATTTGAAACATCCAATTGTTTATTTACTGTATCATACTCTGGCAATTCTTCTATATTTTTTATACCTAGATGCATTAAAGCTTCTGTGGTTATACTGTAGACCATAGCTCTCTCATCATAAGGCGCTGATTTTTTATCTATCAGTCCTCTTATAAGTAATCCTCTCAAAGCAAACTGAGAGTTCACTCCTCTTATGTATTCAATCTCTTTTCTGGTTACATTTCCTTTGTAAGCTATTATAGATAAAGTTTCTATACCAGCTTTACCTATATCTCTTTTTTGTTCATCTTGTATCAGTAAATCTATACAATCCGAAGTTTCCCTTGAGGTTGTCAAAAAGATTTCTTCCTTAAAATCAATCAGGCTAACTCCCCTATCTACGAATATTTTTTTCAGTTCTTCTATATGAATTTTTAGATTTTCCATATTTATATCTAAAATTTCAGACAATCTTTTATGAGAGATTGGTTCTGAAAGATAAAATAATACGGCTTCTATTTTTTTTAAAATTAATTTTGAATCTGGTTCCATTTTGGTATTTTTTAATATCTTGGAATACTTACTGTGTTAGTCTCTATTTCTATATCATCCCAATTATTTTCTTGTTTAACTTGTATAATCCCCTGTTTTACTAATTCTAACATAGCCAAAAAACTTACAATAACCGAGACTTTTTCTTTTTTCCCCATACCAGAAAAATCTTTAAAACTCATTTTGAAGTTCCTACTTATCCTCTCGGTTAGATCTTCTATCATATCTTCCAAACTAACAACCTTTTGAACTAGAGTTTTTGGAATATTTTCCACCTTAGGAATCTCTATTATAATACGCCTGATATTATCATATATTCTTGCTATAGAAATACGGTCATCCGGCACAAACAAGATTTTAGTGTTTTTTGAAGGCATCCTCATATACAAAGAACTTTTCCCGAATATTTTATACAAATTTTCGCTCAATTTTTTATATTTTTGATACTCTACTAAACGAGCTTCCAAATCATCTATACTTTTTTCTTCTTCCTCTGATAGAGAAAGGTTGGGTAGTAGAGATTTAGATTTTATTAAAACTAATGTGGAAGCTATCAAAATAAAATGAGCCGAGTCAGCTATAGGAAAATCCTCTATACTTTTTATATAAGCAATGTAATCATCAGCAACCTGAGCCAAAGAAATATCATTTATAAATAGTTTTCTTTTTTCTATAAGAGACAGGAGGGTGTCTAGTGGACCCTCGAAAACTCCTGTTTTTACTGTGTAAGAATCTGTATTCACAATTAAAATTATAGCAAAATATTCTTATTTTTTATTTAAGGAAATATTTAACTCGTCTAACTGTTCTTTAGATATCTCTGCTGGAGAATTCATCATCAAATCTTTTCCTTCTCCTGTTTTAGCAAAAGTAATAACTTCACGAATGTTTGGTTCATTTTGAAGAACCATCATAAGTCTATCTAGCCCCCAAGCAATACCTCCATGAGGTGGAGTTCCTAAAGAAAAAGCTTCCAGCATATGGTCAAAATTTTTCTTTATATTCTCCATTTTATGTCCCATAATTTCAAAAACTTTCTCTAAAGCTTCTGGACTGTGATTTCTGATACTTCCTCCTCCTATTTCAAAACCATTTAAAGCAAGGTCATATTGAGTAGTAAGTATGTCTTCTATTTTTTCTTTATTCAAAAGCCATTCCATATGTTCGTCTTTTGGTTTTGAAAAAGGATTGTGTGTAAATGTCCAACTTCCCTCTTCTGTCTTTTCGAAAAAAGGAAAATCTACCACCCAGCAAAAAGCTAAAAGATTTGGATCTTCCTTATTTTCTCTTAGGTCTGGCTTATCAGAATTATATTTTTCCATAGCTTCTTTAAAGGTCATTCTAGGAAAAGGTATTTGTTGTATTTTCTTTTCTGGATAGATTTTTTGAACAAGCTCTATCATCAATTTCTCATTGACATCCATAACATCTTCCTTATCCACGAAGCTCATTTCTAGATCTAGTTGAGTAAATTCGGGCTGTCTGTCCCCTCTTGTATCTTCATCTCTCATACAACGAGCAATTTGAAAATACTTTTCCATCCCAGCAGTCATCAGGAGTTGTTTGTATTGCTGAGGAGATTGTGGTAAGGCATAAAAATTACCGGGATAAAGTCTAGCTGGTACGACATAATCGCGAGAACCTTCGGGAGTTGATTTTGTCAAAAGAGGTGTTTCAATTTCTATAAAATCTTCTTTATCTAGAAAATCTCTAATAAATTTTATAACTTTATGTCTATTTCTTACATTTTTTTGCATCCTATCTGAACGCAAATCTACATATCTGTATTTCAATCTAACATCTTCAGAAATATTTCTAGTATCTTTATCTATCTCAAAAGGGATAGTTTCTGATTTATTTAAAACCTCTATATCTAATATTTCTAGTTCTATATCCCCATTTAGAATATCTTCTTTTATATTTTTATCCGGTCTTTTGTTTACAAGACCTTTGATAGACAAAACCCATTCAGTTCTTACCTCCTTGGCTTGTTCTATCGCCTCAGTATGGTTTGGTAATACTACACACTGGACTTTACCTGTCATATCTCTCATATCAATAAAGACAAGCTTGCCTTGGTCACGCCTAACATCTACCCAGCCATTTATAAGTACCTCTTGACCCACAAAATTTTTGAGGTCTTTTATATAGATTCTTTTACTCATAAAAACTATATTATCAGATTTATAATAAAATATACAGTGAAATAAGCTTGTTTTTTTAGTATAATTTAACTCCGACAGCTTCTCTGACCAAGTCCATTTTCTTCTCAGCTTTTTGTTTAGCAATCTTACCACCTTCTTTCAAAATATCTAAAACATAATCAATATCATGAGTAAAATGGTCTCTTTTTTCTCTGAGAGGTGCGATGAATTTTTCTATATTTAAAATTAGAATTTCTTTTGATTCTTTGTGTCCTATTCCACCTTTTTCATATCTTTCTCTTATTTGAAATAGTTCTTCATCTTTTGCAAAAAGTTTGTGGAGTTTAAAAACATTGTCTTCATCAGGGTTTTTTGACTCTTCTATCCCCTTGGAGTCAGTAGGAATAGACATAACAGCTTTCGTTATCTCTTCTTTTGTAGCAAAGAGTCCTATAGTATTCCCATAACTTTTTGACATTTTTTGTCCATCAATACCCGGGACAGTAGCTACTCCTTCTAGAATTTTAGCTTCTGGCAATTTGAAAGTATCGCCATAAATTCTATTAAATTTTTCTGCCGTATCTCTAGCATACTCAACATGCTGTTTTTGATCCTGTCCAACAGGGACGACATCTGTATCATAAAGTAAAATATCCGCAGCCATAAGCATTGGATAGTTGAATGTGCCTACAGATATTTCTTTTCCTTTTGCCGAAGCATCTTTAAAAGCATGTGCTCTTTCCAAATACGACATTGTTGTAATAGTGTCAAAAATCCAAGAAAGCTCTGTCTGTTCAGAAACATCTGATTGTTTAAAAATAGTAGACTTTTGAGGATCTAAACCTAAAGCTAAATAATCTAAAGTGAGGTCTATAATTCCTTGAGACATTTCTTTCTTGTCTTGTATAAAATTTAGAGCATGGTAGTCGGCTATCATATACATACAAGTATAATCATTTTGCATATCCACAAATTGCTTCATTGCCCCAAAATAGTTTCCTATATGTGGTCTACCTGTCGGCTTTACCCCTGAAAGTAAGATTTTTTTAGTCATAAAGATATTTTAACAGACTTCACAAAATATGGGAATAATCTATTTTTTCATATACGCGATCCAAAAATTTCTTTTATATGACCGATTATTTATTTTTGAATAGCTTGTTTTTTTATCTATTTTAATAATATTAAAATACTTTTGATAAGTAGATATGAAATCTTCTTTGACCCAAACCCTCTCTATTATTTTTGTCTCTGGCATTATATAAGTATCTTTTTCTTTTCCAGGAAAATTTTTTAAAAGATTTTTAGCATTTTCATCCCCTTCTTTACACAAAGCTTTTGTAAAAAAATAACCATTCTTTTTCAAAACTCTATTTGTTTCAGATAGATAAACTTCCCTTTCTTTTTCATTTAGAGAATTTGAAGATGTAACATCTAGTAATAAATCAAAACTATTTGGTTCAAACGGCAACAAATCTCCCATACTTTGCTTTATATATTTTATATGCAAACTTTCATCATTCGCTTGTTTTTTAGCTAAGTCTATAGCAGTTTTAGAGATTTCTACACCAGAAACATCTGCACCTAATTTTGCAAAGTAAAAGCTATTTCTACCAGTACCTGAACCGAGGTCTAAAACCTTATAATTCTCAATATCAATTTTTTCTTTTTTGATAAATTTAACAAATTTTAAAACATCCGCTTGTGGTTCGTTCTTTTTTGTTAAAAAAACCGGATTAGAATATTCCTTATCCCAAATTTTTTCTTGTGACATTTTTAGCTTTGTTTAGGTAATTCAATTATGAAAGTTGAGCCTTTATCCTTCCCTTCTGATTCTGCCCAGACTTTACCTCCTTGAGCTTCAACCATTTGTTTAGCAACATAAAGTCCAAGTCCTGTGCCTATTACATTGGTTTTATTTGCATCTTTTGCACGAACAAACTTTGAAAATAACTTTTTTATATCATCTTCATCTATACCTATACCCGTATCCTTACATTCAATCCTAATCATATCATCCCTAGATAAGATGGAGATTTCTATTCCTCCTTTTAATGTATATTTAATAGAATTATCTATAATATTTTCAATTATTTGTCTCATTTTTCCTTTATCTGCTTCTATTTTGTATTCCTTGGTATCATCATAGTTTATTTTTATTGAAAGATCAGCCTTCTCTATATTAGGCTTCAATTGGTCAACAGATTCTTTAACCAAAGAAACTGTATCAAATACCTCTTTTTCATATTTCATCCTTCCTTGTTCTATCCTAGATATATCTAGGAAATCATTTACTATCACAACAAGATTTTCAGTTGAATCAAAAATTGTCTGGACAGCTTTCTTTGTGAAGTTACTAGTCTCGCCATAATCACCCTCTAGAATAAGAGAAGCATAACCTTTTATTGCAGTTAAAGGAGCTCTAATTTGGTGTGTTGCTAGTGAAAGAAATTCTGATTTAAGTTTATCTAATTCGTGTAATTTTTCATTTGCATTTTCAAGTTCTCCGTTTATTTTCTCCAAATCTAAAGTGATTACTTGTAGCTTTTCTTTTTGTCTAACTTCTTGAATAACACTTTTTATAAGTAAAACTCCTATAAAAATCATTATCAGCAAAAATATTATGTTGATAGTAAGGTCTGAACTACTTGAAGACAATAAACTTCTCACAAACAGTGATGTACACAGTAAAAAGACGATATACTGAGTGGCCACTATCTTTAGATTGAATAATCTGTGCCTGATGACAGAAAAGGATATAGAGCCAATCATAGCTATTATACCAACTTGACCCAGCCAGTTGAGTCTAAAATCATTGAAATAAGGCATCAATAGATTTGTACCCACACCTATCAAAGTAGAAAGTAAGGTTCCTATTATAATATATCTTATTTGTTCTTTTTCTACTCCTTTAAAATTTAAATACTTTGTAAATAAGAGAAAATAACAGATAGAAAAATATGAAAGTATATACAACGCATAAACAGTATGATAAGAGGAGTTAAACAATATTATCGGTTCTTTTCCAGATATATGCATAACACCGTTTATCAATGCATAAGGATATATTGAAATAAAAATAACAATAAGCATCGGTATAGGCAACAAGAAATTAAATATGTATGGAAGATTATATTGTTTCTTTGGAAAAATATTTATGAAATATATAAAAGTGAAAGGAATCAGTGCTGCACTGACGTATAGGATCCTAGAGAGGACAACCGCCAAATTGGTATGTGAGAGTCCCCTAAACAAGAACATTGAAGCACACCAAAAAGTAGCTGAAATCAAAAATACGAAAAATGATTGGTTGATACGACTTTCTCTTTTTGTTAGAAAAACAAAAATACCCAATGATAGATTCAAGACAATCACAACGAGAATTATTATATTGATGACATCAAAATTAAAATCCATGTTTTTTTCTAAGGATATCTTTTATTCTTTCAATTTTATCATGAGATATTGATTCCATAAAGTTTTGAAATGATGCTAAATCAAAATTCAACTTTTTTCCCATATCTGATATTAAATCTATGTGATCTAATGTGGCTCTATTTATCACATAATTACTTCTCCATTCAAAACTGGCTAGTATAAGTAATTCTGCCATACAACAGAAATTATCAGTTCTATTCTTTAGACCATAATTAAAATTACTATTTATTTCTGGTGTATTTACAACTCCAGCCTCCAAAACCAAAACATTTTCCATTTTTAAAACATCAGGATGTATATCTGAAGGTTGTGCATCATCTATCAATATCATTCCGTCTTCAACCAAATCAGTAGTGACTAAAGCTTCAGATGTATTTGTGGCCGTTATTATAAAATCTGACCCTTTTATGTCTTTCATATTATCAGAAACAACAATTTCTATATTTGGGTTTAGATCTTTTATTTTTTTATATAATCCCTCAAATACTGTATGCTTCCTTTTTAAATCTATAAGCACCAATGTGCCATACCCTTCCCTACCTACGAGTAGACTAGAAATTGAGCCGACCGACCCAGCGGCTCCGACAATTGAAACTTTCAACTTTTCTTTTGGAACGTCTATTGTTTCTGTCATCTTGAACAAATTCTGACAAACATTATATGCTGTGTAAGCATGCCCTGTAGTTATGTTTATATCTATATCAAGTAAGTCCAAACCCCCTTTTGATAAAGAAGAGGTTAGACCTCCCAGACCTATCATATTGACACCCTTGCCTCTAGCCAAATATAAAGCTTGCCTTATTTTTTTCAAGGCATATGACCTGTTGTTTAACATCTGATCAGCTGTCATCGTTATACCAAGAACATATCCTTCCATCGCCATACCATTTCTACTCGATTTTACTCCAGTGACTTTAGACAAAGATATCGGCCAAAGATGCTTCATAAAAAAAAGTATGAGAGGTTTTGGAACCCTCTTTAGAAAAGGAAATTTTCTAAAAATATCCTTGTAATTTCTAGAGTGCACTAAAAAAGCAAACTTATAATTTCTTTTATTGTTTTTTGAAAATCTACCTTTTATTTGAGTAAATAAATCTTGAAAGATATGCAGCATAAAAATCATTATTTTAATTATACAATAAAAATTTTAAATTAGTTCATCTCCTCGCCTATCTTGTCTAAAACCTTTTGGGAAGCTCCACGAAAATCTTCTACGTTAGGCTCATTTGTATTAAATAGTTGAGATTTTAACATTGGAATTCCAACTTTTATAATCACCTTCTTTTTCCTTGTGAAATAATCCCAAAATGAAATGTTATAAAAAGTATTTATAGATATAGGCACGACTATTGCATTTGT